>NZ_LT669941.1:355931-711863 GCF_900128505.1 Parabacteroides timonensis
AAGGTCGGTGGCGTGTGTGGCTATAACAACGGCGGTGAAATTACCGCCTGCTTCTACCTTGTAGGAACGGCAATGAAAGGGGTTGGGGCTGGCACCGATAGTGGTAATGAGAAAGCCGACCCGAAAACGGCTAAAGATTTGGCTAATGAGATGAATGATAACTTGGAAGACGCTTCTTGGATAGGTTCCGCTAATTATGAAAACGCTACTCTCACTTTGCCATACTTTGAGGGTTGCGAGCCGCCGACAGTGGAGTTGGAGGTTGTGGCTGTGACGGAAGCGATAGACTTCGAAAAGGAGGAAGTGAAGAGTGGCGCAAGTTATGAAGTGGCAACAGACTTATCGTTTTCTTCTCCATTGCCGTCAGGTAAAATTACTTGGGATGACAATTCTACTATCTACGTTCGTAACAAGACTGTTGATCCTAAAGAGATCAGCGATGTCATCGCCCTTTCACGCCCGGCAAGCCCGACACTTTCGGCGGATGAGGAAGAGATAACAGCAACCAGTATTACATTGAAAGCTACTACAGATATAGAAGGTAAGGATATTGAGTATAGGAAAGAGAGTACTGATGAGTCTCCTACCATCGCTTGGCAGCCAAGTCCAACCTTTGGCGATCTTACTCCTGAGACCGAATACATCTTCTATGCCCGTATCCAGGCTACGGAAAGCAGCTTTGCTTCTTTGCCAATCGAGGTGAATATTAAAACAAAAAAAGGCTATACGATCACGATTGATGCTGGTATTACTAATGGTACAGTTAAAACTGATAAGACAATAGCCTCTGAAGGCGAGATTGTCACCCTAACGGTCACCCCTGATAAAGACTACGAGCTGGAAACACTGAATGTGACTGGTACGAATGTTTCCGGTTCCGGCAACGAACGTACTTTTAAGATGCCAGCTAAGGCCGTAACCGTCACGGCTACTTTCAAGGAAGTGAAGCCAGCCCCAGCGCCCGACCCAACTCCCGACCCCGAACCTGTCTACTACACCGTCACGATCCCCGAGTCGATCACCGGAGCCATCATCCACGGCGGCGGTACGCATCAGGTGCGCGAAGGCAGCTACATCGACTTCTCCATCGAGATCGACCCGGCAGGCACAGGCGAGTATCCGACCGTCACCGTCGACGGCTATTGGTGGAACACGCTCAGACCCGACACGCGAGGCAACTACCGCGTCTATGTCTACGACGACGATTGCGACATCCGTATCGGCGAAGTGAGCGGCTACGGCACCTACACCCTGACGCTTCCCGCCGACAGCCTCTTCGAGGGCGACGACCTCTATCGCAGCGGCGTGGGTATCGCAGTTACGCCCGCTTCGTCTTCCCCTTCATCCGACGCGCTCCGTTACCCCTTCGGCACGGAGCTGACGCTCACGGCCGTGAGCGACACCCATCGCACCTTCGTCGAGTGGATGGACGGCAGTCGACGCTCGCCGCTGACCTTCCGTCTGCGTGAAGACACCGAGGCTTACGCCTGGTTCCGTGCGCTTCACCCCGTGGGCAACGAAGAGATCGCCGCCGCCTCCATCCGTATCCGTACGGAACGTGGAGGCACCATCGTGGTCGACACCCCGACGAGGCTCCCGATAGCCATCTATGCGCTATCCGGCCAATGCCTCCGTCGCAGCGAATCGGAAGGCACGACGCGCTTCAGCGGCCTGAGGGAAGGCAGCTACCTGGTGGTAGTGGGAACACATAGCGAGGTGGTTATCGTTCGATAACCACCGTAGGGGCGGGGTCTGCCCGCCCTTTATCCGGGAAGGCATAGCGAGGGCGGTTATACCGGGTATAAGTTATTATTTGGATATCCCTCTGTTTTTTGCCCTGTAAAGGTGCAACAATATTATCCGCGTACTTGGGGCTTGGATTTTGGTGCAGTTGCCTTGAAAATCCATTGAAACTTTTTTGGCATTTTCCGGAGAATCTCTATATTTGCAAAGTCTCGCTATCAGGTCGGTAGTGGGGTATTAAACCAAAAAGTCTTGTCTATGAAATCAAATGAAGTTTTTCCTCCGCAGGAGAAGTTTATCAATCCCTTTACGGATGAGGGTTTTAAAAGGATCTTCGGAAGTGAGATCAACAAGGAAATGATCATCCTCTTCCTGAACAGTCTACTGAATGAGTGTATTACGGATATCAGTTTCCGTAATGTAGAAGCCCTTGGGTTGAGTCGTGGAGACCGCAAAGCTGTATTCGACATTTTCTGCGAAACGAGTAACCATGAGCTGATAATCGTCGAGGTTCAGAAGAACTCCCAGAAATATTTCTCCGACCGGGTATTATATTACGCCTCCTTCGCCATCCAACAGCAGGCCACATACGCCAAAGAAATGCTGGAGCGGGAGCGAAAGGCTCAGAAGGAGATGCAGGAAAAAGGCGAGGGAGATAACCCCCCCTTGAAACGTCTCCGTTGGAATTATTCGGTGAATCGCGTGTATGTAGTCTGTTTTCTGAATTACATCATGGATCGTCGATACCCGGATAAATACCACTGGAACGTTATCCGCATGGATCGTGAACTGAAAGAACCTTTCAGCGACACCCTGACGGAAGTCTATCTGGAGATGCCCAAGTTTCGCTTGAAGCTCTCCGAATGCGATACTTTTTATAAGAAGTTTTTATATGTACTAAACAATATAGAAATCATGGAACGACTACCATTAGAACTAAACGAACAAATCTTCCAGAAGCTGAAAAGCCTGGCCGAAATAGAACGTATGACACCGGACGAACGCCTGGCATACGAACTCAGCCTCTCCACCGAACGCGACCTGTATGCCTGCATGGAAACGAAGTTGGAGGAAGGGATAGAGATCGGGATGGAGAAAGGTCGTGCCGAGGGCCGTGCAGAAGGTGAAGCCAAAGGTCGTGCGGAAGGCGAAGCTAAGGGCCTTGCCGAAGGTCTCCTTGAAGGCGTTAAAAGCGTTGCCATTCGCCTCAAGCAGCTAGGTATGGATGTGGCCTCCATCCAGCAAGCCACCGGTCTTAGTGAAGTGGAGATACAGGCATTGTAACGTTTGCCCCCGTCGCAGCGAAGCGGAAGGCACGACGCGCTTCAGCGGCCTGAGGGAAGGCTGCTATTTGGTGGTGGTCAGCTCACATTCGGAATTGGTCATCGTCCGCTAGGATCGTTTTGAAAATATATGGCTAACAGTATAGAGACAGGCTGTCCGGGTAGAAAATCATTATATCCGGACAGCCTGCCTGTTTTTGGGAGAATGTCGAAGTTTAGGGAGGAAGCAAAACTGTTTCTTCTGTATTTCTATCCGTCGACTGAAGCAAACGGACGGAGATATACTGCGTAATGAGGTACAATCCCCGTAAAAATCAAACATCTTTACAGACTATGAATATCTTTGTTTATATATAGAATATGAGGGAAAAGACAAATGACTGTCAGGAGAGGTCAGACGTTTAAAAAAGAGAGGAAGGGAGGGAAGAGTCTTAGAAGAACTATGTCTATCGTTAAGAAGTAAGCCTTAATAATGAATAGCTTTTAATATATATTCACACCGATGGAGAAGTTTCATTAGAGGCGTATGGTTAGGAGAAATGTTATGAAGTGATATTATTCAATCGANACATTTTTTTATTATACAATAATATATAGATTTAAGTTGTTGATTATGTTAGCTCAATAAATACATACAGAGCCTTGATAAAAAACAAGGTATAATCTAAGTATCTTTTAGTTGGAATATGATCCGGAAATTGATACTTAATCTATCGGTAAATTAGCATATCCTCTCCTGGAATAGCCGATAAAATAACTTTACCGAGGACTTAATATTTTATATAACAATGCAAACATAAGTAAAAATTATAAATTAAACAAGCCTTATAAGAAATAATTTGATATTATTATCGATTGAATAATATCACTTCATAACATTTCTCCTAACCATACGCCTCTAATGAAACTTCTCCATCGGTGTGAATATATATTAAAAGCTATTCATTATTAAGGCTTACTTCTTAACGATAGACATAGTTCTTCTAAGACTATGTCTGCGAGATAAGAAATGGTATAAATATTAAGTTAATCTGAATTAAAACAAGTGTGTCTATGAAGAAGCGATTTACAATTACTATGCTATTCTTCTTTGCTAGTATAAGCATAGTGCTGGCCCAGACAGTAAAGGTAACCGGAACGGTGACCTCGGGCGATGACGGAGAACCGATTATCGGTGCTACTATCCTGGTAAAAGGAACAAGTATCGGAACTATCACCGATCTGGACGGAAATTTCTCCCTCGATGTTCCTGAGAAAAACAAAATCTTGCAAGTCTCCTATGTCGGCATGACAATGCAGGAGATCGCTGTAAAACCTCACGTAACGGTTGTTCTTCAATCGGATGTGAAACACCTTGAAGAAGTTGTCGTAACGGCAATGGGGTTGAACCGTGAAAAAAAATCACTGGGTTATGCTATTCAAGAAGTGAAAGCGGACGAACTGACGAAGGCCGGTGGTGCCAACCTGACCAGTTCGTTGACCGGTAAGGTGGCCGGTGTACAGATCAACCAGTTCGGTGGTACGGTGGGAGCCTCTTCGCGTATCTCTGTGCGTGGAAACTCTTCGTTGGCTAACGACCAGCAGCCGCTTATCGTTGTGGACGGTATTCCTATTTCCAACGATACGCAACGTACGGGCGATAACTATTATAAAGGGGTCGACTACGGGTCGGGGCTGAATGATATTAACCCGGAAGATATAGAGTCTATTTCCGTATTGAAAGGAGGTTCGGCTGCCCTGTACGGTATGCGTGCCGGTAACGGGGTTATCCTGATTACGACCAAATCCGGCAAAAGCGGCAATGGTGTGTCTGTTTCTTATGATATGAACGTGACAATGGACTTTGCTGCCAACCTGCCTAAGTTGCAAAATTCTTATGGCCAGGGACATGACGGTGATGAATACCACTGGAAAAACGGCCCGTATTCTAACCTGAGTTATCAGGACTATGCAACTCGATATGGTTTTGACTATTCAAAAAACGTAAATACAGATTATGATGAATCATGGGGGCCTCGTTTGGATGCAGGGCTGAAAATTAGCCAGTACGACAGTAACGGGGAATATACCGATTGGGTATCCCACCCTAACAATGTAAAAGATTTTTTCCAGACTGGCCTTTCTATGAACCACATGATTTCTGTACAAGCAAAAGGCGAAAAAGTAACTACACGCGCCTCCCTTTCTTATCGCGACCAAAAAGGAACTGTGCCCAATACCGACCAGAAGAAATATTCCGGCCAGGTAAATACGGATATGAAGTTGAATAAATATATCTCCTTTAACCTTTCTGCCAGTTATACCCGCACACAGAGTGATAACCTGATCGGACAGGGATACGGTAGTAATAACCCGATCAACTCGCTGGTAGCATGGACCGGTCGCCAGATCAACATGCAAACCTTGAAAGATAATTGGGATCAACGGGATGCCAATGGCGATTATACTTATTACAACTGGATTGATGCCTACCATATGAACCCGTATTTTACTGTGAATGTAAATACGAACAGTCTCCAGCGTGACCGTATCTTCGGTAAGTCTTCATTGTTTTATCAACCATTCGACTGGTTGAAGTTTGAAGGACGTATCGGTATGGATTACTATAATATGCAGACATTCGAACGTCATTATATCGACCGTGGCGACTGGCCTGACGGTGCATTCTACCAGCAGGCCACTAAGAACACAGAGTTGAATGCAGACTTTCTTGCAACGATAAACAAGACATTCGGCGATTTTAATCTGAGTGGTGTAATAGGGGCCAATTATCGCGATCTTAGTTGGGAGACTAGCAAAATCGGTGCGGACGCATTAACCGTGCGCGGTGTTTATACAATGGCTAATACGAAAGGTACTGCCGTTGCTACAATGGATCATAGCCATATCCGTTCGAACTCTGTCTATGCGAATGCTTCAGTGGGATGGAGGAGCCAGTTATATCTGGATGCCAGTGCGCGTAATGACTGGAGTTCTACCATACACGATTCTTTCTTCTATCCTTCGGTAAGTTTGAGTTGGATCCCGACTGCATCTTTCGAAAACCTGCAAAATGATATTCTTACATTCTGGAAACTGCGCGGAGGTATTGCACAGATCGGTTCGGCTACGTCTGCTTATCGTAATAGTTACTACTATTATGCTGAATCATCTTCTTACAATGGCGTGTCACAGATGTATAAGAGTTACACATATCCTAATTACGACCTGAAACCGGAAAGTATTACGACCTGGGAAGTAGGTACCGAAGTCGGCTTGTTCGATGATCGTTTGCATTTCGACTTGGCTTACTATCAGAAACGGACCAAAGACCAGATCCTGTCGGTTTCAACTTCCAATGTAGTCGGATTTTCTTCTATGCTGGTAAATGCCGGACGAATAGATAATAAAGGTATCGAACTCCAGGTAAGAGGGGATATTTTCCGCAGTAAAGATGATGGCTTTAACTGGTCGACCACATTGAATTTTGCAAAAGACAGAAGCAAGGTCGTGGAACTTTACAATGACCCGGAAACTGGTAAGCCTTTACTTGAATCTTATGGTATGGGTTGGACATGGGGTATCGATACACAGGCACGTGTCGGCGAAAAATGGGGAGCCCTGGTGGGTGAAGGATATGCCCGCGTAAGCGAAGAGGATGTTACTGCCGGTAACGCTACTGCCGACCAGATCGGTGCGATCAAATTATATGCAAACGGAACTCCGCAGAAAGATGCTTCGAAAGTAATTGGGAATGTTACGCCCGACTTCTTGATGGGATGGCGTCATGACTTCACCTACAAGAATTTCGGTTTCGGCTTCCTGCTTGATTTACGTATCGGTGGTGATATCTGGTCACAAAGTATGAATCACTCTTATCAAACTGGTGTAGCCGCTGTGACAGCCGAGAACGGTATTCGTGAACGGGCTATCGTCGCTGGTAAAGATGTAATGACGAACGAACGTTTCGTTATACCTGATGCAAGTGGCAAATATATGGAAAACAATTTTGAAACCGATGCATATACCTGGTTCAATTCGAACGGTTGTGCTGAAACGTATGTGTTCGACGGTTCTTTCCTGAAATTACGCGAAGCATATATCTCTTATGACGTGCCTAAATCGTTCCTGAAGAAAACCAGATATTTCAGCCGTGCAACGGTTTCCCTGATCGGGACAAATCTGGCTTTGCTGTGGGTACATTCTTCCAATACATTGCGTCTTGATCCGGAAACGGGTGGTGTGTCCAGTGATAGCCGTGGTGTAGGTTTCGAACAGGCCTCTACTCCGAATTCACGTAGTATAGGTTTTAAATTAGGTCTGACATTTTAACTGAATAATAAATAGGGTTATGAAGAATAAATATAAAATATGGGCACTCTCGGTTGCGATGATTGCCACAGGATGTACAAGTTCGTTTGATGAAATCAATACCGACCCGGATGCTTACACCAAAGTGCCGTTCACTAATGTGCTGGGGAACATGATTCGCAAGACGGCGGATCAGTATGGAGGTGATCTGGATATAGCCCAGTGGGCCGGTTATGTTTCTGAAATAAAATATTTGAACGATTATAGCGGTTATATTCCTTCCAACAATACGTACGGTAACCGCTGGTACCAATCGTATTATGGGCATGTACAGTTGCAGGATATCCTGGATCAGACAGAAGAGGCCCAGGAAGAAAATAAGAACATGCGCAATGTGTGTATTACATTACAAAACTACCTGATGTTTATGTGTACCGATTGTTTTGGCGATATTCCTTATTCGGAGGCATTCAAAGGTGCTCCGGAGGCCGGAAGCGTACTGAAGACTCCTTATGATGCACAGTCGGAAATTTATCCGCAGATATTGGCAAACCTGAAAACGGCCGCCGATAGTTGGGCTACCGGATTGGGTTCCGACGATCTGGGGGAGGGTGACTTTCTATTTAAAAAGGATGTAACCAAATGGCAGAAGTTCTGTAATTCATTGCGTTTGCGTGTAGCAATGCGTATTTCAGGGGTATATCCTGAATCGCAAGCTGTTGTTGAAGAAATATTCGGTAATCCGACAGCCTATCCTTATATTACGGAATGTGCAGATAATGCTTATTTCTGGTGGCAGGGTTCAGGTGATTATTTTGAACGTTATTACAATAACTTCCGTACACGTGATGACGATGGTATGTCGGAAATTTTTATCGACCATCTGAAGATGAAGGAAGACCCTCGTATTGCTACATTTGCGAAGCCGGCAAAATCTGACGGTGAATACCGTGGTTTTGAAAATGGTGCGAAAAACGATCCAGTATCGGTGGATGCTATCTCCCGTATGGGGGCTAAGTATCGTGAAGATCCGGCAGGTTTCTCTCCGTTCTACCGTGCTTGTGAAAACTATTTCATCATGGCTGAAGCTGCATTAAAAGGTTGGAAAGTCCCGATGACTGCTGCCGATGCTTATGAAAAGGCTGTTCGTCTTTCTATGGAAGATAACGATATCGATACTGCTGCTGCCGATGCTTATCTGGCAGGAAAAGGAAAATGGGACGGTTCGTACGAATGTCTGTATTTCGAATGGTGGGTAGCTTTGTTCAAGCAGAATATCGAAGCCTGGTCACTGTATCGCCGTACAGGCTATCCGACCTATATCCATACAGCGGTGGCTGCGGATGGCGTTACGCCTCAGTATCCGGGTGCACGTTCTGCTTATAAAGGGATTCACAATGATGTGCCTTTCCGGTTCCCGTATCCGCAGAACCAGTATCTGTATAACGAAGCGAATGTAACTACTGCTGCAACAGGTATCCAGGATTATGTCTGGGGTAAACAGATGTGGTGGGATACCCGCACCGGCGTCAACTGATAAACTCACTTTTTTATTTAATCATACATTATTAAAATCAACGAGTAGGTTTGTTAATTAAACCTTTGAAGCCAAAACCTGAAAGAACCTAAACAAGACACATTATTTTAAAACCAGGATGGACAGGGATGTTCGTCCTGGTTGATTTTTCTAACCTTAAAAGAATTTGCTTATGAAAAGTACTTGCCGTGTAATATATTTCATATCCTTTTTAGCAGTATTGAGCTGTGAGAGTCAGTTTATTGATGAAGAGAATAAGCTGCAACAAGAAAACATAGAGGCTCTAACCAAATCTGTCCCGGTCGTTTGTGTCGACCTTTATGTTCGATGGGATGATTCTGACATATATCTCGGAACTGCTTGCAGCGGCGTTGTTGGAGGTGGAGGCAGTGGCTCTATAACAGGAGGGTATGATCCGGATGATATAATAGAGTCGCCTTCTTATACACCGGGAGGTATTCCTGATTTACCTAACACAGGCGGTGGGGGAAGCAGTGGCGGTGGAACTACTCATTATAACCCTTCTACGGGTAAACAAGAGTATGTCTTTACTAATTTGAAGCAAATATATGATATAGGTTCTACGTTGGATATACAACAAAAGTCACGTTTGGATAAAATAATTAATAGTTTCAAAAGTACTCCTACAGGATCGTCGGTGTTAAATTATATGGTTTCACAAAAGGTAAAGATTAAATTTTATAGTGATCCTTTTTCGGAGCATATAGCACATTATGAAACTAGTGATAAATCAATAATAGTTAGAAATTTTGATAGTGTTACTATACAGCAAATGATAGAGGAGTTGTTACATGCTGTTCAACATCAATGTTTTTATGGAAAAGATATGGTTGATAAATATAGAAATTTTGAATTTGAGGTGAAAGTCTATTTTGATTTAGCAGGAATAGCAGATGGAGTGGGTTATAATCTCTTTCCTGTAGCAACTGATAGTAGAGCTGTATTTGTAAATGAATACACGCCTTGGATAGATGATATTTATTATAATAGATATGGCCAATTCAAAGATGTTTGGGGATTCAATAGGCTAGGGAAGATTTGGTAGGGGTATCCTGGCGATTATTTAGACAATTTTGAACCATTATTATTATTGCATTTTTTCAGAAAGCCAGTACCTCCCATGCCTCCTATAGGATATTAACATTTTAAATATTTATGTTTATGAGAACGATTGTTTTGTTTTTGTTGGTTAATTTATACTGCATTTCTATTCGATCACAAGAGTTTACTATGTTCGATGAAAGTTTCTCACATGGTAGAATTGTGTTAACTCCGAAAGATAAAATTAAACCGAATTACGAAGGTAATCGGGAATATTATTTTAGTGATGCTATTGGTCTGGTAAAGGAACTTTCTATTGAGTTTTTTCGAATATTTGAACCTTTAGAAGATGAAGAACGGATGGTAATGATGCAGGTTCTTCTTACGATTAATTTTTCGAAAGAATTTAAAACAGATTATTATGAGGTTCAGTTTCCTGAAAAATATCGAGGTTTTATGATCGAAAAAGAAAAATCTATTTATAAGTGGGTATGTACTTATAATAACATAATGAAGTATAAGAAATATTTTGATTTTGATGAAACTTTTGTTGGTGGAATATATTCTATTGGAGTTCGTTCTTTCTATAGGCATGGAACCGATAAGTTAGATAGACGAATTCCTTGAATCGGGATCTCGTTGTTATATATTGAATTAGGGTATCATGATAAGAATAAATATTATTACTTTAATAATGCTTTTTAGCATTTTCGCGTGTAAAGCTCAAGATTTCCATCTGGTTGATGAAAAAGTATCGGGAAACACTATTTTTCTTACTCCGAAAGGAAAATCAATGCCTGTTCTGAAAGCGGAGGGGCATACGTGGGGATTTGAGTATCCCTTTAAGATTGAGAATGTAAGAAATAAAGCTGTTGTTTTTTTTAGGATATTTGAACCGTTAACATCTTCGGAACGTGACATATTGAGAAGAGTGTATGCGGAGATCATCTTTACAAACGAGCTAAAGATGAGTTATTACAACATTGCTATCCCTAAAGAATATCGTGATTTTTTTCTTGCTAGGGAGCAAAAGTTAGTTCAGTGGGTTGTAGAATCTTTTTCTGATATGTCAAAGGACCGGAAGGAGTTTAATATAGTGAATCCTGATACATTTGAAGGAAGCAGTTTTATGGTACATATACGCGGTTTTTATATACATGCAAGCGACTTGCTTCCGGTGACCGGGAGTAGATAGAACTCCGTAGTGAGAAAGTGCGGAACCTGATCGGTCAGATTCCGCCTTTTCTTGTTCAATGGGAAGTGTTAACATATTTAATCTCTCTCCATTGATAATTATACGTTCGCTAGCTTGTCCGGTAGCAGACGCGTAAGTGGGGGTAAATAGTAGGCAGAACGTAATTAATAAATGTAGAATGACTTTCGTTTTCATGGCCCCGATAGTTTAAATGTCTTTCCCAAAGATAGGTAAATTTATTTACTATCGACCGGTTTCTCTGTATATTTCAACTGTAAATAGAGGAACAAGGCTCCCGGAACCAGGATAATCGCAGCCGATGCCAGTAAAGCGATCCGGAGTGAATACATATCGTTCAACCAGCCGATGAACGGAGCGATGGCAGCAAACATCAGGCGGATGATGAAGTTGCGGATGGAGAGGACGGTGGCACGCATCTCCGAGAAAGTCATCTGGTTGATATATCCTTTTAATATAGGTGTGGCGAATCCCCTGAAGATATAGAATATAAAGAGGATGAACAAGCCGGCATAGGTCAGGTTGAAGGCCAACGCAATATAGCCCCCTACGACAAAGAACAAGATCAGTATCCCCATCTTTTTAGGGCCGAAATAACTGTCTACCCGATCCGAGTAAAGGGCGGCGATACCGACGGTCAGGTTAAGTACCGTCCAGATCACTCCGAACCAGGAGGTAGGTGTTTTCATATACATCAGGTAGGGTTGTACGAACCAGGCCATTGTCAAGGTGGCAGCTCCGATTATTCCCGAAAACATGATGTTATAGCATAACTGGCGGTTGGTGATAAGCGAATATTTGATGATCCGCACAATCTCGCTTACCGGGCTTTGTATTTTGCTTTTTATCTTCAACTCCTGCAGGGCAAAGGCGGCAGGGATACCACTGAAAGCGATCACAGCCTGTGCGTAGAAGGGATAACGGAGGGAATAGGCAGCCAATAGTCCGCCGAAGATTCCGGCAATGGCTTCGGCAAAATTGCCGATCATGGTGATACGCCCTTCATAACGCAGGTAAAGATTTTCTTTTTTGTACTGGACGGTCGTGTCGTACAGTAGGGCGGAGTCGGCCCCGTTGACAAGCGTCTGCCCCGTTCCCAGCAGGATTTCCGCAATGACGAAAGCAGCAAAGGTGGAGGTGAAGGAATAGCACAAATAACCGAAGAAGAAAAGGATACATCCCAATATCAGACATTTGCGACGTCCCCAAACGTCTGCCAGATAGCCCGAAGGTATCTCCAGCGCTACGGCGGCTATGGAATAAACACTTTTCAGGATAAAGACATCCTGCAACCCCAGCCCATGGTCTTCATAGAAGAGCACGATGATCGGCATGACCAGGGTAAACCATTTGGATAACTTAATAATGTAGAGTGCAAGTATATTCCGTTTCATTTGGCTGTTTCTTTTCTTATCGCACCGCAAAGATACAATGTTTTGATTTACCCTTATTATTTATTGCCAGTTAGTAAAAAAGTTCTTACTTTGCGACAGATTTAGACTACTAACATTTAAAAGATAACAAACTGATACCATGATTTGGAATGAGACTATTGAATGTATGGACCGCGAAGAAATGCGGAAATTACAGAGTATCCGGTTGAAACGGGTTGTTGAACACGTTTACCATAACACCCCTTTCTATCGCAGGAAAATGCAGGAAATGGGTATTACCCCGGATGATATTCAATCGATTGAGGATATATCCAAGCTGCCGTTCACGGTAAAGCAGGATTTAAGAGATAATTACCCTTTCGGACTGATGGCTGTGCCGATGTCTGAAATTGTTCGTTTACATGCCTCTTCGGGTACGACAGGAAAACCGATCGTGGTTGGATATACCCGTAAGGATTTGTCTATCTGGTCGGAAGTGGTGGCACGCTGCCTGACGGCCTATGGCATTACAAAAGACGACTCTGTGCAGGTTTCCTACGGCTACGGTTTGTTTACCGGTGGACTGGGGGCTCACGGGGGAGTTGAAAATATCGGTGGAACCGTTATTCCGATGAGTAGCGGTAACACGCAGAAACAGATACAACTGATGCACGACTTCGGAGCAAAAGGGTTGGCTTGTACGCCTTCTTACGCCTTGTATCTGGCGGAAACGATCCACAGTTCCGGTATTCCTCTGGAAGAGTTCCAGTTGAGGGTAGGAGCTTTCGGAGCGGAACCCTGGACGGAAAATATGCGTAAGGAACTGGAACAAAAGCTGAACATCAAAGCATACGATATCTATGGCCTGACAGAAATCTGCGGCCCGGGTGTAGGAGGCGAATGCCAGTGCCAGAACGGTACGCACCTTTGGGAAGACCATTTCTTCCCTGAAATCGTCGATCCGGTGACTTTGCAGCCGGTAGCTCCGGGCGAACAGGGCGAACTGGTGTTTACAACACTGACCAAGGAAGGTATGCCGATGATCCGTTACCGTACGCGCGACCTGACACACTTGATCTATGAAAAGTGCGAATGCGGGCGTACCGCTGTACGTATGGGTCGTATCCTCGGACGTAGTGACGATATGATGATTATCCGTGGTGTAAACGTATTCCCGTCACAGGTAGAGTCTGTATTGCTGGAAATGCCGGAATTCGAACCGCATTACCTGATCGTGGTGGATCGTGTGAACAATACCGATACCTTCCAGATTCAGGTGGAAGTACGCCCGGATTACTATTCGGACGAAATGAACAAGATGATCGCGCTGAAGAAGAAGATCGCCGCCCGTATGCAGAGCGTAATCGGTATTCAGCCTGATATAAAGATTGTGGAACCGCGTAGCCTCGAACGCAGTCAGGGTAAGGCTAAACACGTGATCGACAATCGTAAGTTAGTTTAAACCTAAAAAAATAAAGTGCTATGTTAATTAAACAGTTATCTATCTTTCTTGAGAACAAGAAAGGCCGTTTTACGGAAGTGGCAAAGATTTTGGGTGAAGCGGGAGTGAACATGTCGGCCTTTACGGTGGCAGAGAATTCTGATTTCGGTATCCTGCGTCTGATCGTATCGGATACGGAAAAAGCAATTCAGGTACTTCGCGAAAAATTATATGCGGTGAGTGTGGCGGATGTGGTGTGCCTGCATTGCCCCAATCAACCGGGTGCACTGGCAAAGGCAATGGAAATCATTACCTCGGCTGGCATTTTTGTCGAATATATGTATGCATTCTCACAGGGAGAGGCGGCTAATGTGATCATCCGTCCCGACAATGTGGAGAAGTGTGCGGAGGTTCTGAAAGCCAATAAACTGGAGCTTATTGCTGCCAGCGATTTATATAAGTTGTAAATATTAACGTTATGCGCTTCGTTATTTTGCAATAAAAAATGTAACTTTGCGCGCTAAAAGTATGTGAATGAAAAAGGTTGTATTTTTATTGATGATGATTACGGTCTTGTTATCCTCCTGTGGAGAATATAACAAGATATTGAAAAGTACGGACTATGAACTGAAGTATTCGTATGCAAAGAAGTATTTCAATGCAAAGCAATACAACAAGTCTGCTACCTTGCTGGATGAACTGGTTACAATCTTTAAAGGAACTGCTTATGCCGAAGAATCCCTGTACCTGCTGGCCCAAAGCTATTACGGACAGAAAGATTACCAGACGGCTTCGCAATACTTTAATACGTATTATACTACCTACCCGAAAGGCGAATACACGGAGTTGTCTCGCTACTATTCGGGATATGGTTTGTATCTGGACTCACCCGATCCGCGGTTAGACCAGACACAGACGTATGAAGCTATCAACCAGTTGCAGCTCTATCTGGAGTATTATCCGCAGAGCGAACGTGCAGCCGAAGCCCAGAAGATCATGTTCGAATTGCAGGAGAAGTTGGCTTACAAGGAACTGTTGGCTGTAAGGCTGTATTTTAACCTGGGTACTTACATGCGCGACAATAACTATTTGTCTGCCGTGATTACCGCTGAGAATGCATTGAAGAACTATCCTTACTCGAAATACCGGGAAGAGTTTATGTTCTACATATTGCGTGCGAAGTATGAGCAGGCTATTGCCAGTGTGGAAGAAAAGTTGCAAGGTCGTTATCGTGAGGTAGTAGACGAATACTACACCTACATGAACGAATATCCGGAAGGCAAATACGTAAAACAGGCACAGAAGTTCTACGATTATGCCAGCAAGAGAATAACAGATGTGTATTAACGATATTATTTAATCAATAAAGCAAAGATGGATTACAGAAAGTCTAACGCCCCTTCGAATACGGTTACCCGTGACATGATGAAGTTATCGGCTGACACGGGAAATGTGTATGAAACAGTAATGATCATTGGTAAACGGGCTAACCAGATTGGTGTTGAAATGAAGCAGGACCTGGAAAAGAAACTTCAGGAATTTGCTTCTTATAACGATAACCTGGAAGAAGTTTTCGAAAACAGAGAGCAGATCGAGATCTCCCGTTATTATGAAAAACTTCCGAAGCCGACGCTGATCGCTGCTCAGGAGTATGAAGAAGGTAAGGTTTATTATAAAAACCCTGCTAAGGAGAAGAATAACTTTTAACGAGTTGACGGTTGACAAGTAACGGTTGACAGTGAAATGTTCCAAATATAATGGGCAATTGTAATTAATAAAAATGCAATTGTCCATTTTTATTAGTCTGTTTCCTGTTTTTCTTTACCTGTCACTTGTCAACTGTCAACTGTCAACTTTAAAAATTATGTTACAGAGAATACAAACAGTTTACTTGCTAATTATCGTGGCCTTGATGGTCGCAACATTGTTTTTACCGCTGGCTATGTTTCAGGCCGGCGATCAGTTTTATTCTTTCGATGCGACAGGTATCAGTACGATCGCTGCACAACCGGAACTGATTTATCCTACCTGGGGTCTTTTTGCCCTGACAGCCGTGATCTCTATCCTGTCCCTGATAACTATCTTTTTATTTAAGAAGAGAATCCTGCAGATTCGCCTTTGTATCTTCAATGCTATACTGATGCTGGGTTTCTATGGCCTGTTCGCTTTTTTCGTATGGATACTGAAAGATCAGTTGAACGACGCTGCACTGAGTGTAAAGATCGCTCTCTCTTTCCCTCTGATCTGTCTGATCCTCGATTATCTGGCAATCCGTAATATCGGTGCCGATGAAGCACTGGTTCGTTCGCTCGACCGGTTGAGATAAATATGAGATACCACCTTTAAGGTGGCATAAATACATCAAACGCAGTCATGTTATTTTATAACGTGGCTGCGTTTTTTTATTTGTTAACGTAGTCCCGATTTAACCATAGAAATGTCATTAAATATCCCTGGGTACGCTGTACCGATTGTTTGGTAAGAGATTTATTTAAAAACGAACATTCTTTATACGATATTGGATATCGAATAATGGCTATATAGCTTCTTTTGCTGTGTGAAATAAATAAAAAAATTGCCTATGATTTAAAAAAGAGAACACGGCTATGAAAGGGTATAACCGCCCTTGAGATCTAATCAGAGTTAATAAAGAATTATCCAGGAAAAAACTTAAAGAAAAAATGACATTAAACATGAAGAGAGAGAATTTCCGGGGAATGAAAAACTGGAATGTGGCCTTTGCCCTTCTTTTTTTATTCTCTGCCGCCCAATCGAAGGCGGACACAGGAAAAGGTGAGGAAACCTTAAGTCCTACTATTGAAGAAAGTGCCGGATTACCTATCGCCCAGCAGAATGAACGAATCATAAAAGGTATTGTAAAAGATGCTACAGGTGAAACGGTTATCGGAGCCAACGTGTCTGTCGTTGGCACAACCATTGGAACTGTAACTGATGTGGAAGGTAATTTCTCCTTGAAAGTACCGGCAGGGGCTACCCTGAAGATTTCGTTTATCGGTTATAAAGATGTAAACGTAAAAGTCACCAACCAACAAACATTAGACATTGTTTTGCAGGACGACTCACAAGCTTTGGATGAAGTCGTTGTGGTTGGTTTCGGTTCACAAAAGAAAGTGAATTTGACAGGATCTGTATCTGTCGTCGATGCCAAAGAACTAACTTCCCGTCCGGTTACAAACGTATCCCAGGCCTTACAAGGCTTAGTGCCGGGTATGAACTTCAGCTATGGTTCTGATGGCAATGGTGGTGAAATTGGTCAGGACATGAAAATTAATATCCGCGGCGCCGGTACTATCGGCAATGGTTCCAATGCCTCGCCATTAGTGTTGATTGATGGCATGGAAGGTGATATGAATGTCTTGAATCCGAATGACATTGAAAGCATTTCCGTTTTGAAAGATGCTGCCGCCTCCTCCATCTACGGTTCACGTGCGCCATTCGGTGTCGTTTTGATCACTACCAAGAAAGGTAAGGCTGGTAAAGTCAACATCAGTTATAACGATAATTTCCGTTGGAGCCATGCCATTAACATGCCGCAATTACCGGATTCATATACCTATGCACAATACATGAACCTGGCAGCTGTCAATACTCAAGAGGGTCTCCTTTTCCCGGCTCAGAATTTGGAACTCATGCTCGCTTATCAAAAAGGGGAAATTCCCAGCACGCAGACAACGTTTGCTAATGCAGACGGCAAGACATGGAACTGGCTGGGTAACTCTAATAACGACTGGTATGATATTTTCTTCGGAGGCACTGCTTTTTCACAGGAACATTCATTAAGTATTAATGGAGGTTCTGAAAAGTTCCAGTATTACCTCTCTGGTAACTTTATGGACCAAACGGGTCTGATCAGTTTTAATCCCGATAAACTAAAAAGATACACAGTAACAGCCAAAATCAACGCAGAATTATTCCCATGGCTGCACGTGAATTACAGCACCAAATATATGCGTAAGGATTACAGCAAGCCGTCCACCATGGATAACAACCAGTATTATCACGACATGGCCAAGCGTTTTCCCTCCGAACCCATGTATGATCCGAACGGTTATGCTCAGGTTGGGTTGCTGTCACAGTTACTTTACCAGGGTAAGGATGCCAGTCAGACTGATTGGTTGTACCAGCAATTCCAGGTTGTACTGGAACCCGTTAAAGGATGGAAGGTATTTGGAGAGTTGAATTATAAGACTGTCGATGGATTCCAACACAAGGATGTATTACATCTTCCCAAACATTATGTAGATGGAACAGAATATTTCGAAGATACCAATTCTGTTGCAGAATATGCCGAAAGAACTAATTTCTTTAATCCGAACGTTTATTCTGATTTTATGAAATCACTGGAAAGCGGCCATAATTTTAAGGTCATGGTGGGTTTCCAGGCCGAACTGAATAAATGGCGTAAACTGGGTGCCAGCCGTACAGATCTCATCACAGAGAAAGTACCCGATTTGAATACGGCCACAGGACCTGATAAAATTGAAATTGATAAGGATGCAGGCGACAAGAATCAATGGGCGACAGCCGGTTTCTTCGGACGATTGAACTATGATTATAAAGAACGCTATCTGGTAGAGTTCAATATGCGTTATGACGGCACTTCCCGTTTTGCTTCCGACAAGCGTTGGAACTGGTTCCCTTCTGTATCCGCCGGCTGGAACGTGGCACGTGAGGAATTCATGGAACCGCTGGAAAACACGATCAACACATTAAAGATACGTGGTTCATGGGGTGAACTTGGTAACCAAAATACCAAAGCGCTTTATCCCTATATCCAGACAATGCCATTTGTAGCCAATGATAGCAAAAGTCACTGGCTGTTAAGCAATAGCAAATTTGAGAACACGGCTGCTTCACCCGAATTGATTTCCGCGCTTTTAGGTTGGGAAACCATGCGTTCATGGAATATCGGCTTCGACCTGGGAATGTTCAATAATCGTTTCAACATGAGCTTTGACTGGTTCAACAGAAAGACTGTAAATATGGTAGGGCCAGCTCCTACTTTACCTGCTGTATTAGGTGCCGATGTTCCTAAAACAAATAATGCCGACTTGCAGTCTACCGGTTTCGAGCTTGACCTTTCATGGAGAGACCGTATTGATGCAGTACAATATGGAGTACATGTGCTTCTTTCAGACGACCGACAGAAAGTCTTAAAATATCCGAATGAAAAAGGATTGCTTTCTACATGGAGAACCGGAGAATATATGGGCGAAATCTGGGGATTCGAAACGATTGGAATTGCCAAGAGCGATCAAGAAATGCAGGACCACCTGGCATCCCTGCCCAATGGCGGACAAAGTGAAGTCGGCAAGAATTGGGCTGCCGGTGATATCATGTACAAAGACCTGGACGGAGACGGAACAATCCACAAAGGAACTACCGTAGACAATCCGGGTGACTTGAAGATTATTGGCAACAACACGCCGCGTTACAAGTTCGGCCTTGACCTGGATGCCTCATGGAAAGGCTTTGATATACGCGTATTCCTGCAAGGTGTATTGAAAAGAGACTATTATATAGATGGAAACATGATGTTCGGTGCTACCGGAAACAGATGGCAATCCGGCTTTTTCAAAAGCCAGATGGACTTTTACCGTGACGCTGATGACTTCTGGGGCGAAAATCACGATGCCTACTTGCCGAGGCCATTGTTCAATGATCAGAACCAAAAGAAACAGAGCCGCTACCTGCAGAATGCCGCCTACTGTCGCCTGAAGAACCTGCAAATAGGATATACCATCCCGGCACGTTATACGCAGAAGGCCAGAATCTCTAATCTGAGAATATTCTTCTCTGCCGAGAACCTG
This sequence comes from Parabacteroides timonensis, assembly GCF_900128505.1. Taxonomy (NCBI): domain Bacteria; kingdom Pseudomonadati; phylum Bacteroidota; class Bacteroidia; order Bacteroidales; family Tannerellaceae; genus Parabacteroides; species Parabacteroides timonensis. Next base: position 375,705 of record NZ_LT669941.1, read on the forward strand.
TTTACCATAACTTCACTACCCGATGCTTTCGACCCCGAAACTTTGGGTACAGGATACGGAGCAAACTGGAATGACGGGACTTCTACAGCCAAGACACATCCGCTGTCACAGACATTTTCAACAGGACTTAGTGTTAATTTTTAATTGAATAGCAAATGAAAACATTAAATAAATACTTATTTATATTAGCAGGAGGGCTGGTCGGTCTGAGTTCATGCAATGATTTCTTAGACCTTGAGCCTTTGGATAAAGTAACTCCCAATAATTACTTATGGTCCGAAGCCGACCTGGCATCTTATGCCATCAAAGGGTACGACTTTCCTGCACATGAAGAAAAATATACAATCGGGAGTTGGGGCAATGATAATGGCACTGATAACCAGGCAAAATCAAGTTACGACAACAAATGGCTGCCTGGGCAATGGAAAGTTCCTGAATCAATCAAAGAAGATGATGATCCATGGAATTTCAAGAAAATAAGAAATGCCAACTATTTCATCGAGACCGTAATGCCGCGTTATAATTCCAAGAGCATACAAGGTAACGACAATAACATCAGGCATTACATTGGCGAAGTATACTTGCAGCGGGCATGGAATTATTTCTCCAAATTACAAACATTAGGGGATTTTCCCATTATCAAGAATACATTAATAGATGAAGAAGGGCAATTGATAGAAGCCAGTAAACGCAGTCCTCGTAATGAAGTAGCACACTTCATCATCAGCGACCTGGATTCTGCCCTGATGCTTTTGAGTAATACGGCTCCGTCGGGAGGGAAAAACAGGATTACCCGCAATGTTGCGTTATTGGTTAAATCGAGAGTCGCTTTGTTTGAAGCAAGCTGGCTGACCTACCATAAAGGTACGGCTTTAGTACCCGGTGGTCCCGGATGGCCCGGTGGCGAATACACAGGTGCAAACCTGGACAGTGAGATCGCTTTTTTCCTAAAGGAATGTAAAGCGGCATCCAAAGAGCTTGCAGACCAGGGATTGTTGGCTCAAAATACAGATAAAACTAGTGTCAATCAGTCGGATACGACTAATCGTGGTATGAGCAATCCTTATTTCGCACAGTTCGCTTTGGAAGATATGAATTCGGCTCCCGAAATACTTTTGTGGAAACGGTATAGTTTTTCATTAGGTGTAAAACATGGTGCCACTTCTTATATATTAAACGGAGGTAACACCGGATTCACCCGTCAATATGTAGAAACATTCTTGTGCAGAGACGGCTTGCCAATTTACGCTTCCCCCTTGTATAAAGGAGACAAATCCGTTAAAGATGTAGAAACCGATAGGGAGTCGCGCCTTAACCTCTTTATGATGCGTCCTTACGAACATCTGGACAAACAAACCAATGAAGCCGGAGAATATAATGGACTTTCGTGGCCTTATGCTCCTGCCATCATCGACAACCCGGAAGTAAGATCTGTTACAGGTTATGGTCTGCGCAAAGGTCTGGCAGCTGATACTTACTACACTGGCGGCGATCAAAGATCCGTAGAAGGTTCACCTATTTTCCGGGCTGCCGAAGCATATTTGAACTATATCGAGGCTGATTGCATGGAAAAGGGAGGGAACAGTATATCTGCTGAATCCGAGGCTTACTGGAATGCCATCCGTGACAGGGCTAATTTACCGGATTACCGTATTACACTGAATGCCACAAAACTGGATAAAGAGTCTGATTGGGGTGTATACTCTGCAGGAAGACAAGTATCTCCGTTACTATATTGCATCCGTCGCGAACGCCGTTGCGAAATGATAGAAGAAGGTCTGCGTATGATGGATCTGAGACGTTGGAGAGCCCTGGATCAAGTTAATGGTTTTCAGGTGGAAGGCGTAAACCTTTGGGGATCAGATTTGAAAGACGCATATCCCAAATTGGATAAGGATAAAAACCCCACAGGGGAAAGTCTGCTTATTCCTGAAGGACAACCGAATGCAAATGTTTCCAACCTTGCAAACAGCGGCGAATATTTACGTCCTTACAGGGTCATCAGCCAAGGTAACAATCTTATGTGGGATGGATATAAATGGTGTGAAGCACACTATCTTGATCCGATTGCACTGCATCATTTCAAATATACATCCAGCGACCCTAATGATTTGGGATCTTCTGTGATCTACCAAAATCCGGGATGGCCGCTAACCTCATCAGGAGCCATAGGCTACTAGCATAAAACTAATAATTGATGTGTGGAAAGGTTCCCCTCTGTGAAGAGGGGGCCTTTGGTTCATATCTTTTCTGTTGATGGCCTACATTCTTATGATGTTAATTCCAATGTCATGCAAGAATGCCTTCTCATTTCGAAATACGATGTATTTAAATTATAATTTTAAATTTATTAATCATGGCTATATTAATCAAAGCAATCCAGCGTGCTAATCCCAGGGACAAGAACGCTCCGAAGAAATGGTATGCCGTTCAAAACTCTACCGGGTTGGTTTCGGAAACAAAAGTGGCTGAACTTATTGCCGATGAGACGACATTGAATCCTTCGGAAGCGTTGATGTCTATCCGCCAGCTTCGGAAAATAATCCAACGTTTGATGGCAGACGGACATAGTGTGAAACTCGGTGATTGGGGTACATTTTATCCTTCCCTTAATAGTAGCGTAAAGGCGAAGAAAGAAGATTTGAAGGCTACGGATATTAATTGTGTAAATATTAATTTTCAGCCCGGAGAAGAGTTAAAAGCAGCCATGCAGAAAGTGGAATTTGTATGGATTGACAAACTGGTTGAAGGTAAAACGAATACTGGTGGCGGTTCAGGCGAAGACGACCGTCCGGTTATTGAATGATTTTTATTTTCTGAATGACAAAAGATCCCTTTCCGGGTTTCCGGAGGGGATTTTTTATGCCTTATATTTAAGGAGAAGAAGTCAACTCCGACACTTGAAGAAACAATTTCTGAAACTTGAAGAAGTAAGTTCCGACACTTGAAGAAGTTTGCATTGGAACATGAAGAAGTCTACTTTATAAGATGAAGAGCTATAATAGAAAAGCCGGGAATAATATTTACTCCCGGCTTTTTCCCAGTCAGAATATAAACCTATTTCATTGGGCGAATAACAAACTCGAACGTTGTCTCTTCTACCGGAACCAGATACTGCGGCAATACACCCGGCCCGCAGGTAGCTGTACCGACACCGGCCTGTACGGCATCCAGATGGACGGTCACGGTACCGCTTCTTTTCAGTTGGTTGATATGGGTGGAAGCGTCAATGTTACTGTCGGTAAAAGGAACGATACTGAACTGCCAGGGGCGTGATGCCGTGATGTGCAGTCCGTTGCCAGCCTCGTTGCTGATCTCCGCCCAACGCATGTCCGTACGGTTGCCGGTCGACTGCGGCTTGACGTACTGGTGGAACATCCGCTCGGCATCCGTATGATCGATGGCGATGCGGCCACTTTGAATACGGTCGACGTAGGTTTCACCGGTACGTCCCAGGTAAGATACCTCGGCGTATTCGGCAGGCATTTCAAACGTAAGTCCGATACGTGCCAGCGATTTGACGATGGCTGTGTCTGGGGTAAGGGTCGTTGCTACCTTTACCATGCCATCGGGGGTGATATGGTAGTGCTGCGTAGCTGTCGCTACTATCTCGCCTTTGTCACTTAGTAGTGCCAGCGTTGTCTGTACGCTGTTCTTTCCTGTGCGGAAAGCGGTTGTCTGCTGGGTGAGTTTGTCCAGTCCGGCGGCTTTCCACAGACGTGCACCGTTACGGTCGCGGTTGTCGTTGTCGGTGATCGGACGGTAGAGGCTGATCGTCATCGGGGTTGAAAGCAGTTCTTTTCCGTCGAGCTTGTAAGAGGTCATCGCACCTGTTTCCGGTGAGAAGGAGATATTTACACGGTTGTTGCTGAATGTGTTGCCGTTCTGTTTCAGGGCGGAAGCCTGGAATGACGGGTAGTTCGGCTGGTAGTATTTGTTGGCTGTCAGGACGAACTGGTCGTAAGCTACCTCGTGTGTCAACGGGATGAACGGGCGTGCCTGTTTGGGTGTCCAGCTCAGATTGAGGAATACCTCCTTGCAGTTTTTCGGCAGGGAGGTTTTACCCAGTGTGAGCGTGGTCGTTTCGTGCGGGAGACAGTCGACGGTTTCCATTCCCTGGCGTATGATCTGGCCGTTGTCGGTTATCAGTTGCCAGTGGAGGGTATATTCGTTCAGGTTGCTGAAGTCGTACCAGTTTTTGATGGAAAGGGTCAGGTTGCGTTCGTCAGTCAGTTTTGTTTTGATATACTGGTAGACTTTTTTCACTTCGTTCAGATGCGGATGCGGTTCGCGGTCGGCATTTACCAGGCCATTCGTACAGAAGTTGTCGAAGCTGGGGATACCTTTGGGGCCGTAATCGCCACCGTACGACCAGTACCAGTTGCCGTCCTTGTCGATTTCGCGGAACGACTGGTCCACCCAATCCCATACACAGCCGCCTTGTGCCATCGGTTCGTTTTCGAACACGTCCCAGTATTCTTTCAGGCCGCCTACGCTGTTACCCATCGCGTGCACGTATTCGCAGAGGATGAAAGGACGGTAGATTTTCGGTTCCTGCTGGTTCAGATATTCCTTGATAACGTCTACGCTGCGGTACATGCGACAGTAGATGTCGGTGTTGTAGTTCTGTTCGGCACGTTCGTACTGGACGGGGCGTGTCTTTTCGACCGATTTCAACCAGTTGTATGTACGTTCGAAGTTGATACCGTTGCCGGCTTCGTTACCGAGCGACCAGATCACGATGCTGGGGTGGTTCTTGGAACGTTCGTACATGCGTTGCGTACGATCCATGTGTGCCGGCAGCCAGGTGCTGTCTTTTGCCAGCGACTCGGGACCGTATCCCATGCCGTGCGATTCGATATTGGCTTCGTCGATCATATACAAGCCGTATTCGTCGCAGAGGTCGTACCACAACGGATCGGTGGGGTAGTGGGAATTGCGGACGGTGTTGATATTATGCTGTTTCATCAGGCTGATATCTTTCAGCATCAGTTCGCGGCTGACCGTGCGACCCAGTTGCGAATGTTCGTGGCGGTTGGTTCCTTTGACCAATGTCGGAACGCCGTTTACGCAGAAGCGACCGTCTTTGATCTCGGAGGTACGGAAACCTACCCGGCATCCGGTCAGTTCCGTTTCTTTTCCATTGGCATCTTTCAGCGAGAGGACGAGGGTGTAGAGGTTAGGATGTTCCGCGCTCCAGGGGGTGACTCCGGGGAGGGTCGCTTCTTTGAAAGCGATGCGGTTATTTTCTCCGGCAGGAATGTCGGCTTCTTCTTTCAGGACGGTTTTGCCATCGGCATCTTTCAGTTGCCAGGTGATGCGGGAGCCGGGATTGGCTTTGCCTGCAATCTGAACGTCGAGGTTGAAGATACCGTTTTTATAGGTGTCCTTGTCGAGGGTGGAGATTACTTTGTAATCGGCAATATATTGCTTAGGCGTGCTGTATAGGTAGACGCTGCGTTCGATACCGCTCAATCGCCACATGTCCTGGCATTCCAGATACGAGCCGGAACTCCAGCGGTACACTTCCAATGCGACGGTGTTTTCACCCGGTTGCAGCAGGTCGGTGATATCCCATTCGGCGGGTGTTTTCGAACCTTGGTTGTAGCCTATCTTTTCTCCATTGACCCATATATAATAGAAGGAGATAACGCCTTCGCAACAGAGAACGACGCGACGGCCGTCCCATGTCTTCGGAATGGTGAAGGTGCGACGGTAAGAGCCGACTTCGTTCTCGGCATAAGGGACGAGAGGCGGATTTTTCTTGAAGTTGAACATCGGATCGTCGAACTCGTAGGTCTCATTCACATAGATAGCGGTACCGTAGCCCTGGCGTTCCCAGTTGCCGGGAACGTTGATGTCGGCCCAGCCGCCGGTGTAGAATGAGGGTTTGTAGAAATCCTTCGGACGGTTGTCGGGGTTCTTTGTCCAGTGGAATTTCCATTTCCCGTTCAGGGTCTGATACCAGGGGGACGACTCGTGATCGCGTTCGGAGAGGGCTTTCTCGTTCTCGAAAGGCCAGACGTAGGCATGAGGGGCCAGTTTGTTCTGACCGATTGCGTACTGGCTTTGCCATTCAGGCTGGTTGTTGTCTGTTGCGCCTGAAACTGCCTGGGTGAATCCCAAGCAGCACAGAGCAAAAATAGATAACAGAGTCTTTTTCATGTATTTATAGAATTAATTTGTTTCGCTATTTGTCAAATATGAACCAATATGGCCGACCTCGTAGGGGCAGGTTCCAAACCTGCCCGTTGTGACAATGATTACATCCTGTTGATATTGGGCGGGTTTAGAACCCGCCCCTACGAGGTCTGTTATTTAGATTCACCTTTTTCTATTATTTAATAATTACTTCATCTATATAAACCCAGGTACCTTGTCCCGGTCGCGTATGATCTTCGGGGCATTTTCCGGGGTTCTTCAAGTCGACCCTGAGGTAACGGCCGGATGCTTTCAGGTTGTCGAAGAGCTGGTCTTCGATGCGGATACCTTCACGGAAGATCTGTTCCGGGGTGAAGCTGCGTTCGGCTATCCGGGTGAACGTTTGGTTGTCGTCTGAGACGGAGAGGGTAATCTGTTTGGGTAGATGGGCTCCCATACCGTAGTTCGTCATACAACCGATCGTCACTTTGTCGAACGAGTCTGTTTTTCCCAGGTCGATCGTGAAAGAGGCGTCTTTGCCGTACCATCCGCTCCATTCGAAGTCGGACTGTTTGTCGCTACCTCTCAGGCCGTTTGTCAGACGGTAGCTCTGTTCGTTGCCGTTCGTTACGGGACGGGCTGTGGCCTTGTTCCAGTGGAGCGGGAGAGTGAGCGTTTTCCCTTTCTGCTCACCGTTCATGAAGGTAGCAGCCTTGATAGTCATGTCGCCAGTTACGATCAATGAATCCTGGTAGAGCGTGGAGACAGCCTGCGGTTCGCTTTCGTCTGTGGTATAGCGTACTTCCATATCCGGGCGGATGCAGGTGAGGGCAACCTTCAGGGTATCGTTGTTACCGGTCACCAGATGGTCGAGGTTGAACATCGAGCGGGCATAGTTTACACCCAGGTAGTCGTAATGTTGTGTCAATATATCCAACCGTTTCAGGAATCCGGGCCAGTCTTTCCGGTCTTTTCCCGACCAGGCGATTTCGCCAACGGCTGCCAGGCGGGGGAAGAGCAGGTATTCGACATCATCTGCCGAGGTACAAAATTCGGTCCACATACAACCCTGTATGCCGATCAGTTTTTTAGCTACTTCCGGGTCCCACTCGGGTTGTACCGGTTCGTATTTGTAGACATTTTCCAGGGTGTTGTTACCGAAATAGGTACGCGGCTCGAACCATTGCGGTCCCTGGTAGCGTATCAGGTACAAGACGCGGGCCGGTGTCATGATAAAACGGTGTCCCATCTGTCCGGCTTTGTAACCGGCTGTACCGAGTCCCTGCCAGCCCAGTATGATTGCGTCGTCGGGTATTTTGCTGTTGGTCAGTTCGTCCCATCCGATCACTTCACGGCCTTTACTTTTCACGTAACCCGCCATGCGTCCCATGAAGTAACCCTGCAACTCTTCGATGTCGGTAAATCCCTCCGCTTTCATACGGGCCTGGCAAAGCGGACATATTTTCCAGTATCTTTTGGATGCTTCGTCGCCGCCCAGATTGATATAACGGGAGGGGAAGAGAGCCATCACTTCGTCGAGCACATCCTGCAGGAAGGAGAAAACCTTGTCGTTGCCGGCGCAGTAAACGATTTCGGCACCGTGTCCGCCCATTCCGGGGATTACACGGATCGGGTCTTTCACTACCGGGCATGCCAGTTCAGGGAAAGCAGCCAGGGCGGAATTGGTATGTGCGGGCATTTCTATTTCGGGGATGATCTCTACCTGTCGTGCACCGGCATAGGCAATGATCTCTTTCATATCTTCCTGTGTGTAGAAGCCGCCAACGGGTGTCGGTTCGCCGGCTTTTGCGTTTTTGCGTTGGGAGAAATCCTTTTCACGTTCTACGCGCCAGGCTCCCACTTCGGTGAGGCGGGGATATTTCTTTATCTCCAGACGCCATCCGTTGTCGTCCACCAGATGCAGATGAAGTTTGTTCAACTTCAACATCGACATATAATCGATGATTTTAATCACATTCTCTTTCGGGATAAAACAGCGGGACACATCCAATAACAAGCCGCGGTAAGGAAAACGGGGACCGTCCTGCAGGCTTACTGCCGGTATGTTCCATTGAATGCCTTCTGCCGGCGTTTTACTTTCTATTGCCGGAGGAAGAAGCTGGCGGATCGATTGTATGGCGTAAAAGAATCCGGCGGCATCGGCTGCCTTAATTGAAATATGCGAGGGAGTTATTTTCAGTTTATAGTTTTCGTCAGCCAGTGCCGTATCCGTAGAGAAAACAATGGAGGCGGAGGTATTGGACGAACCGATATTGACTGTCGGGGTGAATCCGGCAGAAACGGTAAATAAGTCCGTCAATAATCCGGCAACAGCTTCCTGTTCCTGATTTTCTACTTCAATAGTAGTAGATTTATTAAATGCAAAATGGCCTTTACCGGTTGTTTGTTGTTCCGGTTGCGGGATGATGCCTGCTTCCGGCGAAGTCACGGGCCTACACCCTGTGGTCAACCAAACGATAAAGAAAAAGAGGAGTAGTTTGCTTTTTGTCATTTGATATATTTTTTGAGTTAACATATTCGATGCATGCCATTAGATTTTGTAGTTACAAAATTAGAGGTATGCATGTCGCCCGATGTCCGGTTTTGTACAAAAATGTTCAATATTTGTCCAGAAGAAGGAGAATCGATTGATTTTTGGACGTTACTGGAAGGGGGTGAGTTCCGTAAGAACTCATGTTCTTTGTATTTAGAACAAAGATATAAAAGATTTTTTTACACAATGATTCTTTTCTTAAACTTTCTATAACAAGCCGTTATTTCATCTTTTACCTGACCAGAGGGATAATCCGGTAAAAAGTCAATCCGGAAAAGAAGAGAAAACAATAAGACAAAGGCAGTCCCGTTTCCCAAAATCCACTCCATTTCCAATGATATTTCATGTATGAAATCTACCAATAAAGATACCTGGGGTTAGTCTCATTCCTTAATGTTTTAATACTCTTTTAATTACCATATAATGGCATGAGTTCTTACGGAACACTGGTATTAACTTACTTAACAAACCTTTAAGATGTTAACTATAAATAGATATATCTATTCCTTCTTTTTCATTATTTATTGCCTGACCGTTGCGGAAGCTGCCCCTGAGTACTATTTCAAGCAGATTTCCCTTAGAGAAGGATTATCGGAATCTATGGTGAAGTGTGTACTGACGGATCATAAAGGATTGATTTGGATTGGTACCCGTTTTGGGTTGAACAATTTCGATCGTGAGCGCGTAAAAAGCTACTATCATGATAAAAAAGATCCTTGTTCTCTACCTGGCAACGATATAAAATTTCTGGTAGAAGATTCTTTATGGAATTTATGGGTGGCAACAGAGCATGGACTGGTATTGTATGATCGGGAAAACGACGATTTTATCCCGGTGACAATCGAAGGACGTATTTTGAATGTTTCTTCCTCTGTTTCCCTGGAAGATGGTATCTTATTTTTTGGACGGGGAAAGTTTTTCAAGTATGATTATACAAATAAGGAAATTCTCCCTTTGCCTGTCCATTCGTCGGAGAATATACGAGTCACTTTCGAGAAAGCATGCCTTTATGACAAAGAGAATGATCTGGTTTTACTGGCATCCCGTTGGAATGGTTTGTGGGAATACAATATGCGAACCGGAAGTTTACAACGGGCCTCTTTTATTACAGCATATCAGATAGCAGCGTTGTATGTAGACTCTTCGGGCTGTTTGTGGTTGTCTCCCTACGGTAAAGGGTTGGTTGGGTACGATCGTGACAAGAAACAGATCTGCTGTTTAACAGCTCCCGGAGACTTATCCAATGGAATTATCCTCGACATAAAGGAACGGGACGGAAAACTTTGGCTGGCTACGGATGGGGGAGGTATCAACGTATATGATCCGGCAACAGCTTCGGTTACCGTAATCAACCATATACCGGGAAAGCCGTTTTCGTTACCTGAAAACTCTTTCTGGTGTCTCTATAATGATCCCGATAACAATATCTGGGTAGGAAGTATCAGGGGTGGCCTGATCGGGATGAAAGAGGTATATATACAAACGTATCGGGACGTCCTGTTGAATTCAGCGTATGGCCTGAGTGAGAAAGCGGCTGCCGGTATGTACGAAGATGAGAACAATATGATCTGGCTGGGGACAGACGGAGGAGGAATAAACCGCCTGGATCCTCAGACCGGACGGTTTAAGCATTATCTTTCGACCTATCCGTCGAAAGTCGTCTCCATTATCGAGTATGATGCGGCAACGCTTCTTTATTCCGGTTTCGGGGAAGGCCTGTTTTTGTTTGATAAGAACAGCGGTGCTACAACAGCTTATCCTGTTATGGATAAAGCGAAGCACGACCTGTTGTTCAGGACGGGTAAATCGGTTCATCTGTTGCGCCTGGACGATAACCGTTTCTATTTGTTGGCAGACAGTGTTTACCTGTATGACCAGTCGTCACGTAAACTGAATACTGTACAAAACAGGAATCCCGGATTGACCGTCGCTTCCCTTTGTGTGATAGGAAAAGAAGCGGATGTAAGTTATTTGCGGGGCGAAACGGATCTGTTTGAACTCGATCATACGAGTAATACGATGCATGCCATCTATTCGTCTGTCGATTCGACCGGTATTATTGCAGCAGCCTGCAAGGACGGCCGGGGGCGTTTCTGGATTGGAACTACCGTAGGCCTGTTCTGTTTTGACCCGATAACCGAAACGTTGATGCCGGTAGAAAATAACCGCTTCCCTGGTATCACCTCTCTCGGGTTCGACAAGGCCGGACGCCTGTGGATCGGGACGCATAACGGCTTGTACGCATATATACCGGATAGTAAGAAGATAATGATGTTCGGCGAGTCCGATGGCGTGTATGCCAACGAATACATCTCAAAATCCCCGTTGATAGCCCGGAATGGCGATATTTATATGGCCGGAGTGATGGGCGTGGTACATATAAAAAGTAATATTCCTTTCCCGGAAAATCCGGACCCGGTGATAGGCCTGCTGGATGTGACGTTGAACGGAGCCTCCGCCGGTTCACAGGCAAGCCGGAATGAGAATACGATCTCCGTCCCCTGGAACTATACTTCTTTAATGGCGAAGATCATTGTCCGTGAAAACGACCTGATGAGGAAAAAGCTGTTTCGTTATTATATAAAAGGAACGCAGGAGGAAATGGTAGAGTCGACTAGTCATACGATTGCATTCCATGCCCTGTCTGTCGGAGGGTATGAAGTCTGGGTGTCGTGTAATAAGAAAAACGGGGATTGGAGTGTGCCGGTCAAATTGTTATCCATCGAAGTAACCCCTCCCTGGTGGCGTACGAACTGGTTCCTGTTCTGCTGCACCTTGTTTCTGTTAGCAGGCCTGTCCTTCATCTTCTGGCTGGTGATGAAAAGGCAGGAAACCCGTATGATCTGGGCGATGAAGGAGCACGAACAACGGACTTATGAAGAGAAGATCCGCTTCCTCATTAACCTGAACCATGAACTCCGTACGCCTCTTACCTTGATCTATTCCCCGCTTAAACGCCTGCTGAACTCGGGAGAGATCACCAACACCGGCCATGCCCGGCAGTTGGGGGATATCCTGAAACAGACCCGTCGTATCAAAGATATAATCAATATGGTATTGGATGTCCGGAAAATGGAAACCGGGACGGAGACGCTTAAGATCGGATCGTACGATCTGAACGAATGGATACGGCAGGTGGCAGATACTTTCAAAAGCGAATTGCAGTTCAAGAATATTCGCCTCGAATATCGGTTGGACGACTCGGTTGGCGAAGTCCCCTTCGATGCGGCCAAATGTGAGATCGTCTTGTCTAACCTGGTTATGAATGCATTGAAGTTCAGTAATGGAAACTCCTGCATTACCGTATCCTCCCGGCTCTTACATGATTATGTGCGAATTTCGGTTTCCGACCAGGGGATCGGTTTGAATAATGTCGACCTTTCCCGGTTGTTCGACCGTTTCTATCAGGGGGTGCACGACAGGCAAGGCACAGGGATCGGCTTGTCGTATGCCCGCCTGCTGGTTGAAATGCATAAAGGACGTATCGGTGCAGCCAATAATACGGATAAAGGAGCTGTTTTCTTTTACGAGTTGCCTTTAGATAATACAACCACTTCGATCGTTGCCAAACCTTACCTGAACGAACTGCTTGTCTCGTCTGAAGAGAAAGAAGATGTAAACGTCGACTTCTCCGTCAGAAAATACTCCGTGCTCGTTGTGGAGGACGAACCGGAACTGCGGAATTACCTGAAAACCTCTTTCAAAGAATACTTCAAGCAGGTGTATGTAGCCGAAGATGGTGTCGAGGCTTTCGAGATGGCTGTACGTTATTTGCCGGACATTGTTATCAGTGATGTCATGATGCCCCGGATGGATGGCTTTGAGTTCTGCCGGCAACTGAAAAGCAACCTTGAAGTCAGTCATATCCCGGTGGTACTGTTGACTGCCCGGACCGGTCATGCCAACACGGTACAGGGTTATAAGGAAGGGGCGGACTTTTATCTGCCGAAACCTTTTGACCTGGAATTCCTTCTGGCCATAGTCCGTAACCTGTTGAAGAACCGGGAAGCTGTCAGATTGCGGTATAAAGAGAGTAAAGAAATCGTTTTACCCAAAGAAGATACCGTCAGTAATGCGGACGAAAAGTTTATGGGGAAGCTGAATGAGTTGATAAGCGAACACCTGGATAATCCGGAATTGGATGTGAACTTCGTGGCCTCGCAAATGGCGATGAGCCGTGCTTCGCTGTATAATAAACTGAAAGCCTTGACAGACGTCAGTATCGGCGATTATATCAATAAGTTCAGGATGGCTCGCGTGGTGGAGTTGCTGGCTGATAAGGAGCTCAGTATTATGGAAGTTTCGGAGAAAGCCGGATTTACCAACCAGCGGTATTTCAGTACGGTATTCAAACAGGTCTATGGCATTACCCCGTCTAAATACCGTCAGGAGCATTTCTCCTGATGTATTTATTTACGGATAGGTAGCAGGTAAATGACACGTGCAGAGATTACCTGGCTGGAGGCTTTGCTGAAGTCGTCGCTTTTACGTGTATTGAACATATCTCCTAGTGCGTAATAGTAGCGTCCTTCGAGCAGGAAATAACCGATACCGGTACGCAACTCGATACCCGGACCTCCGCATAATCCCCAGTCGAATTTCTTTTGGATAGGCAGGTTATGCTGATAGTTGGCACCGTCGTTCTGGTTGGGTTCATTTGGATTTGTGCTGGTCTTATCGCTGATGGCATAACCTATCTTTGGCCCCAGGTTGACATAAAACTTAAACCGGTTGCTCCCGAAATAAATATGGGTGAAGAACGGGATTTCAAGGTAGTTGACCGTGCGAGCGTATTTATAAGTCGGATTGTTATCAAACTTTTCTTCCCATCCCTGCTGGCTGAAATTCAACTCGGTCTGTAAGCCCAGGTTCTTTTCCGAATTCCACCGTAATACCAGACCACCGTTGAATCCCTGTTTCATCTTAGTCGACACCTTGGGACTGAAACTGACAGACGAAAAGTTCATACCGAACGAAGCACCGACAGATACTTCCTGCGGGAATTTACTTTGTGCCTTACTTCCGATAATAACGGCCAGGCATAAAGAGGATAGGATTATAATCTTTCTGATCATCTTACTTCACTGCGTGTTACATTGTAGTCGTTCTGGTAGTGAACGATAAATATGTTGGTGTTGATAAAACCTCCCCAGTTATTAACCCGTTCGAAGTCGAAGCAGGTCTGTATACCTTTATAGCGGATGTTACCCAGGTTGTTCTCGAAGTTGGAACCATATTTACGGATGGCATCGAAGAAGAACATACCGGTATCGAAGCCTAATATTCCGTATTTAGGGAAGTAGTTGATCAGGCTCTTGCTGTACCAGGTCTTGTATTTCGAATAAAAGTCCGATACTTCGGGTGCGAGGTTGTCTGCATAGAAGTTACTATATATATAGGTATTCAATGCAAAGAAATCGTCGAGGCACTCGCGGGTATAAGTCTGCCATTCCGGATAACCGAACATGGTGATGTTGTATTCCGGCTTTGTCTCGGAAAGCATGCGCAGGGGTGATTTGAAATTGTTCAGCGCTTCCAGTGTACCGGAAGTGGGAACGATTACACTTCGTTTTTCCTTGCTCAACAGGGCTTCCATCTCAGTTGGGAATGTTTCAGCCGAGTAAGTCAGTTCGCGCCAGGGGATATTCCGTTGTTTCATTTCAGCCTTGAAGGCTTTGATGAAATCTGTTTTCTCTTCCGTCCCGGGAACTTTCAACAGGATCACATTGTCGTTGGCAAACAAATCGCATCCGGCCTGTGATGCTTTGGCATACAGGTAGGAGTGAGGAGTGTTTACCTGGAAAATGTTGGCATTGGATAATACGTCGTCGTTCTTGGATGTGAACGGAATGACGTATTTGATATTGTTCTTCTCTGCAAATTCGGCAACCGGACCGATCTGGTCGTTGTACACGGCTCCAATGATCAGGTTGGCTTCTTTCAAAGCATCGTCTTTCAGCACCTCTTTCAGCTTCTTTGTACCGCTGCCTGTGTCGAATACGGATAGTTCGATCGAACCTCCGCTGTTGCGAAGACTGTCTACTGCGAGCAACATTCCTTCGTAATACTCGATGAAACGCAGGGTATTGGCCGAAGGTGTCTTCTCGTTTGTCATAAACGGCAACAATAGGGCTACCTTGATCATATTTACCCGTTTGATCTCTTTGGGAGCGGTAAGCAGGGCATTCACGTCCCTTTCATGCATGACCGGAGCGGTTTCGGTAACGACATCTTTTGCCTCCACCGGTATTTTGATAACCATGCCGGCTTTTACACCGTCTTTCAGTTTCGGGTTCCGCTTGATGAGTTCTGCACTCGAAATGTTGAACTTACGGCAGATACGATACATGGTTTCTTTCTTCTCGATCGTATATTCGATCTCCTTGGTGACGGTCTTTACCTCTTTGGTAGGTAAAGACTCGATAGGAGTAGCCGGGATACGGATGGTTTTGCCAATCGTAAAAGTGGATGTCGACAACCCCGGGTTTGCTTCGATGATGTCCGGACCGGGTACAGCATACCGGATAGACAATGAGTAAAGCGTTTCCTTCGGTTGGATCGTATGATATAAGAAGTTTTCTTCTGTCTTTTCCAGTGAGGCGGAACCGGCATCCCGTTGTGGGATCTTTAAAGTGGCGCCGGCCTTGATCGACTCGCGGCTTTCGGGGTTCAGACGATAAATATCATCTACCGTCACTCCGTACATAGTAGCGATGGAATAAACGGTCTGTCCCCGCTCTATGGTATGATAAAATATATTATCATTTAGTTCGTTAGTAGTAATAATCCGTGCTCTGTTGTTTTGTGAATGCAAAGAAATACAGGCAAAACTCAGGCATAATGTCAATACGTATATACTAATCTTATTCATTTGCTGATTGGAATATTTACCGCAAAGATAGTGTATGTCCGTATAAAATACTAATTTTGGAAGCTAATTAGGTTATAATATATGCAAAGGAATTGTTTACGAAGAGTGGTCGGGACACTCTGTTTTCTGTTGTTGGTACTTGCAGCACATGCTCAAAAATATACGGTGACAGGGGGGCAAGGGACACCTCTGCTGGTTGATGCGGATGATTCTCAAAACAAGAACCAGCGTTTGGAAGTATATCTTGTATATGGTATGGATAATGTCGAGATTAGTTATACGTCTGCTTCTACTTCTCATCAATGGTACAGGTATAAAACGAAAAAACTGGAAGCAGAGAAGATTGCTTCGGTTCAGAATGGGACAACTTCCGTTATTAGTAATCTGGAAGAAGGTTATGGTTATTTTGTAGAAGAAAGTGGCCTTTCTGAAGCTTATGTCTGGATTATCGATTATAGTAAATATGCTTTTGATGTCACCAATCTATATGTAGATACAGAAAGAAGTAATTGTGATTATATGGCTTTGGGGGGAAGTGTGGATATGAAGGATATGAAATATTACACACCATTGGGCTCTTCCAAAATATTGAATCGGGAGTTTGATATAATCTATCAGACGATGAAGCAGATGGGAGAGGATGGCATTTATACCACGGTGACAGTCGATACAGTTATTAATCCTTTCGAAAAAGTACTTGATCCTCCGCTTTGTGATACGGACGTCACTTTGAAAGGCGACCTCTTTGCCCGTCATTTCGGAGTGGAGAAGGTGATAACGACTGATGTCTATCAAGCCGTAGCGGTAGAGGCTGTAATGAAAATTGATACCTTGTCCTACGCAAGCGATATCCCCAATATGGTAGTGAAAGGAGATAGTCTGTCGGCCCCTGTCGAGTTTAATTTTACAGCAATAGCCAATATTCCCGTAGCTGCTGTATTCAAGTGGTCTATCTTCCAGAAGAATGAGGGTACGGAGAATACAAAGCTATTGGAGCAGAACGGAAATAGAGAAGATATCAATTATACCTTCAACCAGAATGGTACTTATATTGTTTCTTTAGAGGTATCAGACCGAACGTTGCAATGTACGAATATTCTGCCTGAAGTTACCATAAATATCTCAGACACTTATCTCGAAGTCCCTAACGCATTCTCTCCCGGAACGACTCCCGGTATAAACGACGAGTTCAGGGTAGCTTATCGCTCCCTAAACAGTTTCAAATGCTGGATATTCAATCGGTGGGGGGCAGAAATCTATCATTGGACAGACCCGTCGCAAGGTTGGGATGGTAAGAAAGGAGGGAAGTATGTGGCTCCCGGTGTTTATTTTTATGTGATAGAAGCTACCGGCTCGGACGGTAAACGATTAAAGAAAAAAGGTTCAATTAACATTCTTAGATCAAAGAGAATAGATGATGAAATTATCGAAGAATAGTATATTTAGTTTTTTGGCAGGTGGCTTGCTTTGCCTGACGGCCTGCCTGTCAATCAGTTCAAGTGATTCAGAAAAAGTATTGGAAGGAAAGCCTGTCGTTATGGCGATGACGGCTTCACCGGATATCCCTGCGTCTTTGGATTTTTGTGGAGAACCGATAGACCTGACCCGCTACAATATGCGTGAAGGGTTCGATCGCGAGTTGAGTAGTTTTACCTATTTCCATTCTACTACCATGTTGCTGATCAAGCGTGCCAACCGTTACTTTCCGGTTATCGAACCGATATTGAAGGCGAATGGTATCCCTGACGACTTTAAATACCTGGCAGTGATAGAAAGTCACCTCGACCCCCGTGTGTCGTCCCCGGCACGTGCAGTCGGAATGTGGCAGTTCCTGGAAGGAACGGGTAAGCAATATGGCCTGACGGTTACGCCCACGGTCGATGAACGTTGTCATGTAGCCAAAGCAACCGAAGCAGCCTGTAAATACTTGAAGGCTGCCTATGCTAAATACGGAGACTGGCCCAATGTTGCCGCCTCCTACAACGCCGGTATGGGACGTATCTCCGGCGAACTGACCAAGCAGACGGCCGACAGTACGTTCGACCTCTGGCTGGTGGAAGAAACAAGCCGCTACGTTTACCGTATCATGGCTATCAAACAGATATTTGAGAACCCCTACAAATATGGTTTCGTGCTTCGTGCCGAAGACCTGTATAAGCCGATAGAATGTGAAGATGTAACGGTGTCGGCCGATATCCAGGACTTGTCAGACTTTGCACAGAAGAACGGGATCACTTATGCAGACCTGAAACGTTTCAACCCCTGGTTGCGCGACCGTAAGTTGCTGACACTGGGTAAGACCTATACGCTTCAGATCCCCAAACAAAACGAGATGTATTACAAAACTCCCAACACCTATGTCCATCATTCGGGTTGGGTGGTAAGATAAAACGCCGACAGTAAAAAAGTATGAACGATAAGAATGCATTGGAGGGCGGACGTATTTCCGTTTTAGGCGCCCGTGTTCACAATCTGAAGAATATAGATGTAGAGATACCCCGTAACAAACTCACCGTCATCACAGGGATGAGCGGTAGCGGGAAGTCGTCATTGGCTTTCGACACGATCTTTGCGGAAGGACAACGCCGTTACGTGGAGACATTCTCCGCTTATGCCCGTAATTTCCTTGGGAATATGGAACGTCCGGATGTAGACAAGATCACAGGACTGAGCCCGGTTATCTCCATCGAACAGAAAACGACCAACAAGAATCCCCGCTCGACAGTCGGTACGACTACCGAGGTGTACGACTTTTTCCGTCTGCTTTATGCCCGTGCGGGAGAGGCTTACTCGTACCTGAGCGGTGAGAAGATGGTTAAATATACAGAGGAAAAGATACTCGAACTGATCCTGGAGCATTATAGCGGAAAGAAAACTTATCTGTTAGCCCCGTTGGTGCGTAACCGTAAAGGACATTATAAAGAACTGTTCGAGCAGGTTCGTAAGAAAGGTTATCTGAATGTTCGCGTAGACGGTGAACTGAAAGAGATCTTCCACGGGATGAAACTCGACCGTTATAAGATGCACAGTATCGAAGTGGTGATCGATAAAATGATCGTATCCTCTTCCGACGAACGCCGGTTGAAGGAAAGCCTGCGTATTGCCATGAAGCAGGGGGATGGACTGGTATTGATCCTCGATGCCGATACGGACGAGGTGCGCCATTACAGTCGCCAGTTGATGGACCCTGCAACCGGATTGTCATACAGCGAACCGGCTCCCCACAACTTTTCTTTCAACTCCCCCCAGGGAGCTTGCCCGAAGTGTAAGGGACTGGGGCAGGTCAACCTGCTGGATATGGAAAAGATCGTGCCTGATCCTTCTCTCAGTATCTATAATGGTGGTATCGTTGCTCTCGGAAAATATAAGAATTCATTGATATTCTGGCAGATCGAAGCCTTGTGCGAAAAGCATGGGGTAACTATCAAAACCCCGATCAAGGATGTTCCGGAAGAGGCCATGGACGAGATCATGAACGGTACGGACGAGCGCCTGCAAATCAAGAACGAGTCGCTGGGTACTTCCAACTATTTCCTGTCTTACGAAGGGGTTGCCAAATATATCCTGATGCAGCAGGACAGCGAAGCTTCCGCCTCTGCCCAGAAATGGGCCGGACAGTTTATCAAGATGACCACCTGTCCCGAATGTAGCGGTCAGCGGCTGAATAAAGAAGCCTTGCATTACCGGATTGCCGGAAAGAATATTGCGGAACTGTCTGCTATGGATATTGCCGAACTTTACGAATGGCTCGACGGGGTGGAAGAGAAGCTCGACCAGAAACAACTGCAGATCGCCACCGAGATATTGAAAGAGATCCGTTCGCGTCTGAAATTCCTGTTGGATGTGGGACTGGATTATCTTTCCTTGAACCGTGCGTCGGCAAGCCTTTCCGGCGGAGAGAGCCAGCGTATCCGTCTGGCGACTCAGATCGGTAGTCAGCTGGTGAATGTACTTTATATCCTGGATGAACCGAGTATCGGCCTGCATCAGCGGGATAATGTGCGTCTGATCAATTCACTGAAAGAACTTCGTGATACCGGCAACTCGGTCGTTGTGGTGGAACACGATAAAGATATGATGCTGAATGCCGACTATGTGGTCGACATGGGGCCGAAAGCCGGTCGCTTGGGTGGCGAAGTAGTTTACGAAGGAACACCCCAGGATATGCTGAAAGTAAATACACTGACTTCTGCATACCTGAACGGGGAGACTGAGATAGCTGTTCCTGCCGAACGCCGGCAGGGAAACGGTAAGTTCATTACGATAAAGGGGGCCAGCGGCAATAATCTGAAGAATGTCAATGTGACTTTCCCGCTCGGAACGCTAATCTGTGTGACCGGTGTATCCGGTAGTGGAAAATCTACCTTGATCAACCGCACCCTGCAACCGATCCTGAGCCAGCATTTCTATCGTTCGCTGGAAGATCCGTTGCCTTACAAGTCGATCGAAGGTATCGATAATGTAGATAAGATCGTCAATGTCGACCAGTCGCCTATCGGCCGTTCGCCACGAAGCAATCCGGCTACTTATACCGGTGTCTTTTCCGATATCCGTAACCTTTTCGTCGATCTTCCCGAGTCGAAAGTCAGAGGGTACAAACCCGGACGTTTTTCGTTTAATGTATCCGGTGGTCGTTGCGAAACCTGCAAGGGTAACGGCTACAAGACCATCGAAATGAACTTCCTGCCGGATGTATTGGTTCCTTGCGAAGACTGTCATGGCAAGCGATATAACCGTGAAACACTCGAAGTCCGCTTCCGTGGTAAATCCATAGCCGATGTGTTGGATATGACGATCAATATGGCTGTGGAGTTCTTCGAGAATATCCCGACCATCCTCTCCAAGATAAAAGTCCTGCAGGATGTAGGGTTGGGCTATATCAAACTGGGTCAGCCTTCCACCACCTTATCCGGAGGGGAAAGCCAGCGTGTAAAACTGGCTACCGAACTGGCCAAAAAGGATACCGGCAATACTTTATATGTATTGGATGAACCGACTACCGGTCTTCACTTTGAAGATATCCGTGTCCTATTGGGTGTCCTGAACAAGCTGGTGGAAAAAGGTAACACCATCATCGTGATCGAGCATAACCTCGACGTGATCAAATGTGCCGACTATCTGATCGACATGGGGCCCGAAGGCGGACGCAAAGGTGGCCAGGTCTTATTCACCGGCACTCCCGAGGAAATGATCAAGAAGAAAAACAAGAGTTATACGGCTCCGTTCCTGAAAGAGGAGTTGAAACGATAACCTGGCACAGGCAAGCTGGGAATATGACATGCCTATCCCGGTTTGCCGGCATAACTAAGACAGAATAGTAACTAAGTAAAGACAGATATATGAAGAATCCTATCCAAATGATCAAGCAATGCGTAGAGAAGGAAGAACCTTACTTCCTGCTGCGCGGACAAGATATATGTGCTTTGGCGGCGATTGAAACATATTACGCTGAGGTGAAGAAAAAAGTTAAAGATCCTTACTTCATAGAAGAGATCGAAGAGATAATGAAAGACTTCCGGGCCTTCCGGGAAGAACAGCAAACCCATATTCCGGATTGATCGATGGCAGACGACAGTTACAGAACTATTCAGCAAGTAGCAGAGGGCTATTACACAGAGAAGCGTAGCCGCTTTATCTCGTATGCCATCCCCGTGCGTACGGTCGAAGAGGTGAAGGAGCAACTGGATAAATACCGTAAACAATATTACGACGCCCGCCACGTCTGTTGGGCTTATATGCTGGGACCCGATCGCCAGACTTTTCGTGCGAACGATGACGGCGAACCATCCTCCACGGCAGGTAAACCAATACTGGGGCAGATCAATTCCAACGAGTTAACCGATATCTTGATTGTTGTCATTCGTTATTTCGGAGGAATAGAGCTAGGTACCAGCGGTCTGATCGTCGCTTACCGTACAGCAGCAGCCGAGGCGATTGCCGCAGCCAAGATCGAAGAACGCACGGTGGATGAAGATATCACTGTCGCTTTCGAATACCCTTATCTGAACGGAATTATGCGGATAGTGAAAGAGGATAATCCTATGATTGTATCGCAGAAGTTCGAAATGGACTGCGAAATGACCCTCCGTATCCGAAAGGGAGAAGCAGAACGGTTAAAGAATCGATTACTGAAAGTGGAGTCGGCATATCTCAAGTAAATTATTAATAATCTGAAACATGGGTTATCGGCTATTTTCGATTTGAGAGGATTTTCTTAATTTTGTTCTCTCGAAATCTAAACAAAAATAGCTGATAGAATAATGAAGAAGATTCTTTTATTTTCTTTTTTCTTAGTGATTGGTCTGGTCGTGTCGCAGTTTCTTCCTACGATGGTAGGAGAGAGTTATTCGATGGTGAAGACAGTATCCAATACACTATTGTATGTGTGCCTGGCCTTTATTATGATAAATGTTGGCCGGGAGTTTGAAATGGACAAAACCCGGTGGAGATCTTACACGGAGGATTACTTTATAGCAATGGCTACCGCTGCTTTTCCCTGGATATTTGTTGCATTGTATTATATGTTCGTCTTGCTTCCCGATATCTACTGGTCGAGTGGCGAAGCCTGGAAAGAAAACCTGCTGTTAAGTCGTTTTGCCGCGCCTACATCGGCGGGTATCTTATTTACCATGCTTGCTGCTGCCGGATTAAAGGCCTCCTGGGTCTATAAAAAAGTACAGGTGCTGGCTATCTTCGACGACCTCGACACTATTTTATTGATGATCCCGCTTCAGATCATGATGGTGGGGTTACGCTGGCAATTGGGAGTCATCATCCTGATTGTGATGGTATTGCTTATGCTCGGATGGAAGAAGATGGGTGCCTATAATATGCGTCAGGACTGGAAAGCGATCCTGCTTTATGCGGTTATAACGCTGGCCATTACCCAGGGTGTTTATCTGATATCGAAACATTTCTATGGTGAAGAGGCCAGTATTCATATCGAAGTGCTGCTGCCGGCATTCGTACTGGGTATGATTATGAAACATAAGCATATCGATACAAAGGTCGAGCATAATGTGGCTACGGCCATCTCTTTCCTGTTCATGTTCCTGGTGGGGGTCAGTATGCCGGTGTTCTTCGGTATCGACTTTGCGAAACAATCGGCTGAAGCGGCAACGATCACCGGAGCACAACCCATGATGTCGTGGCCGATGATCCTGTTGCATGTTCTTATCGTTTCTTTCCTGTCGAATATCGGAAAGTTATTCCCGTTGTTCTTTTACCGCGACAGACGTAAACGTGAACGTTTGGCACTGTCGATCGGAATGTTCACCCGTGGAGAAGTAGGAGCGGGGATCATTTTTATTGCCCTCGGCTATAATCTTGGTGGGCCGGCCCTGATGATTTCTGTGCTTACTATTGTGTTTAATTTAATTTTAACTGGTATATTTGTAGTCTGGGTGGAGAAACTTACCCGTAGCGCCTATCAGCTCGAAATGGCAGAGAAGCAACAAAAAGAATAAGAGTTAGAATAATAAACGGAGACAGGGCAGCAAGCTGTCTCCGCAAACCTTGAACACAGAATGGATCGTACTATTAATGTTATCCTGAAACCATTGCGCCGATTCGCTACACAAAAATCGAGTGCCAGTTTTCTATTGTTTATGGCCACTATACTGGCTATGATATTGGCAAATTCTCCCTGGGCGCACGCTTATCATCATATCTTGTCTTATCCCATCGATCTTCAGGTCGGTAAATTCGGAATGTTTTCTCACCACGGGGAACCTATGCCGATGCTGGCCTTTGTGAATGATGCCCTGATGGCTGTCTTCTTTTTCGTGATCGGATTGGAGATCAAGCAGGAGGTCTTGATAGGTGAACTTAGTTCGATGCGTAAGGCGATCCTTCCGGTCATAGCTGCTTGCGGCGGTATGATCGTACCGGTTCTTTTCTATATCCTAGTTTGTAACACTTCTCCGGAAATACGTGGTGCTGCTATTCCGATGGCTACCGATATTGCTTTTGCCCTGGCCGTTTTGGGACTGTTGGGTAAACGGGTGCCTCTGGGGATGCGGATTTTCCTGACGGCGCTGGCGGTTGTCGATGATATTGGCGGTATAATTATTATTGCTTTGTTTTATAGCGGGGATATTGCCTATCAGCCGTTGTTGATATCGCTGGCTTTGCTTGCATTATTATATGTAGGAGGGAAGATGCGGATAAATAATAACCTGTTTTATTATATTGTCGGTTTCTTCGTCTGGGTATTGTTCCTTGAATCGGGTATTCATCCGACGATAGCCGGTGTATTGGTGGCATTCACCGTCCCTGCCCGTCCGAAGATCAACCTGAACGACTTCACCTGCGATATGACCGGCTATCTGAATATGCTGGATTATACGGAGGTTCGCCAATCCAAGAAAGCGGCGGTACTGACACCGACACAGATACAGGTTCTGAATAATATACACTCGCTGGCTGATAGGACGATCAGTCCGTTGCAGAGTATTGCCGACAAACTGCATCCGTTGGTAAACTACCTGATCCTTCCGTTGTTTGCGTTTGTCAATGCGGGTGTCACGTTTGGTGATATCCAGCCGGCATCGTTGGTGAATGTTCCGTTGGCTGTTGTTGCCGGTCTGTTTATCGGAAAGACACTGGGGATTTTCTCTTTCACCTATCTTTTTGCCCGTACGAATATGGGCTCTTTACCGACAGGAATGACCCGTATGAATTTATTCGGTGTATCCATGCTGGGTGGTATCGGATTTACAGTAGCGCTATTTATCGCTAACCTCTCCTTTATTGGTATGGGCGATGCCGGGATCGATTTATTGAATCAGGCAAAACTCGGCGTTTTTGCCGGCTCATTCATCTCCGGTCTCTGTGGTTATCTGATTTTGAAGAAGGTGTTGCCGAAGAATGTTGTATAGTTATTCATTATAATGTACATCGAAACGCCCGAACGTCACACGCTCGCCTTCAAAGCGTCCGCTGATGATCTGGGAGTTGCTGTCGTATCGGGTAATAAAGACCTTTCCGTCCGGTAGCTTTTCATTTCCCCATGAGAATGAAGTGTAAGGAATCTCCTGGTTCTCGACCGGGTTTTCTATGCAGAAGCTGATGGCCAGGTCTGGCTTTACCCATACGTTGACATGCATGGTTTCATCATAGGATATATAATCGAAATTAATAGAGGGGCCATTGAAGGTGCTATATCTGCCGCCGACGTATAACCAGCCGTCGACCAGACATCCGAAAGTTTCGGCACCGGTAGTTGTCTCTTCCGGCATCACGGTGACATCCACCGTCTCATCTTCTGTGCAGGAGAAAAGAAAGGACAGAAAGCATAAAAGGAATATATATTTTTTCATGATGTGACGAATTTAATAGTTGCTTATAATTAGAAATGATATCCGAGACCCAACGATATGTTTAGTCTGGAGACTTTCAGACGGTCTTCCGACGGGAACTTGACCTGGATTGTCTCTCCATGATATCTGGAATCTACTTTCCTTAGATTAGTAAATACATACTGTATATCAGCCGAAATACCCCAGCGAGGCGTTAGCATATATTCTGCATTAGCCCCGATATTCCCCGCAATACGTCCCCCGGATACACGACGCTCTTTTTCGTATACCATACTGTTATTTTTATAACGCAGGTAACCGGTACCTAGATTCAGGCGTACATTCATCCGTTCGCTACTTAAACAATAGAAGGCAAACTGCGGTGCGATATAATGTGTATATACATGATCGGAACTATATTCTAAAGAGCCTTTCGAACTATATCCGGAATAAAGAAAACCGAAGCCGATCCATTTGAAAGGATGTAAATAGTATTGTGCATCCCAGGAGATCCCCGAACAGAGATCGCGCTCATAACTATGTGCTGAATTTGTCAAACCGGCTGTCCCACCTAACATATTTGCATATCCCATATGTAGTGATACAGAATGCATCTTTGTTGGTTCTTCAGCATGCAAGTAGCCGGAAATTAGTAATATACAGAATGTGGTCAGGTAAAGAAACTTTTTAGGCTTCATAAGAATTAGAGTTTATATGTGGCACAAATATATAAAAGATTATCGGTTGATCAGATACTCCGTGTAGTTAAAAAACGAAAGGCACAGACCCTTGACAGGGATGGCGCCTTTGTTTTTCAGATATGAGGACTATTATTGCATACGTCTGATCGATGCATAATTAAATTCATCGCTCAGATAATCATTTTCCGTGAATTTATAACCCTGAGGCCCCCAGTTGCCCATTGCCAGCATGGCAATCATTGTCAACGGGTTGAAATTTGTCATATCGCCTCCGGCAGCTTCCAATGGGATTGATTTCATTAGTTTTTTCATATTGTGTTCATAGCTTTTATTGAAAAGCATGTTACGATATAAAGCCAGAACTCCGTCACCATGTTCTTTGCGGTTCCATTCCAATACATAAGTACCGTCGTTGGCATCTGCTTTGGCTTTGATATCTTTCAGTTTAGCAGAGTTGGCATCTGCAATAATGAATGTAACAAAACCATCTTTGTCTACTTTCGGCATTTCTTCATCATAAATAGAGACATAAGAATAAGTCTTTTGTGATCCGAGGCAGACAGACCAGTAACGAACATCCGAGGTTGCATATTCATTTACACCTTTAGGTGCCGTCGGAGGAATAAAGCGGAAAGTAGCTACTTCACCTTCATTCAACTTGATGCGTGAGAATAAGTAATCAGCCGGAGTATTCGGGTACATCAGGCTTAATGGCGCGCGCATAAAAGGAAGCGGTTTCATGTCGGAAGAGAAATCCAACGGAGGCATCTGCAATGCTTCGTGGATATTACATACTTCACGTTTGGGGAAATCCACATCTTTGCCGGTCGTTACATCGAATGCCTGGATTGCCGGCATATCAGTACCACCGTACGTATCACCGTTGTTATATTCCTTTGCCAGATAGAGGCGCATAAATACGGATACCATGTTTAAAGTATCAGGAAATTCACAGATGTTCTTCATGGATGCTCGCATACTTCCCGGGGTACTTTTCGGAATAATGTAAATGGTGTATCCGTTAGCACTATAATCTGCCGTTTCTTTTACATAAGGATTGATAGAATTTTCATCCGGTTGGATGTTAGCATCTTCGATACTGGACATATCGACCTGTGTCTCGTCATTATAGACTGTGAAATTGAAGAAACGTGATTTGGGGTATTTCCCGGTCAGGCGAAGTCCGATATTGGGATTATCCTTGTAGGAGTAGGTATATTCCCAATAATCTGCGAATATATCCGGAAATGCTAATAAGGATTGATCGTCACCTCGAAGTGTTTTGCCCCATTGTTCCTTTGGTGTAGGATTCACAATCGGAGTATCGTTCTCGTCATCGTCATTACATGCGGTAAACAAACCAAAAACAAAGGCTAATGCCACTAAATAAAATGTCTTTTTCATCTCTCGTTAATTAATTTTCAAACGGGGGACAAAAGTAAGTGAATAAAATTACCGGAACGAATATTGCGTAAAGATGGAATGTCGATTATTAAATTTGGAATATTAATAATTGGTATCGGTTACTGAAAACCGGGCAAACGCCGAATTTCCGTCGGTGGAGATGTGTTGTCAAAGAGACCTCTTACCTTTTTTTGTAAGAGGTCTCTTTGATATTCATTATAGTTGATTCTCGTAATCGAAAGAAGAGATTAGTTCGATCAGTCTGTCTTCGGCTTTCTTCAGGGCATCGACGGAACCAATCGAACCGGCGATATAACTGTTGGCAATAGGAGTAACGAAAATATCAGCATGGGCGGTTTCATCTATTACCGGTTTGGCATTCGGTCTTTCGGTGTTATCTTTCAATTCGCCGCGAATGGCATACGCTATCTGATTGGCATCGTTATTGATGGCTATCGCTACTGTTTCCATTAAACTGAAGGTGCGTGCCTGATTGGAAGTGATGCGCCAGTTGATGATCGCTTTTGCTAATGCCGGAATTATTTCATCCCTCTTCTCTTTGGGACAAACCAGGCAGTTACCAAAGATATTTTTACCATCGGTCCAGCCCTGTTCCCGGAGCTTGGTTTCGATTTCAGGGAAAAGTTCCGGTTCGAGTTTGTTGGTGGAAACACAGAACAAAGTTCTCAGATCGATAGCGATGTCATAGACAAAAAGACCGGAAGCCCGGGTTTGATCCCCACACCTCTGCCGGCTCCCGGGTCGACCAGGAAAATCAGGAGAGTGCGGCAAAGGTACGCATCTATCCCTACCGGGTGAAATTAAACGTTACAGGTCCGGCTGTCATCCCAAAGGACTATATGGTAAACACGACTGAATTGGTTTCCTTCGGTACCGGCGAGGCTGCTAAAGCCATGATCCTTCCTTCGGGTGCATTCGAATTTTATGCCATATCGACCAACAGTAGTACGGAAACTGTCCCGGAGTTCGACACGAAGGCGAGTAACGGCATACCGCTTCAGGGAAATGCCGTTGGCGGGGACGGCACGACGAAAGCGAACCTGAAAAATGGTGTCGATTATCTGCATGCAAAGGTTGATAAGACCATACAATTCGGATCGGCCAGTATCGAAGTCCCCCTGCAGTTTTCCCATAAAGGGACACAGGTGCAACTGAAGATCATATTCGGTGGAAATGTAGGGGCAGAGGATACGAGTGCAGCTGGGAACTTTGCCCTCGCCAAAGTCTATGTGCAGCAAACCGATCCGGCAAATTCGTATATGCGTCTGAACTCGGGCGAGATACGTTTCGGTAATTTTCGGGGCGGTTCACCCATCGGATGTAATGTAACTACAATAGATGGCAAAGAACAGTTGACGAACTATACGAATATGGCATCGATGCAGGTGGTCAAACTGGATAACTATCAATCGGGATCGACTACCCCGGCTACACAGGTAGCTACCTATAATATGTTGCCTTTGCTGGAAGCTTCAAACGATGGTGTACAAAAATTGTGGGTAGCGGTCGAAGTAGAAAATATTTGCATAGGAGGTACAACGGCGTTGACGGACGGGGCAAATGTAGCCGTACATGTCTGGAAAGGAACGACACCTTCCGAGACGCAAAAAGCGGCTTACTCCAATACGTACACGGTTCGGAATAACGCTACGGGAAAAGCCGACGAATTAGTACCGACCGGTGGAGCCATGAAAGTGGAGAGTGCCGATGGATATCGTTTCTATGCTTTGTTGACCAATAGTGCCCAAATTGCCGTACCAGGCTTGAGTAGCGATTGTCGTACGGTTTCACTTCGTAATGGTGTCGATTATTTGATGGCGGTAGTGGCTTTTCCATATCAACTACTTCAGATCCGATCCCCCTGGCTTTCCGGCATCTGGCAACTCAAATCGTATTGAAGGTCAGCCCGGCCGGCACGAACGGATATACAACCGCTTCGGGGTTGGTTGTCGGTATTGCGGCTGTCGACAGTACAGACAGTTATATCGACTTGTCCGCCTCCTGGTCGTCGAGCTCCTCTGCACCGTCTACCATGATCTACTGGCCTGCACGTGCCACGACCGACGGAAGCGATCCGGTTCCTGCTACCGGTGGTGTACCGTTGGAACACCCGACGGACAGCAGAAAGAGGCAGTGAAGGGGGATGACAACCTCACTTTTACCGTCTCCTTTATCCTTCTTCCGGTGTCGACGACTGCTCGGGGTATTCCTTTGCAGATGGATTTTACCGGGTTGAGTTTTGACAACGGAATAAATACGTTACCCTCGAAAAGCTATACAGCGCGTATGATGGCGACAGGCGATGCCTCCGAACTGGTTCTGAAAGGAGGATATACATACACTTTCGACGCTACCATCACACGTAACTCCGCCAGCTTCTCGCTACCGAGGATAGATCCCTGGGTGGTAGACGGTGTGAATCTGGATGAGATCGTAGAAGTGGACCCGATATAAAAGACAGACAGGAAAATGAACTGATTATTCCCGGAGTAGGTGAGACGGAGCGTTATACCTCCATCTATATACAAAATACAGCAGGTAATCAAACATTTGATTATTATGCAGATGATCCGGACGGTAGAACCGGTAAGCATTATAATATCCAGAAAAAGCCGTTGATTGTTTATCCGAGAACGAACGGATCGTTTAAAGCCAATATAAGACTTAATATAGCAGAGGGTAGCAATTCACCGGTCGAAACAGACGTATCTGCTAAAATCAACCACCTGGCTTTTGAGCCGGGTAAGCGATATCTGTTCGAGGTGAATTACGGATGGGATTTCGTGAAGTTTACAGTCACTGTTTCTCCCTGGACTACAGTGAACAATGACCAGGGACAGGTCGGTAGCGGTGAACAGGAAGTCAGTACATCTTATTCGGTGGATGAATGGGGAAACCTGGTCGAATTGGGTGGAGATCTGGGAGGTGCGTGATGTCGGACTATACATATTTATATAAGATGAACAAATTGATATATATAGGAGTACTCTTGTTACCGGGCTTGCTTTTTACGATCGGTTGTTCGCAGGAAGAAATGAGGGAGCAGACAGACGGGACAGATGTTGAAGACGGAAGTTTTGTCCCGGTCGCTTTCAGTATCGACCCCGAACCGTTACAGATAATTATGGATATGGAAATCGAGGGGGAAAGTTTACTGTCAACTAAAGTGGGAAATGAAGATGCAACGATCAATAACCTGACGGTACTTCAGTTTAATTGGGATAAGGAAACTGAGGGTGGCGATGGGGTGACTGCCCAATGTGTTACTTCCCGTTATCTGCGTGCTCCGGAGCCGGAAGATGGAACAGTGAATGTCTATTCTATCGGGTTACGTGCGCAAACGACCCAAAAGCAGCATCTTATTTTTTCGCGAATGCAGGTCCCATTTTTCAGCAATATGAAGGGAAAATATTGGCTGATTTCAGAAGAGAGACGGTGGCATTGGATCAGAAAACAACCAGCGGAGATAATGTGCTGATGATCGGTGCTGTCGATGTTCCGGTCGTTTCAGAGGTGAATACAACTCCTTACGGATTAACTTTAAAAAGGTTGGTTGCCTGCGTTCATTTTAGTTGGACCGCGAAACCGACAGTAACGAATACAACATTTACCTCTTCTGTGCTGCAGCTGAAAAATGTCCCGAAGGTTTTGAAGTACATCGATGGAGTAGAGACTGCCGCGGCTGATTACCCGGAAAAAGCAGCAGGTAATTTTAAGAATTATACCCCTATTGTAGATCGTATCGACGACGGTTTTACGTGGTATATTCCGTTGAATCGTCGTGCTGGGAAAGGAACTGCTGCTACCAGCTGGGAAAAAACCGAAGAGAAAGCTCCCGATAATTACTGTACTTATATAGAATTAGCAGGCGTTTACCGTACGCCCAATATGTCTGATCAGTTAGCGGCTTACCGTTTCTATATCGGGGAAAATCAGACGGATGATTATAATGTTTATCAGAATCATACGTATGAAGTCAAAGCGGAGATAACCGGTGTGAATACATTCGATAAGCGGGTTACCCGAAAGATTTTCAGCTACTATCAATCGGCAAATTCTTTTTTGATAGCACCTGTGAAAGATAATGAGTTATCATTCAGTCCGTATACTGCTCCGGGGATAGATGTGAATGGTACAGGGATAATTTATAAGGTTCAGTTGATTGAAGATCGTTACAGTAAAATTTCTGATGTGAAATTGATATGGCAGACATCTACGGATCTGGTATCGGTTTCGCATGGGCAGGGGATGATTTATGTAAAACCAAATGAACAAGGTATTTCCGGCAATGCGTCGATCGGTGCTTATGATGAAGAGGGTAATGTTATATGGAGTTGGCATATCTGGGTGACGGACTATGCCGGTATTATCAATGATAATGAAACGAATGTATTAGTCGGTACACGACAAACGTATAACAATCTCGAATGGATGGATAGGAATTTGAGGGCATTGACTGCAACGCCGGGACAAGCAACAACACTTGGATATGCTTATCAATGGGGTAGAAAAGATCCTTTCCCTATGAGTGGTAACATTTCTACTAGTGTTTTGCGTCCTTTTTATGATGCAAAGGGAGATTATTTGCGGTCGGGAGTTGCAGTAGAAGAGAGAAATTCATCGGGACAACTTATTGTAGACAAGTCAATCTCGGAACCTTGGATTTTTTATACAAATACGATAACAAATCATTCTAAAAGTTCAGGGTATTGGTGGGGTGGTAATTCTATAAATGTTCTATTATGGTCTGATAACTCGAAAACGATGTATGGTCCTTGTCCTGCCGGATGGCGATTGCCATCGGGTGCAATTGCGACTAAGATGGCTGGCTCGACGATGAAAAATTGGAGTGGAACAAATTATGGAGCATATTATAGAGGAGTCTCCTGGTTCCAATATTATGGTTATCTGCTTTATAGTTCCGGAGCAATTGGAGAACCCGGTTCAAGTGGGGTTTATTGGTCTACGACTGTTCGTAGAATGTATCTTGCTTCAAAATAATCATACGGCAATAGGCAGTGATTTACGAGATTGTGATTATGGTTTTATCGGTCGTTGTGTGAAAGAATAAATAGAAGTAGAGCAATATATAAATGATGAAATATGAACAAACAACAACTCTTACAAGGATGTCTGGGTTTCGGTCTGGTATTCACCTCATGCGGTAATCACAAACAGATTGCATCCAGTGATGGTATTCCGGATCGGATCGTTATACCGGTCGAACAGGTGACGGTAAGTGAAGAAACGAATTCCGGTCCTGAAGTACGTAACGTGAAAATTCCGCTGATACAGTTGGAGGCTACTTCCGTTTACCGGCAAATGCTGGTGTACGCCGATCTGGATGAACTGGTGGCACGGGTGTATTCGTCTCCGAAAACCTTGTCGATCGAGGAGTTACTGCAAGTCGCTTCACTCTACCGGCCCGGTACGGAGCAGTACCGCGAAGTGTATGAATTGGCAGCTTATCGTTTCTCGGATTGCCGGGTGGCTCAGTTGAATGCAATGGCTTCGTCACTGGCAATGGGGGATAGGGAGGCTGCCCGTTACTTTTTGTAGCGGTGCGAAGGAGATCCCCGTTCGTATATCAATCAAGGTGTTTTGTTGCTGATGGAAGGCGATGCGGACAGTGCCTGCGAGTATTTCCGTAAAGCGATGCCCGAAAATCCGCGACAGGCAAGGGCAAACCTGTCGGTTGCCCGCGAATTGATGGAGAGACGTTGATCGATAAACAGAAAATAGATAAGCTATGAATAAAAATGAACTGGCCCGTGCTGGAATACACCGCACTCAGTACCTTACGTTTCGACCTTCAGCAACCGGACATCATCCTGCGTTTTATCGCCCAAATGGAAAAACGCAGGCCCGATTACAAACCCTCTTTGGTCCACCTGGCCTTTTCCCTGCTTCTGACCCTCTCTTATAAGGGATCGGTGGAGTACCTGGGCGACAAGCTGCGTGAAGAATGGCTCACCGCTGAAGATCTTAATATGTTGAACGACAAGACCGAAGTCACGGATGAACCGGGACACATGCAGTCTCGTGTGAAATAAGTATAAAACAGCAATGGAATGAACGACGGTAATACGGTCGGATGATTAATAAGGCTGTTGGCGTAACCAGATAGCAAAGAAGCGATCGTAAACGATATAACCGGCTTCTGTCCGGTAGACCATTTCCATTTTCGTAAGTGTACGAAGAGCGGAATTCACACTGCTGGCAGCTTTCAGTTTGTATTTGGAAATGAAAGAACCGGCATTGATCTCCGGTACGATCCGTTCCTTTGCTATCGCTTTGATTAAACGTATAGCACCGGAAGTATAAGCTGCCAGTAAGTTTTGATAACCATATTCATTTTCTGCGACGATTTCACGTATAGCACGACTCACCATTTCCTGATCGGGGTTTACGGAATATCCATACAGACGGTTTAATATGGCTTGGATATACCATGTATGCCCTTCGAACTCATCGTAAATGCTGGAAAAAGTATCTTCATTTATAAGGAGGTTTTGTCTGGCAAACCAAGTAGCGGCGAAATCGTAATAAGCCTTTCTGTCGATACACCCGATGGTTATTGTCTGCGTACTTTGATAAAAAGGACGTTTGGTCGACAAAAACATTTCCTGCATAACATGCTGTTTACTGCCGGCAAAAATAAAACGGACATTAGGTAAAAACTGGATGTAAGAACGTAACAAGGCTTCCACTCCTTTTTCCGGATATTCCGTGATTTGCTGGAATTCGTCAATGGCGATATAGCAACGTTTTTCCGACGATTGCAGGTAATTGAATATCTCTTTTAAGGTAGCTTCTTCTTTATCTGTCGCAATATCGATACTGACTTCCGGCATGCCTGATAGCTCATCCAGCGTAAAAACAGGGCGGCAACTTTTAATGAACCGGTTGATCCGTG
Organism: Parabacteroides timonensis; assembly: GCF_900128505.1. Classification (NCBI taxonomy): domain Bacteria; kingdom Pseudomonadati; phylum Bacteroidota; class Bacteroidia; order Bacteroidales; family Tannerellaceae; genus Parabacteroides; species Parabacteroides timonensis. The sequence goes on from NZ_LT669941.1 coordinate 409,612, forward strand.
ATATCGCTTTTTGAGGTATGGAGTCGAGGCTGCCTAATACGGTGCTGGCGAATACCTGTACAAACTCATTCAGGTTTTGTGTCGAATAAATATCGAGATAAAGAGTGATAATGTCGGGTTGTTGTTCATGTAACTTATAGAAAACATGCTTAATCAATCCTGTTTTACCCATACGCCGGGGAGCAACAAGCGTCAAGTTGCGTTCGTTGTATAGAGCATTGATTATTTGCCCGGTTTCCTGTTGTCTGTCACAGAAATAATCGGGGCCGTAATATCCTGCTATCAGGAAAGGATTGTTCGGTTGAATTGTTGGCATATCTTCATTGCGTAAATTACGTAACGCAAATTACGTAATAAAGATCGAAGTGTGCAAATAATAACTAATACATTTGTCAACGACCTACCGGATCGGTTCCTTTTTTATTTGGAAAAGGGGGTAGGGGTAGATATCTTTGGGGGCGTATTTGCTGTTATAAGGATGGTAATGGGTGATTTATAAATAGTATGGAAATGAAAGTAACACAAGAAAACAATCGAAAAAGAAAAGGCCCTTTGTTGTACGACTATATTCGGCAACGGGCGGAAAGTAAACAACAGATGGGTAAAAACAGTACAGCTGACCTTTATTTGGCAGCCGGTCGTCATTTTTACCGATTTCAAAGAAACAAGGATATACCGATTCGTGATCTGACTTCCACCTTGTTAAATGATTTTCAAGCCTATTTGCAGGCAAAAAGATTAAAGATCAATACGATTAATAGTTATCTGAGTAGCCTGAGGGCTGTCTACAATGCGGCTTTCGACGAACAGCCGTTTAAAATGAAGTATCATCCGTTTCATAAGCTGAAACTGAAACGCGATCTGACAGTCAAAAAAACTTTATCTGACCAGCAAGTAAAGAAAATGGCGACAGCTGATTTTCGCGACCGTCCTGATCTGACTCTGGCTACCGATTTGGCACTATTTAGTTTCATGGCTTATGGTATGCCTTTTGCCGATATGGTTCGTCTGACTCGAAAGAATATTCGAGGGCAAGCTATAGTATATAACCGTCATAAAACGGGGATTGAGATATGTATTGAGATTACTTCCGGTATGTGGCAAATTATTCATAAATACGAGTCTTCCGAGAGGGATTATCTTTTTCCTGTGATGTTTGCATCTGCTACTTATCGGCAATACAAGGGGATGCTCTCTAATCATAATTCTGCATTGAAAGAAGTGGGTCGGCTTCTGTCGATTTCTGATAACCTGACCTCTTATGTAATGCGTTATACCTGGGCTTCGGAGGCTCGTCGTTTACATGTGGACATCGCCGTGATCAGCCAAGCATTAGGACATACTAATGAAAAGACAACCCGCGGATATTTTAATCGGATGGAACAGCCGGAACTGAATGAGGCCAATCAAAAGATTACGGATCCCATTAGTAAAATACTGATAAGCAAACAAAAAGGTAGAGGTGTTTTTCGGATGGAAGGAACTTATTTATGAAATAAGAAATAGCTTATTTATGAAATAAGAATAATATCATAAAGTCTTTTGAAAATCACGCATTATCATTTATCTCAAATGATTACTGAATGCAAAGTTAAAATATTAGTTGTTAAAAAAGAAACATTTTCTTACTATTTTATCTACATCTTTAGGTTTGTTTTTAGGTTAGATAAAGACTTCTCGAAATTTATACTATATTTTATATAAATTCAACCGCTAAATCTATACTAATATTAAATGGCAGAATGTTTAGACATAGCCGGTTAACCCCATCATGCTTTAACTTTTCTTTAGTAAAGATATCCTTACCGATTTTTGTAGAATTAAACATGTTTGAGTTTCCATTGTTGGTTTTTTACTCTTCATAATAGCTGTCGTTTCTTCAGAATTTATATTCTAAAATAGACAACCTAAACTTATTTCATAAATAAGTTTAGGTTCATGGTGAGTTTACCTGGTATTAGAACCTTTACTCCGCGATTTTTGAATCAGCGAATAAAATAATTATAATAAAACATAACTAGTATGATGAGAAAACTTATCTTGATGATGTTCCTGTTTGTGATCCCTCTGTCGTTCTACGCACAGGACAGGTTGACCGGAGAAAAAGGTTCGACCGTCGGGATCAAGACCAATATTCCATATTGGGGAGCAATGGTAACTTTCAATGCCGGCGCGGAGTTCCGCTTGGCACGTCACTGGAGCCTGGATATAGAAACCGGCCTCAATCCGTTCGACGGAAAGAAGGGCGACGGGAGCTATAGCAAATCTCTCAAACACTGGAGGCTGCATCCGGAGATGCGCTATTGGTTCTGTGAAACATTCTATAAACATTTCATTGGGTTACATGTCCCGTACATATTATATAATGTATCGGACATCAAGTTGCTCGGTACCGAAAACGAACGCCACCAGGGTTGGGGCGCAGGAGTAGGTGTCAGCTACGGATATTCCTGGTTACTCTCCAAGCACTGGAACCTGGAAGCGACTGTCGGTGTGGGTTACCTCTACCTCGAATCGGAAAAGTACCCTTGTACCAATTGCGGACGCCGCCAGGAGTATGTCAAGAAGCACTATTTCGGTCCCACGCAGGCCGCTATCAACCTGATTTACCAATTCTAAATAGGAGCGCCTTATGAAAATGAACAAACATATACTGATCGTGACAAGCCTGCTGGCGATAGCCACCTTGCAGGCACAAGAAATCAAAGTCAAAGACAAGATTGTAGAGAAGTCGGATGGTACTCTCGTGATCGGCATGACGCTCGACTTCGGAGAAATCAAAGTCCCTTCAGACCGTAGCCTGGTTTGCACACCGGTCATATCGGCAGGAGACAGCATCCGTCCCCTGACACCGGTCATCCTGAGCGGACGCGACCGACATATATTATATGAACGGACGAACCGCACCTATACGACACACGATGAATACGAACTGCGCCGCGAGAACGGCAAGCCGCAGACCTTCGAATACACCACCCGCACACCGATGGCACCGTGGATGAAGAAGTCGGAAGTCGCCCTCGTCATCGACGAATGTGGTTGCGGTTGGGAGGCATTGCAGAACGACCGCTCACCGCTTTTTCCGATTAACATGGCAGAGCCGGTGGTATTGAAACCGCTGCTTGCCTACCGTACGCCCGAAGCCGAAGCAGTCAAGGCGCGTTCGATCGAAGGCAAGGCGTTCCTTGACTTCCCGGTCAATAAGATTACGATCTATCCCGACTACCGCAACAACCCGCGCGAACTGGCCGCCATCCGTGCCACGATCGAGTCGGTGAAGGACGATCCCTACGCCACTATCACGGAGGTGTGGATCAAAGGTTTCGCCTCTCCCGAAGGAACTTACGCCAACAACACTTATCTGGCAGAAAACCGTGCCAAGGCTTTGCGCGACTATGTGAAGAGCCTTTACCGCTTCGAACATGCTACCTTTAGCGTCGACTTCGAGCCGGAAGACTGGGAAGGGCTGGAAAAGCGGCTGGAAGAGATGAACTTGCCTGACAAGGCGGAACTGCTCGCCATCATCCGCAACCCGGAACCGCGCGACTTAGACAAAAAGGAATGGAAGCTAAAGACGCTGAACGGCGGAACCTCTTACAAGATCCTGTTGAGTGACATCTATCCCGCCTTGCGCCACTCGGACTACGTGGTGAAATACAACATCCGCAACTTCACAGCCGAAGAGGCGAAGTCGCTCATCTACACCGACCCGAAGAAGCTCAGCTTGAACGAAATGTTCATGGTGGCGCAGCTTTTCGAAGCCGGCAGCGAGAAGTATAACGAAGTGTTCGAAATCGCGGTCCGCATGTTTCCGGATGATCCGGTATCTAATTTGAATGCCGCCAACACCGCCATTCGGACAGGTCAGCTCGACCGTGCGGAAAGCTACCTTGCGAAAGCTGTCGAAGGCGACGAGAAACAGTTGGCACTTGCCTCCGTCCGGATGCTGCGTGGCGATCTCGACGGTGCGGAAGCGATCCTGAAAGGATTGGAAAACAGCTCGGTAGCAGGCGAAGCCGCCCGTGCGAACCTCGAACAGATCAAGGCGAAGCGCGAAGAATGAGATATTTTCAAAAAACGATAGCGTATGAATATTACACATAAATTATTAGTATATGCCTGTGCTGCGGGCTGTTTTTTGTCTGCCGCATGTTCGGATGAGTACCGGACGGAACGGGACGACGACGGCGACAAGCCGGTGGAGGAGAACTATCTCCGACTGACGCTCCGTTGTCCGGATGCCAAGGCACCGCTCACCCGCTCGAATCCTACAGGAGGCGAGAACGGCGACGGCTACGAGCCGGGGCAGGACTACGAGACGCGCATCGACGACCTGATGTTGCTCTTCTACCAAGGGACAGACGGGGTGAACTCGCCTGCCTTGACCCCGATAGACAAGATTATCTATCTCGACCGCGACGCTATGCAGGGCGACAACCGCACCGAACCGGTGTTGGTGGGATTGCCCGCCGGATGGTACGACCTGCTGGTTATTACCAACACCGGCAATATCCGCCCGCAGCTCAAAGACTTGACGCTCGGAGAAGTACGTGACTTCCTGCAAAAGCGTGCGTGGATGGAAAGAAACGGCGAGTATTCACATTTCGTGATGGCTTCGGACGGCCACCTGGACGAGAAGGTGTATATCTGTGGCGACAACACGATCGATAACCCCGCTTTCGCAACGGTCGAGGTCGAACGCCATGCGGCACGCATCGACTACCTGCCGGTACATGACTATTTCGATGTGATGGACAAGACGGCGGGAGCAGCCCGCGTGTCGATTACCGGTGCCATGATCGTCAACAAGCTGGATGCAGGTTCATTCATGGTCAAACGAGTGGTCGGAGCGGTGGCCAACGATGCGTTCGGACCGGCAAGCGCAGTTGAGTTTTTAGGCTTGGAGTTGCCTGAATGGGGCGACCACCAGACTAACTACGTGCTCGACCCGTGGAGCCGCTACAAGACGATGGCGAATGTGAACAGCGAGATGTTCAACCCTAACTGTCCGGAGCGTCCCGCTTCGGACGGCAAACCGGTCGAAGCACTCTATGAAAACTACTTTATGAGTTTCGGTACTTCGGCAGGTAACTGGCGTTTCACCAACGGCATGGGTGACCGCGTGGGCGAATGGTACCGCGTGGGCTACACGAAAGAAAATACGGTGGCGCGTGCCGACCAGTCGCCTTACTATTGCACAGGCGTGGTGTTTAGGACATTATACGGCCCCAGAAGGTGTCTCTTCTATGATCCCGGCACTGGCACGACCGACTATCGCAAAGGATTGGACGGTTCGCCGTTTACCTTCTTTGCTTTCAAAGGCGTAATTTACGGTTCGCCCGAAGCAGCGATGCTGGCTTTCACCGAAGGGGCACTGGACGTCTCTACCTACGACTTCACGGGCAAGACCTGGGGCGACGTGCGTTCGCTGGCATCGAGCTTGAAGGAGGGCGACCCGACCGGATACCGCCGTTTCCTTTCAAGGCAGTTGAAAGACAAGGATTCGTCAACGGCTCTGACTGCAGCCGAAGCTGCGGCATTGGCGTGGAAGAAATATATGTACACGACGTTCGGATATGCCTCACGCACGGACGGCACGCCGCAAGTTAATCAGGGTGGTAAAGACACGCGTCGTCTGTTGGCACGCTATGGTCTGCATACCTACGTGGACGGTGTTTGCTTCTACACCCACTGGATCCGCCATTCCAACAACAATGCTCCTTCGAAGGGAATCATGGAGTATGCCATCGTGCGCAACAACGTCTACAAGTTGCGCATCCGTGACTTCTACGGCCTGGGCGACGACATTCCCTATGAACCACCGTTCGATCCCGAACCCGATGAACCGATAGATCCGGATAACCCCGATAACCCGGATGATCCGAAAGACCCTGACAATCCGGATGAACCGGACAAACCCGATGAACCGGAAAAAATCGAGATCGAAGTGATTGTCAAGCCTTGGGGACCGCTTCCGGACGAGACGATTTATTTTTAACATGTAAAATTGGAGAACAATGAACTATCATAAAATATTATATCTTTTATTCCCGGTGCTGGCGGTGTTTTGCCTCGCCGGACTGGCTTCATGCGATTATATCCATGACGAACTGTCTCTTTGCCGGCACACGCTCCGTTTCGTCTACCGGCACAACATCAAACACGCCAATGCGTTTGCCTACGAAATGGTGAACCAGGAGCGCGAAAAGAACGTCCTCCTCTACATCTACGACGACAAGGGGGCGTTCCTCTCTTCCCGTCTGATCGAGGGCGAGGAACTGAAAAAGAACGAGATCGACCTCAGCGAACTGGCTCCGGGCGATTACCGCCTGTTGGCTTGGGCGGGGCTGAACGACCGCGACTATACTTGGACGGAACCCGCCGCAGGCTCTACGATCGAAGACTTCCGTATGGCGGTGAAGGCGGCGGAGAACCGTGTGGACCGCGAGTTGTTGGGACTCTTCCAAGGTGAGCTGGACTATACGATCCCGGCGGGCGGCGCGACCGACACCGAGTTTCCGCTCGTGAAAAACACCAACAAAATCCGTTTCATCCTGGTGGATGCCAACCGGGGTACGGAACTGTCGAAAGACGCCTTTGACTTTGTAGTCACCACTACCAACGGCGACCTCGACGCGCACAACCAGCCCATTGCCGACACCCGCATCACCTGGCTGCCCTACCTGCAACAGGTAGAAACGGTCAAGTCGGCTGATATGCAACCGTTGCCTACGATGCCGTCTGCACCGAGCTGAACACCTTACGCCTGATCGACAATGCGACCGGTACGCTGAGTGTCCGTTATGCAAGCGAAAAGACGCCGTTTATCAATGTCGATCTAGCAGGTCTGTTGAAGCTGACGCAGATCGCTTCGCACAAGTTGCCGGGACAGGAGTACCTGGATCGTCAGGACGAATATGTGCTTACAGCCTATGTGGATATCGCCGGTGGACGGGCTCATTGCCTCTATGTAGTAGTGGACGACTGGATCGTCCGTCTCGAAGACGTGACACTTGGTAATGAGGAGATGGGATTATGAAAAACAGATTGAACCAATACAAGAGCTTGCCGCTGCTTGCCAGCCTGTTTGCCTTCATCGCGTTCGGTTGCGTGAGCGGCGAACGGGGTGCGGGGGGCGACCCCGACCTTCCTGACATGCTGGAGGTGGATTTGCAGGTGGGTATCTCTGAGGCTTCGAAGTCGTTGCAGACGAAAGCCGCAGATGCAAATGCGTTGCCCGGTGAACAGATCAACTCTTTGGTCGTGTTTATCGTCAACGCTTCCGGTAAGATAGAAAAGAAATTCCAACCGGATTTGACTGGTGACGAGGAGGCGAAAAAAGGCGAATTGACAAGCTGGAAGTCCGGCTCTTTCGAGATTACCGGTGGTCCGAAGAAGATTTATGCGTTTGCCAACTGGGAGTCGATAAAAGACAATCCGTTGGAAAATGTTGTAAATATACCGGAAGGACAAGATATGCCGTCGCTTCCCGTTTCCGTTTCTTGGGAATCCGGTGTTAATGACGTTTCTAAGACATCAAAATACCTCCCCATGAGCGTACAGGAAGAGTGGATTCCGGCAAAAGGGGTGAAAACGATTTGTTTGGTTCGTTTAGTAAGTCGTTTGAAAGTCAAGATACTCAACAGAACGAGCCATACGATTACTGTTACAAAGTTAACTTTAGGCAAGTTCAACACGGCAGGAAATCTTTTTGAAGCGGATAAGTATTTGGCTCTGACGGAAGGCGGTTATTCGATTGACAAGCCTTTCGAAGATAACAAGCAACTTGCAGTAAGCGAATCCATAGAATCCGATTGGTATTACGTGAACGAATCGGAAGCTACCGACGGTTTTGAGGTGGAGTTGGAAACGAGTAGTGACAAACATTTAACAGGTGATAACCCCCATCAAGGAACAAAGTACACCGCTCTTCGCCAGATCCCCCGCAACCATTTTTGGAATCTGAATATCGAGTTCACGCCTTATAAATTGACGCTTTTAGCCGTAAGTAATGAAAATCCTCCGATCGGCGGGTATCCGGAATCTTCGGTAACAAGCGAAGGTATAACCGATTTGGTTTGCACTGTATATGGCGGTGGTCCGTTTACTATTATAATCGAAAAGTTAGTTTCGCAGGAGGAAAACGGAGATGTAGATCTTTCTGACCAGGTAACTTGGAGTATCGGAAAGGTAGATAAGGGAGATTTGTTGGCAGAAGCTCCTAATAAAATCGAGCAAGCCACAATGGATGGTGCATCACGTTATCAAATAACAGGCGGTCGCATGGTCGGTGCAGCCACTAAGGATCAAAGCTCGACTTTCGAATTGATTGCAAAGAAAGACGGCAGTGTTTTAGCCACTTTCCAAATCCAGTTACGATTTGCGGATCTATTTGAACTGACAACAGATAAAAACTAAATTCAGAATACGATGAAACGAAAAAAAACAATATATGACAAATGGCTCCGAACGTTACTCCTGTCGTTTGCCTTGCTCACAGGCGGAGGTGTCGGGATGGCTTGGGGACAGGAAACGACGACTAGACCGGTGATTAGCCTAATGTTTTCAGAAGATCATGATAAAGTTCATGTGAAAGAAGAGATTATTTATGTTGATCCAACTAAGCCACGTGTATTGTCGATACCAGTGTTGAATGTAAATACGAGGAACAATAATGACCAATCCTACAACTGGTTTGTTCATTGGTATGTGAAAAATGGGGATAATTTTGTCAAAGAAAGAATAGGACATCACTCAGTAACTGTTACTAAAAACATGTCTGCTAATAGAGGTGGATCTTTGAGTATATGTAATGAAAACTCAGTAGGAAATACAGGAAATGCAGATCTGTACATAACACATGATTATTTTATCAAAGTCAAAGAAACCGATGGCTTAATTTGGTCGAATCGATTAAAAGATTCAAATGTTATTCCGGAACAAACCAACGGGATTTTGAGTGAATATAAGCGTGGTTTGGGAATCGACGCCTCTACCATTGTCTATACATTGCCGGAGGACTATGCAGATGGTGATGTTGTGTATTGTGATGTAAGTGTTTATCAGGATGGAACTTGGACACCTTTAAGTTCTTCTGACATCAAAGGAACATATGCAGAACCCACCTTGCTTAAACGATACAAGTATGTAATAAAAAAAGCGGAAGAGTGTCCTTCTTATATTCAGGAGAAAACAATTTATCATATTGATTTTCCGAAAGATGCAGAATCTATAAACTTATCTATGCCTTATACACCGGATAATTATTTTTGGAACGATGGGAAGGTTCACCAAGGATCAAAATTTCAATATCGAATAAATAGTGATGATAATGCCGATTTTAAAGATTTTCATCTTGTAACAAGAAAGGCAGACTTGGATTTGCAACAGACGCAGAAAATAGAAATAAACGATGCGCTTAAAAATGATTTTAAGGTTGATATACGAGCCATTTGTAATGAAAACACTCCCCATCAGAGTGGGGTTATTGCCACTTTCAATTTTCATCCGATTGAGAATGCTAAGTTCATATTGGAAGATGAGATAAATAAGGATAGTGACAGATGGCCCAGAGGGAATATTAAGAAATATAAACAAATAGGGATTGTTGATTTTGACCAAAATTCTATTGTAAATGAGATTCAAGCAGGTGATAATATGTCAAATAATCCTTTGGGTTCTTTCAATCAGTCTGAAACAAGTTACGGATTTATATATAAAAACGGTAAGTCCTTATTAGACCAAAATTCAAAGTGTTATACTTCATATCCTGGAATGTATGGCTTGTTTAGAAGTGCGAATGTTGAAGGTAAGTCTAAACATGATGGTCTTTGTTCTACTGGCGATGTAAATAGATACTATAAGTGGGTAACACCTTATATAGAAAAAGCGTATAATTATGGAAATAAAATTTATGAAAACAGAGAATTGTATGATCGAACTTATACAGTAACCAAGGAAGCAGGTGATACAAAATACGGTTATTTTTGTTATATTGATGCAACTGATGAACCGGGAACTTTGGTTTCCGTACCAATAGAAGGTTCTATTTGTGGAAATACGGAGTTGACCGTAACCGGATGGTTAGCCGATATGACGCGCCCGGGATGTGACGTATGGGCTGATGGTAATCCTCTTCCGTTGGTTCCTAATTTGAATATAATATTAAAAGGAGTAAAAGGTCAAGAAGAAGTTGTACTTCACAGGTTTACAACAGGAGATGCATTAACGGATTATAAAGATAATAAGCTTGGTCATTCAAATGCTTCTAATGTAAATACAGAGACCAGAGATAAATTTAATTATAACCTTATGAAATGGCAACAATTCCATTACAAATTTGTCGTTTCGGAAGATGAGATCGCCGGCTGTACCGAATTTTATTTGGAAGTCCAAAACAACGAGCCCCACACCGATGGAGCCGACTATGCCATTGACGACATCCGTATCTTTAAAAGAAAACCGGAAGTTGAAATTATCCAAGCCGGTGACTTGTGTGATACGGAATTAAAAACAGTCAAATATGCAACAAGTTATAGTAATATAATGAGTGTAATGGGGTTGACTGCGAACACAAAAGTGGAAGGTATAAATAAAGACGTAGAATGGGATGACAAGTTGCCTCAGGAGTTGAAGGATTATATAAGTGAAAAATATCCTAATGGCGAAAGTGATGCAGTAGAATATTTTACAAAAATTTATTATTCCGTTTATGCGGAGGATAATTTAAATAGTCCTATTGAAATCGACTACGATGGTGACGGCATCCCGGAATCATGTCGTGTGTCTTATCTTTCCACTCGTAAGGAAGATATGAAATGGGTGGATTCGTCTTTTGGTTCGGATGGGAAAACTTCGGGAGATAAAATCTATTCTCTTCCTCTTAATATTGGTGAGTCTTTTGATCCCAATAAAAAATATATAGCCAGAATTTCTGCTCAACCGATAGGTCACCCAAGTGTGCCTGTTAAGTGTGATGCTTGTGCTTTAACCGGAGATCCGTTTAGTATTTCTCTTACGGGAGATCGCTTTAAGATATTTGAAGGGGATGATTTGAATACTGAAATCTCATCGCCGGAAAATGCGGAGCAGGGGAAAAGATATAAAATAGCCGGTAATTTCCGTTATTTGGGTGAGAATGGATGGGAAACAGTAGAAAATGCCAAGTTTGATTGGTTTATAGGAGATGTTGTAGAGTTTAATGCATCAACAGTGACTGTGAATAGTCAAACATACACAATAGCACAGGCACTAAGGGAGATTTCTACGAATCCGGATGGGAGTGAGGCTATAAAAAATGCTTTAACAACTTATGGAGAAAAATATAGTAAAGACAATGTGAGGGGAAAATTTGTTTTTAGTCAACCATTCTTTGAATACACAATGGCAAACAAATACCAAACAATTATAGGTTTGCCACAAGCTCAACAAAAAGATGGTAATGGAAATGTGATTGATGACCATTTGTATTGCCCTGACCCTGTCGTAATCCAATTAGGTCCGAATCCTCCGACTATCGAGCCGGGTGATCCCAACGTGCTCGATCCAGTGGACTCGGATGATTCCCAAGACCCTGAAGACCCGGACCCCAAAGATCCGGAGGATCCGAATAATCCGAACCAACCCGATGATTTGGGTGGCAAACATGTCCGGTCTGTCCGTGTCGGATTAGTCCAGATACAAGATATGCAGGAGAATGATGGAACATTGCGTATTCCGGTTCATTTCCGGAAGTCGGCAGAGGGTGAGACATTTGCCAAGGATACAAAGACCGATATAATGGTTTTGAAGACTTCTGACACGAAATGGAATAAATCAAAATCGGTTGCTACTTTGGAGGAACTTGTCGATGATGCTACAACAGTAACCTGGGCTACGAATTATTTCAAAATCAAATTCACCTCAGATGCTGTTAACAACCTCAAAGAAGGTTTTTGGTATATGGTGGATATACCTTATGTTGTAAAGGATAAAGAAGATAAGATTACTTATTCCAGTTCTTTCCAACTCACCCTCAAAATCATCCCCGAATATGTGACGTGGGTAGGAAGTGCCGAAAATATGCACAACTGGAATAACGACGGACCAAAGCATTGGAGACGGTCTACGGATAATGAACTTTATACAATGAACATTGCAAACGAAAACGGTGGGCATACTGAAGCCTACACTCCGATGCGTTTCACGAAAGTGACCATTCACGGGAAAGCGAAAGATAAGAATGGTAGTTATAGTACTGATGGAAACGCTTATGCCGCCTATCCGTATTTGTACAGATTGAATAAACGGACGACAGCTCCAACAGCCTTAGTGGATATGGCTCCGGCAGGCATGGATGCAACTATCGGTGCCGCCACCAAGAATATCGAATACGACTTGCTTGCCGATCCGGATTATGAACGGGAGTTGTTTGGAAGTGTTATGAATCCGGATAAGTCGACTACAGGTGATAATCACAACTACTCTTGTGTCCGCTTCTACGGCAACATCTGCGACGAGATTTACATCAAGCCCGAATCGGAAATCCTGCATACGGAATACCTGACCTACAACACGGCACGGGTAGACTACGAAATGGCTCCGAACCGCTGGTACATGCTCGCTTCACCTTTGAAAGGCGTAGTGTCGGGGGATATGTATTTGCCGACAGGTACAGGAACTCTAAAGGTAGGTAGTTATGCACGCCAGGAGACACCGGCGTTTACGGATATTACCTATGTGGATAATACAAACTATACCCGTTGGAAACCTGCTGTTTATATGCGCGGATGGGATAAGGTTACAGCTACGATTGTTCGCCCGGATGGTACTAAGCCCAATTACGGAATTGAAGCTAGTTGGTCAAACCTCTATAACGATGTAGATGTTCCGTTTACTCCGGGTGCTGGATTCTCGATTGGGACGAAGACGGATAGAACTACTGCATTAACTAACGATAAAGTATTGTTTCGTCTGCCAAAGGCTGATACTGAATATACGTATTATGGTAGTAATAATGGTACAGAAGGAGATAAAACAAAGTTGACAAATCGTGAAGGTAACGGCCGCTTCCATATCAGCCCTGATGAAAAAGGACAGAACGCTGTTAAGTTTTGTGAGGCTTCCTCTACAGGCGGTATGTTCGGTAACCCGTTCATGTCGCATTTGGATATGACAAAGTTCTTAAATGGTAAGTCACCAAATATCTACTATATCATGACCGCTACAGGTACGACTACCAATATCTTGGGTGATGAATATTCCATCTCAACAGGTGATGCAGATCCTAAGTTTGTCGCCCCTCTCCAATCATTCATCGTGAAAGATCTGGCTTCTGCTACTTTCACTACCGACATGATTGCGAAAGCCCCGACAACCGGAAAGCTCGGTTTGCGCTCCGCCACTGTCGCTCCGACCGAAGAATCCCTGCCGCAATTGCGCATCACCGCCACCCGTGACGGAGTACGCAACACCGCCGTCGTTGCCGCTCTTGCTACCGCTTCGGACAGCTATGTGGAGGGTGAAGACGCTGCCTTGCTGATCAACGAGGAAGTCGCCGCACCACAGGTGTATACTCTTGCCGGTAATCAGATGGTAGCCATCAACGTGACATCCGACCTGGCTGAAATCCCTGTCGGTATCCACGGCAAAGACGCGACCCCCGTGGAGCTGAGTTTCAAACTGTCAGGTGCCATGAAGAACGTGAAGCTGGTAGACAAGCAAACCGGCAAGCGCTACGACGTGACCGACGGCCTGACGCTGACCGTCCCGGGTAACACCTACGGACGCTACTTCCTGAACGGCTCCATCGCCACGTCGAACGAGATCATCGCCCAGGGCCGCATCATCTTCTACAACAGTGCCCCCGGACGGATCGACGTCTCTTCGGTCGATGCACTCAACGAAGTGACGGTCTACGACATCGCCGGTCGTACCCTGCGCACCTTACGCAACCTGAACACCCCGACCGTCTCTGTCGACCACCTCGCACCGGGCATCTACGTTGTCCGTGCCGAAAGCGGTTCACAGACTATCAGCGATAAGGTAGAGGTGAAATAACAGTGTAACTCTTATGTAAATGATATGGTGGGTAATAGTTATATTGCTCACCGTATTTTTGTTAATGCTGCTATTTATGATGAAGTTAATACTTTTAATAGTGTTTGGTGTAATCCGTGCCTAAAAACAAGCTGGGGAGGCATGATAGTTAGTCAATGTTAATCCATGCCGCTTCTTCTTCCGGGTGTTCGACAAGCTGGCGTATGATTCGGTGTTCCCAAATTGGGGAATCGATGATGCGCCCGGCGTCCCGGTAGATGCCCGCAAAATTACATCGTGCATGTAAACAGTATCTTGCGCTGATTGCCCCAGTTGTCGATCAGCGTAAGCATGTGTTTGCCTGACGGGACGGAACAGGCGATCTGATGGTCAGGTCCGGTGGTTTCGCCGAGGTAGGTGTCGTCGAGATGCCAGTAGATGGTTGCCTCTTCACGGGCGTGGGCGGCTTTGAAGATAAACTTTTCGCGTTTGCCGGAGAAGCCTTTCGGGAGGTATAAGACGGCATTATGTTCCGGGTAGATCAGTTCGATTTGCCCGGAACTTTTTGTTTGTTCGCATCCCGGTTTGATGGGCGGGAGGGGAACATAGTCGATATGGTAATTGCGGTAATAATATTCCTGGGACGGAGGGAGGACGAACCAGGGGCGGGTGATCATCCGGTCGACCGACTCGCAGGAGCTGTTTACACGGAAACGTCCGTCAGCCGAGAGATGTATCAACTGATGGTAAGGGCAGACGGGGGTATTGATGCCTGAACGGGGAATGTACAAACTATCTACCTGGTCGCATATCTGCGATGCTTTGTGACCGCTGCTACGGCAGATGGCTACCTCTTCCAGTTCATCGTAAGGTATGTCGAACCAATCACCGCCGGGAAGCAAGGAGAACAGATCGAACAAGACAGGGGCGGCATTGCCTACACCGGTCAGTCCCGGGCGGCCTTCGCCCGATGCGTTTCCTACCCATACACCGACCACATAACGGGGAGTTGTACCGATGGCCCAGGCATCGCGTCCTCCGTAGCTGGTCCCTGTTTTCCAGGCAATCTGTTTCATCGATTCGAATTGTTGCCAGTCGGCTTCCTCTTCCGGGCGGTTGAGGGCGGACATTGCTTCGTAGGTGAACCAGATGGAAGCGGCTGAAAGGAGGGGCTTGTCGGTGAGACGCCGGTCTGCGACCGACCGGATCGGTTCCTTTTCTTTATTAATAAAAGGGGTTAGGGGGCGGATATCTTCCGGGTTGTACCGGCCGTTGTAAGGACGGTAATGGGTGAGTACCCGGGAGAGGGAGGCATACATTCCCGAGAGATCCCATAAGGTTCCTTCGGCTCCTCCGAGGATCAGGGAGGCCCCGTAGTGTTCTTCCGAAAAGCGGAGGGTGGTCATCCCCAATGCTTTCAGCAGTGTCATGAAACGTCCGGTGTTGTATTGCGATAACATGCGGACGAGGGGAACATTCAGCGAACGTTCGATAGCCCGGTGGGCAGGGACGGCTCCGTTGAATGTCTTGTTATAGTTTTGCGGCATGAAGCCATTTATATTCAGTGGAACATCGGAAACGAGGGTGGAAGGGAGTATCTGTCCGTCGTGGAGCATCCCGGCATAGAGGAAGGGTTTCAGTATACTTCCCGTGCTGCGGGGAGAGGTGATGACATCTACCTGGTTTCCCCGTTTCTCGTCAGCTTTGAAGCTGGCGTTACCGGCATAGGCCAGCACTTCGCCGGTTTCGACATCGGCGATGATGGCGGCGAGGTTATGGATATGGTTGGAGCTATATTCAAGGGCGTAACGGTTGACCAGTTCCTGTGCCTGTTTTTGCAGGGAGTAGTGTACCGAAGTCGTGATACGTGTTCCGGGGGTAAGGGCGGCAAGCCGTTCCAACAGGTGAGGGGCTTCGTCGGGTAGGGGGACAGGGGCTTCCGGTAGGGGTTCCATGCAGGACAGTTCGTATTCGGTGTTGTCGATGATACCTCTTTCTTTTAGAGTAAATAGGAGGTTGTCGCGTTTGGTTTTCAGTTGTCTGCGGTTTCTCCCCGGATGGATCAGGGCGGGGGAGTTGGGCAGGACGGCGAGTGTGGCGCTCTCCGCCCAGGACAGGTCGGAGGCACTACGTCCGAAATAACGCCAGGCGGCTGTTTCGATGCCGACTACATTGCCGCCGAACGGGGCATGGGAGGCGTATAGGTTGAGTATTTCTTTTTTGCTGTGGGTCGTTTCGAGGAAGAGGGCCCAGCACATTTCGATGCTTTTCTCATAAACGGTACGGTCTTTATTCCCTCTGGCGATACGTGCCAGTTGCATCGTCAGTGTACTTCCTCCGCTGACGACACGGTGATACCGGACATTCAGGTAGGCGGCACGTAAGATAGCTGTCACATCGATCCCGGGATGATAGAAGAAATATCGGTCTTCATAGGTGGTCAGGCAGGTGACAAATTTCTCCGGCAACGAGTCCGTTGCCGGAAACCTCCATTGCCCGTCCGGCGCAATACGTGCTCCCAGCAGGTTACCTTCCGAAGAATAAAGTAAAGTAGAATAGGGAACAGGGAATAAGACACGGGGAACCAATAGGTACATTCCTCCCCACAAAAGAATGACAAACAGCAAAAAGAAAAGAAGTATCTTCTTTCGATTCGCTTTTAGTGAGGTGATGAGTGCAGTATGACGCATTTTATTTAAACAGGACGGTATGGTATCAACTAATACAAAGATAGTTCTTTTTATTATATACATTATTCTCTGAAACGAATAAATGCGTATATTCGTGAATTGTCTCATTGGCTAAGAATAAGTAGTAACCGTTAATTGAATAAAATATGGCAAGGTATCTTTATTGGGTGTGTTTATGCTATTTGCTGTGCTTGTTTAGTAGTTGTAATACAAAAAGTGCCGGGGGAGAGGCGCAGGAGTTGCCTTTTAATCCGCATGTAGAAGCATTTACTTCCGGCAAGATATCTCGGTATACGCCGGTCTATCTGATCTTTAATCAGGATATCGCACAGGATAAACTGAAAAGTGACGGGTTGAGTAAGCTTGTCCGTATAAAGCCCGAGGTGGCCGGTGAGTTTTCTTTTGAGAATAACCGGACTATCGTATTCAAACCGACAAAAGCATTTGAACGGAATACAACCTATAAGCTGACCGCCAACCTCTCCGAATGGTTCGATGTGACAGGTAAAGATAAGGAGTTCGCCTTTGAATTTTCCACCTTCCCGCTGGCACTTCGTGCAAACCTGGAGTCGATGGACATCAATGCAAAAAATGAGAATGGTTATGATATAGTCTGTACCCTATTTACTCCGGATAAGGAAACACCGGAGACGGTCGAGCCACTTGTGCGTTACTCGGAGAAAGCGGATGCGGTATGGCAGCACAGTCCCGACGGCAAGAAACATCAGGTGACCTTGCAGAATGTACAAGCCGGGAATGACGGCACGCGGACATTCACCCTTTCGGTGGCTCCCAATAAATCAGGAGTAGCCGAAGACAAACTGCTTACCGTCCCTATTCCGGATATGAACGATTTCGACGTTTATGACGTGACCTATGTAACAGAGCCTGAGCGCTATGTGGAAGTGACGTTCACCAAAGACCTGGACTCTTCGCAGGACATGCAGGGACTGGCTTTCATCGCAGGAAATACATCCGAGACGGTCAACGTGGAGGGCAACCGCTTGCGTTTATATCCCGACAGCCAACGTAAGGGCGTTATGAATGTACACCTGACTCGTCAGATTCGTAGTAAGAACGGGCTGACGCTGAAAGAAGACGTCACCCGCCAGATCGAGATCAATACCTCTTTGCCCGACGTTAAGTTTATCGGACAGGGAGTAGTCATCCCGCAATCCACCGAACTGCTGGTACCATTCCAGGCCGTTTATCTTCGGGGAGTGGTGGTTCGCGTGATAAAGATACTGGAACAAAATATCGGTCAGTTCCTGCAGGTGAACAACCTGGACGGGACTTCCGACCTGATGCGCGTAGGCCGTCTGGTTGCCCGTAAGACGATCTTCCTGGATGAAGATGGTAGCGACCTTTCCCAATGGAACACATACGCGGTCGACTTGAAGAAACTCATGGAGCCGGAGCCCGGAGCCATCTACCGGGTAGAGCTTTCTTTCAATAAAGACCTGTCGGCCTACCCTTGTGACGACTCGGTAAAAGTATCGCGCGAACAACTTCTGGCTGAAGACGAGATCAAGTTCAAAGAAGAAAGCTCCCGCTTCGATGATGGCGGTTACTATTATTATAACGGCGATTTCAACTGGAACGATTACAACTACAGCGAACGGAATGACCCTTGTTCGAACAGCTACTATTATAATAAGGTAGAAGGCAAGAACGTATTGGCCACCAACCTCGGACTGATGGCAATGGCCGGCGAAGACAACGAAATGACAGTCTTGGTACATAACCTGCTCAGTACGTCTCCCGAAAACGGTGTCAATGTATCCATCTATAATTACCAGAACCAGGTACTGGCATCCGGTACGACCGACGGCAAAGGAGAGGTGAAACTGAAGATCGCTTCCGGCAAACCTTTCTACATTATTGCTTCGCAGGGATATCAACGTTCCTACCTGCGTGTGGATGGAGGTTCGGCATTGTCGTTAAGCTCGTTCGACGTATCCGGTGAAGTGGTACAGAAAGGGATCAAAGGCTTTATCTATGGTGACCGGGGCGTATGGCGTCCGGGCGATACGCTTTTCCTTAGCTTTATGCTGAACGACCGGGCAAAGAAACTTCCGGCGAACCATCCGGTAGTGATGGAACTCTATAATCCGTTGGGACAGCTTTACCTGCGTAAGACACAGACACGCGGCGAACTGGGCGTTTACTCTTTCGCTATGCCGACCGAACCGGATGCTCCGACCGGAGCCTGGAATGTGAATGTAAATGTCGGTGGCGTCAGCTTCACCAAACGCCTGCGCGTGGAATCGATCAAACCGAACCGGCTGAAAATAGATTTAACATTTGCCGGCGGAACCAATAAAGGCAGCATGGATAAGGCCAGCATGGATGATGGCGCTATTGATAGGGCCAGCCTCGGTACGGGCGGTTCGCGAACCGCCCCTACGGTATTGCGGGGCGAACCTCTGAACGGGCGCTTGCATGTGGAATGGTTGCAGGGAGCAACGGCAAGGAACCTGAAGTACGATATCCAGGGAACCTTTATTTCGACCCCGACCACCTTTAAAGGCTATAAGGATTTCTATTTCGATGATCCGTCGAAGACATTCAACAGTGAAGAAAGTAAACTGATCTCCGGCACGACCGACGACAAGGGAGATGCAACCATACAGACCAGGTTCGAGATCGGTACGACCGCTCCGGGCATGTTGATGGCTAACTTCGTGACTCGTGCCTATGAAGAGTCGGGCGATTTCAGTATCGATGCGAACAGGATGCTTTATTCTCCTTACAAGCGGTATGCCGGTATCAAATCGCCGCAGCAGACACGTGAGCAGTTGAATACCGGAAGCAATTATACCTACGAAGTCGCTTCGACCGACTATCAGGGAAATCCGCAGGCCAACACGGAACTGGATGTGCAGGTATATAAAGTATACTGGTACTGGTGGTGGAGTTCGGACAACAGCAGTCTGGCTAACTACGTATCCGACTCTTATAATAAGCCGGTTAAGCAATTAACCGTCCGCACCGGCGAGAACGGCCGGGGCACCTTCCAACTCTCGTTCAGCAACGAAGAATGGGGTACCTATTTTATCTCCGTGAAGGATAAGGAAAGCAAACACTCCACCGGAGTTATGAGCTATTTCGACTGGCCGTATAACGAAGGACGCCGCAATGCCGATGGCAGCGAATCGGCGAATATGTTGAGCTTCAAAACAGATAAAGATAACTATAAACCGGGCGAGAAACTGGTTATCACCATCCCGTCCGCCAAAGGAAGCCGTGCCGTTGTCAGTATCGAGAATGGAACGAAGGTACTATCCGTTACCGAACATACCTGTGACGACCAGCAGACAACGATCAAGCTGGATGTAACCAAAGAGATGCAGCCGAATGCATACGTCTACGTCACGTTATTGCAACCTCATGGGCTTACGCAGAACGACCTGCCGATCCGTATGTACGGTGTCGTACCTTTCACGGTGACTTCTCCCGAAAGCCATCTGTATCCACAGATCAGTGTGCCTGACGAGATCAAGCCGGAAGCCAAATACGAAGTGGTCGTCTCGGAAAAGGACGGTCGCGAAATGGCTTATACGCTGGCTATCGTCGACGAAGGCCTGCTCGACCTTACCCGCTTTCGCACACCCGAACCCTGGAAAGCCTTTAATGCCCGTGAAGCATTGGGCGTAAGTACCTGGGATATGTATAACTATGTAGTCGGTGCTTACGGCGGACGTATCGAGCAACTGTTCAGTATCGGTGGCGACGATGCCCTGAACAAAGGGCCGAAAGCTATCGTCAACCGTTTCAAACCGGTGGTGCAGTTCGAAGGCCCGTTCCTGTTGCGGAAGGGGAAGCAGCAGCGTCATATCTATACAATGCCGAATTATAACGGTCGTGTCAAAGTAATGGTCGTAGCCGGAAACGGTGAGGCTTACGGGCATGCCGACAAGAGCGTATTCGTACGTAAGCCGGTCATGCTATTGGGAACTTTGCCGCGCGTGATCGGTGTGGGAGAGGAGATGGTCGTTCCGGCCACTGTCTTTGCTACTGAAAACGGGGTAGGTAATGTCGATGTCTCCATCACCTGTTCTGCTAATATGGAAGTGATAGGAGCCCCCAGTCAGCAGCTTCACTTTACGGAGAAGAGTGACAAGCAAGCCCTGTTCCGCATTCGGGTAAAAGACCAGCCGGGTGCCGGTCGGGTGACTATTACGGCATCGGGCAAGGGCGACAAGTCCGTCTACACGACCGATATCGAGATACGTTCCGTCAGCCGTCCGCAGGTGAAGGTTCTGCCTGTTACCCTCGAAGCCGGCAAGTCCTGGAAAGAAACCGTTAAGCTCCCCGGCATGGCAGGAACCAATTCCTTGTCGCTGGAAATGTCGGATGTGCCGCCGTTGAATCTTTCTTCCCGCCTGTCATACCTGATCGGGTATCCGCACGGATGTGTGGAACAGATCACATCGAAGGGCTTCCCGCAACTCTATGTGGGTGAATTTGCCGCTTTGACGAAGCAGCAACAGAATACGACCGAAAATGCGGTGAAAGAGGTGATCCGCCGCCTGCGTTCTTACCAGACCGTAGATGGAGCATTCTCTTACTGGCCCGGTGGTACGAGCAGCAACGGATGGGGAACAGTCTATGCAACCCACTTCCTGTTGTC
The DNA here is from genome assembly GCF_900128505.1 of Parabacteroides timonensis. Classification (NCBI taxonomy): domain Bacteria; kingdom Pseudomonadati; phylum Bacteroidota; class Bacteroidia; order Bacteroidales; family Tannerellaceae; genus Parabacteroides; species Parabacteroides timonensis. Next base: position 430,951 of record NZ_LT669941.1, read on the forward strand.
GGCCGAAGCAAAAGGATATCTGGTACCCGACGGAATGAAGCGTAACGTCTTGAACAACCTGCGCCGCGTTGCCCGCGACTGGAAGCCGGTAAGCTCTTACTATTCCCGTTCGGAAGAAATGACACAGGCTTATCGTTTATACGTATTGGCTCTGGGACAGGTGCCCGAAGTAGGGGCGATGAACCGTCTGAAGGAAAACAAATCGCTGGCTCCGATGAGCCGTTGGCTATTGGCTTCCGCCTATGCGTTGGTGGGCCGTACCGATGTGGCGAAAGGCCTGATCGAGAAAACAACGGAAGTGAAAACGGACTATTCCGATTATGACCTGACTTTCGGTAGCGACCTGCGCGATCAATCCATCCGGCTGATGACGTTAACCTTATTGGGTGACGGCAAAGAGGCTGCCATACTGACTCGCGATATCTCGAAAGTGCTTTCTTCGGACGACTGGCTGAGTACACAGTCGACAGCCTTTGCCCTCGTTTCGCTTTCCGAGTATATGACTAAATATAAGGTATCCGGAACGATGGAGTTTACCTATGCTTATGGCAGTACGGCGAGCCAAGTAAGTACAACTAAAAATATCTGGACGGAAGTCCTGCTCGATAAAGCCGGAATATCTGCTTCCCTGGAATTGAAGAATACGGGCAAATCGACCTTGTTCGCCCGTGTCATCACCGAAGGCATTCCGGCACAGGGCAAGGAGGAAGCCTATGCCAACGGTCTGTCGATGGCAGTCAGCTATACCGATCCGAATGGTCGTGCGGTAGATATCACCAAGCTGCCGCAGGGAACGAACTTCGTTGCCGTAGTCACTGTAAAGAACCCGTCTGCACGTGGTTACAACAACCTGGTGTTGACAGAAATCTTCCCTGCCGGCTGGGAAATCCTCAATACCCGCTTCCTCAACGAAGGGGCAGCCGACAGCAAGACTGCCGGTATCAACTATCAGGATATCCGCGATGACAAGGTATATAGTTATATCGATCAGCTGCCTTCCGGTCGCCAGGTGACTGTTAAGGTTAATCTTTGTGCCGTTTATCCGGGACGGTTCTATCTGCCGCCGGTCTATTGTGAAGCGATGTATGATAATCTGATCCGGGCGAATACGGAAGGGAAAGAGGTGGTCGTAGAGTAGGCATAAACTAACTGTTAAGTCGGGACTTATTAGATGAAGAGTCCCGACCTACTATTGCTACCCTGTACACCCTGGCCGGCTACCCTGTACAGGCTGACAAACCAGGGTGTACAGGATAATCGGCCAGGGTGTACAGGCTGGTCTTATTGAGTAGGGACTTTTGTTGTAATAAGTAGGTAGGAATGCATTAGTTTCTCCCTTATTTTGTGTTAGTCGGATAGGTAGCCGCAAGTCTTTGGCATATAGCTTCCAGATAGAAGGCATCCGTTTCATTGAAACTGTTCAACGTATCGCTGTCGATGTCGAGTACGCCCACCACTTTGCCTTCATGGATAATAGGTACCACGATCTCCGACCTGGAGGCGGAGTTGCAGGCGATATGACCGGGGAACTGCTCTACATCCGGTACAACCAATGTACGTGCCTCTTTCCATGCCGTACCGCAAACACCTTTTCCGATGCGGATACGTGTGCAGGCCAGCGGCCCCTGAAAAGGGGAGAGTACCAGTATATCTTCTTTTACTCTGTAAAAACCCACCCAGAAGAAACCGAATGTCTGCCTTAGGGCTGCCGCGATATTGGCCATGTTGGCAATAACATCCGTTTCACCAGCCAGTAACGACTCTATTTGGGGAAGCAGCGTTTGATACTGCTGCTCTTTATTTCCATTGCTTACGATCAAGTTCTCTGCCATCTTTTAAACTATTATAGTAAAGCAAAGGTAAAAATTAATCGGAAATATCCGTACCTTTGCAGATCAATTGATCTTTATGGCAAAACAGAACTCTCCTCTGGTACTGGGTACCGAACGTATTGGAAAACTGCTTACGCAGTATGCTATTCCGGCGATTATCGCCATGACAGCCTCTTCGCTTTATAACATGGCAGACAGTATTTTTATCGGACATGGGGTTGGCCCGTTGGCTATCTCCGGTCTTGCCCTGACCTTCCCGTTGATGAACTTGGCGGCAGCTTTCGGTTCGCTGGTGGGTGTGGGGGCTTCCACGCTGGTGTCGGTGAAGCTGGGGCAGAAGGATTACGACGGTGCCAACAAGGTACTGGGTAATGTGCTTGTCTTGAATGTGTTGCTGGGGCTTGCCTTTACCTTTGCTTTCTTGTTTATGCTCGACCCGATCCTTTATTTCTTCGGGGCAAGCGAGAATACGATCGGGTATGCCCGCGATTATATGGAGATTATCCTGTATGGTAACGTGATTACTCATATGTATCTGGGACTGAATGCCGTGCTGCGTTCGTCCGGTTTCCCGAAACTGGCTATGTATGCCACGCTGGCCTCGGTTGTGATCAACTGCATACTGAACCCGATCTTCATCTTCGGCTTCGACTGGGGAATCAAAGGATCGGCTTGGGCAACGGTCATATCGCAGGTTATATCGTTGACAGGACAGTTTATTCATTTTTCCTGTCCCACGCAGTTGCTTCATTTCAAGAAAGGTATTTATAAATTGAAGAGTGAGATTGTCAAGGGAATACTTTATATCGGAATGTCCCCCTTCCTGATGAATCTTTGTTCCTGCTTGATCGTAATCCTTATCAACCGCGGACTGAAGGAACATGGAGGTGATATGGCGATTGGAGCTTATGGTATCGTCAACCGCATCATCTTCCTCTTTATAATGATTATTATGGGCTTCAACCAGGGAATGCAGCCGATTGCCGGGTATAATTTCGGTGCCCGTTTGTACCCCCGTGTGACGGAGGTAACGAAGCTAACGATGAAGTGGGCTATCGGGGTGGCTACGGTCGGTTTTCTGTTGTGCCAGTTGTTTCCGACACTGATCGTCAATATGTTTACTACGGATGACGAGTTGGTGAAGCCCGCCGTGTTTGGTCTGCATATCGTGTTTGCCGTCTTCCCGATCGTCGGTTTCCAGATGGTAGCAACGAACTTCTTCCTTTCGATCGGTATGTCGAAGAAAGCCATCTTCCTGTCGCTTACCCGGCAGATGCTATTCCTGATCCCCTGCCTGATCATCCTTCCCCGTTTCTTCGGAACCCTGGGTGTCTGGATCAGTATGCCCGTAGCCGATACGATCGCCACAATAGTTACGGCAATTGTACTGGTTAATCAATTCAAGCAGTTTAAACATGCGGCAAACTAAAAAAATATTGTATATTTATCGCAGGATAATCAAATCTGATAATTTATGGATAACAAGATCATATTGACTATTGGCCGTCAGTTTGGCAGCGGTGGTCGTGAGGTAGGGCAGAAGCTGGCTAAGGCATTGGGTATCGCCTATTATGATAAGGAACTGATGGCTGTGGCTGCTAAGGAGAGTGGTTTGAGTGAAGAGTTTTTCGAAAAGGCGGACGAACGTGCTTCGAGCGGATTGTCTTATGCTTTTACGATGGGGTATTCATACATGGGGATGTTTACGCCTTACAACGATATCCTATCCAACGACGGATTGTTTAAGTTCCAGAGCGATGCTATCCGTAAACTTGCTGCCGAGCAATCATGCATACTGGTAGGGCGTTGTGCCGATTATATCTTACGGGACGATCCGGATTGCCTGAGTTTCTTCATCCATAATAATATGGAAAACCGTATCCAGCGTATTCTCGAGTACCAGCCCGTAACGGTGGAACAGGCCAAAGAATTGATGGCGAAAACGGATAAATCGCGTGCCGCCTACTATAATTATTATACCAATAAAGAGTGGGGTGTAGCCTCTTCCTATAATTTCTCTATCGACGTATCCGTGCTGGGTGTAGACGAAACCGTAGAGTTCATGAAAAGCTTTGTTGAACGGAAAATGGAAAAGCGGCCGCCACATTTCGGATAATTTACTATCTTTGTCCCTGACTTATCATAGGGGTGCCTTAATATACAGGCTGAGATTATACCCATAGAACCTGCCCGGGTAATGCCGTGAAGGGAGAATCGGTAGAATTGCTAAATAAAGGAGAGCTTAACCTCTATGTGCTCTCCGATGTTTAAACACTAATTATTATTGTAATGGAACAAATCGTTTCAACAGGGATTATTGACTCTTATTTTGCAAAATTGAAGAGCAACTTATCAATTGACGTGGCTATCGTAGGTGGTGGTCCTTCTGGTATCGTAGCAGCTTATTATCTGGCTAAAGCCGGTAAGAAAGTGGCACTTTTCGACCGTAAACTGGCTCCCGGCGGAGGTATGTGGGGTGGTGCCATGATGTTTAATGATATTGTTGTGCAGGAAGAAGCCATGCCGATTGTAAAGGAACTGGGCGTTACTTATCACGACGCTGGTAACGGAACTTATATTATGGACTCGGTTCATACAACTTCCGCCCTGATTTACCAGGCAACTAAGGCGGGTGCTACTATCTTCAATTGCTATTCGGTGGAAGATGTCGTGTTCCACAACGACGCCGTAGCCGGTGTTGTTGTAAACTGGGCTCCTGTTATCCGTGAGGGTATGCATGTCGATCCATTGACTATTATGGCAAAGGCTGTACTGGAAGGTACAGGACACGATTGTGAAGTAGCACGTACCGTTGCACGCAAAAACGATATCAGACTGAATACTCCGACCGGTGGTGTAATCGGTGAACGTTCACTGAACGTGGAACTGGGTGAGCAGACTACGGTAGAGAATACAAAAGAGATCTACCCGGGATTGTTCGTTTCCGGTATGGCAGCTAATGGAGTAAGCGGTAGTTTCCGTATGGGCCCTATCTTTGGCGGTATGCTGATGAGCGGCAAGAAAGCTGCCGAACTGATCTGCGAAAAGCTCGATAAATAATACGAAGTAAGAAAGTATTATAATAAAGAAGGACGGTTATCCTGTTATCAGGGTTTCCGTCCTTTCTTATTATAGTAACATAAAAACTCATGCCTTAAGTCACATCTTCTCTACGATCTCCCGTTGTTTCTTGAAGAACTGTATTCGTTGCATCTCGCCGCTTTCGGAAATCATAGTTGAGAACTTTCTCAACGACTGTATCCATTCTTTCATGCTTTTACACATGTCTTTATCTCTCGAAGTGATCGAGTTGATCGAGAATATCCGAATCAGGCTTAGTTGCAGGCTCGATGTCTCTACATAACTGTAAGTGGCTTCGAAGTTGATGTTGGATATATATATATGTATATCTTTCCCCGTATCGAATTTCCCTTTGGAGGCTATTGCTTCCAGGTCGTCGAGCAACTGAAGGAGATCTTCCTGCAGCTTTGTTACCTCTTCATCCGTAATAAGATGGATACTGGCGAAATATTTAATATCGTTCACCAGATAGTAAAACATCATACTGTCCCAGATATAGTTGGTTGTCTGTATATACTGGGTAGCCACGACGAAATCTTTCTGCGCTTGCTTTAACTCGTCCGAAATGTTTAGTTCCGAAAAATACTTTACACAATTAACTTTCTCATTTTGATACATCCATTTGAATAGACGGAATTTAGACAAGTTATCATATTTCAGATAAAAAGTCTGTGGAATCATGTTAGACGCTGTGCTCAGTTCCGACACCGGATCGTCGCGCAACGACTCAAATAGTTCGACATAGTGGTCAAGGATAGTATAATACGTTTTGATAGGATCTGAATAATGTAAAAGATTCAGGTCGAACATTGCGTTATTAGTATAGCTTATACCCACGATCTGATCCAGAGAAACTCCCATTTTCTTTGAAATAATCGAAGCTTCGTTGAGTGTGAAAGGTACTTCGCCACGTAACCTGCGGTACACGGCCTCTTTTCCTATGTAAAGAATATCCATCAGAGTATTCGCGAGGTTTACTCCATCGGGTATTTTATCTTTCATCACTTCAATCAGGTTTGTATTTAATACATCTGTATTCATTACCAATTTCTCCCTTTTTAAAATATATATGTTCATTAATTAAACAATCAAGATAACGTATTGTTTCGGAAAACGCAACAAACGTGTTGGCGGCAACGTGTATGTTGCGAATATCTGAGAAATGGGAGGGGTGAATATGTGAATGAGAAATAGCCACAGGGTAAAATACCTTATATACGAAATAAAAGTCCCGCTTTTGCGTAGTAAATTCGCATATCTCAATGAAAGAGAGGTAATGATGGTTTGGATGGATAGTTATTACTTTACTATTAATAATAAGTGATTGTTAAATTGAGATAGCATTAGAATGGATGAACTTTATTTTATTTTAGTCTTAGATTTTTTGTTTATAAATTATTTGACCTAACCAAACATTTGCTTGTATAATCAGAATGAGTAGACCACTAGTGCTAATACCATGAACAGCTGCCCGGCTGAGAGGTGATCTCTCGGCCGGTTTTTTTTATTATATATCTTACATTTGCCATTGTGTTGCAAAATAAACTTCCTATTTTTGCAGCATCAAGTTATGAAAGTGAGAGAAAAGATAATCCGTTATGTTATGTTGCTGGCAAGTATTGTCATGCTGCTGTCGGTGGTGGTGCCTCATCATCACCATAGCAACGGGATGCCTTGCTTCAAGTCGCTGACTACCGATACCCATAGTCATAAAAGTGCTTCATCGCACGACTGCGGATGCAACGGGCATAACCTGGCACTTTTTACTTCACTTCTTTCTCATGCGAGTGATCTCGATGTCAGTCACTTACTTTTCCCTTTGCAAGTTTTATTTGATTATATTAACCCTCCTGAACCAGCCTTCTGCGGACAACTTTTTGATCGTGGTCGAGCCTTTTATATTGAGTCCCTGCATGATACATGGATAACGTGTGCAAGTGGACTGCGAGCCCCTCCTGTGTTATAATTGTTATCAGTTAGAGCGAACCTTATTCGCTTTCCGGTGTTTCTACCTAAACGCCGGACTATTGTCTATTTGCATTAATAATACATTATAATACAATGAGAAAGATATATTTATTGTGGGTCTTATGTGCCTACCTATTAGCAGGCTGTAGCGGTGGAGCTACTAAGCAAGACGAACATGATCATGACCATGAAGCGCATGACCATGAAGAAGGACACGATCATGACCACGAGGGACATGATCACGAACATGAAGGACACGATCACGGCAAGGAAGCAGCCTCAGGAGCACATGCCAATGAGATCATATTTAAAGAAGAACTGGCTAAGGCTGTCGGTTTGCAGACAAAAGTCATGGAACCGGCTCCTTTCACAGATGTAATAAAGACCAGTGGAAGCGTATTGGCAGCACAGGGTGATGAGACGACTGTGGTTGCAACAGTACCCGGTATAGTTACTTTCGGTAGCCTGTCATTTGTAGATGGTGCAGCAGTACGTAAAGGTCAGGCTATCCTGAGCCTGGCGTCCAATACGCTTTCGGATGGAAACGTGGCGGCCCGTGCCAAGTATGCATACGAGAATGCCAAGAAAGAGTACGAGCGTATGGAACAATTGGTGGGTGACAAGATCGTTTCTGCCAAAGACTTCGAACAGGCTCGTTTGAATTATGAGAATGCAAAGGTTGCCTATGAAGCGATTGCCGGCAAACAAACGGCAAATGGGGTATCGGTAGTTTCTCCGATGAATGGTTACCTGAAGAATTTGCAGGTGAAAGAAGGTGATTATGTGGCAGTAGGCCAACCGTTGGCCACTATATCGCAGAACAGCCGTCTGGTGCTTCGTGCAGAAGTTTCGGAAAAGTATTATAAATATCTTCCGGCCGTTCAGTCTGCCAATTTCCGTACGCCTTATGATGAAATGGTCTATAAGCTGTCTGATCTTCACGGACGTATACTTTCTTATGGAAAGGCTTCGGATGCTAATTCATTCTATATTCCTGTCACTTTCGAGTTTGATAACAAGGGAGCGGTAATACCCGGTTCGTTTGTTGAAATTTACCTGTTAGCTTCTCCGATGGAAGATGTGTTGAGCGTTCCTGTTTCCGCTTTGATAGAGGAACAAGGTATTTACTCCGTGTTTATCCGCCTGGATGAAGAAGGCTATCAGAAACGGGAAGTGAAACTGGGGGCCAACAATGGTTCGGAAGTACAGATATTATCCGGGTTGAAGCCTGGTGAAACGGTAGTTACACAGGGTGCTTATCAGATCAAACTGGCATCTGCTTCCAACGCTATTCCTGCTCATACTCATAATCATTAATGGGAGGAGCAGAATATGTTAAATAAAATTATATATTACTCGCTGCATAACAGATTGGTAGTCCTGATCTGTGCTTTGCTGTTGATGATAGCGGGAACATATACAGCCTTTCACACGGATGTAGACGTGTTCCCGGATCTGAATGCTCCTACCGTAGTTATCATGACGGAAGCTAACGGTATGGCTCCTGAAGAGGTGGAACGCCTGGTTACTTTCCCTGTGGAGACTGCCGTGAATGGTGCTATGGACGTACGCCGTGTACGTTCTTCTTCTACTACCGGATTTTCGGTTGTATGGGTGGAGTTCGACTGGGGAACGGATATTTACCGTGCCCGTCAGATCGTATCGGAGAAACTGGCAGTAGTAAGCGAAAGCCTTCCCGAGAATGTGGGGAAACCGACATTGGGCCCGCAGTCTTCTATCCTGGGAGAAATGATGATCATCGGCTTGACGACTAAGGATAATGGAAATGACCCCGTCGGTACGGGCGGTTCGCGAACCGCCCCTACGGAAACCGCCACCACCCAAATGGATCTGCGTACGATTGCCGACTGGACGATCCGTCCGCGTTTGCTGTCGACCGGCGGGGCGGCACAGGTGGCTGTTATCGGTGGTGATATTAAGGAATATCAGATATTACTCGATCCTGCCCGTATGAAACATTACGGAGTGGGACTCAATGAGGTACTGACTGTTTGCCGTAACATGAACCGTAACGCAAATGGTGGTGTACTCTATGAATATGATAACGAATACATTATCCGGGGCGTTCTTTCCACTTCTAAAGCGGATGAACTGGCTAAAGGAGTAATAAAAACGGTAGACGGTTTCCCGGTACTGTTGGAGAATGTGGCAACCGTGAAAGTCGGAAGTAAAAGTCCTAAACTGGGTACGGCTTCCGAACGGGGAAAGCATGCTGTACTAATCACTGTCACCAAGCAACCGAATACCAGTACGATCGACCTGACCAATAAGCTGGACGGTATTGTTGCCGACCTTCAGAAGAGCCTGCCTTCGGATGTGAATGTATCTACCGATATTTTCCGTCAGAGTCGGTTTATCGATAGCTCTATTAATAATGTAAAGAATAGTCTGTTTGAAGGTAGCTTCTTCGTTGTGATCGTATTGTTCCTGTTCCTGATGAATATCCGCACGACGGTGATCTCTTTGGTAGCGTTGCCGTTATCGTTGCTGGTGTCTATACTGGTATTACATTACTTGGGAATGACTATTAATACAATGTCATTAGGTGGTATGGCTATCGCTATCGGTTCGTTGGTGGATGATGCGATTGTCGACGTGGAGAATGTGTATAAGCGGATACGGGAAAACCGGATGCTATCGCCCGACGACAGACGTTCGATACTCGATGTTGTATATGACGCTTCTCGCGAAGTTCGTATGCCTATTCTAAACTCGACGTTGATTATTGTAGTCAGTTTCGTACCCTTGTTTTTCCTGCATGGGATGGAAGGTCGTATGCTCGTTCCGCTGGGTATTGCATTTATTGTGGCCCTGTTCGCTTCGACGATCGTAGCCCTTACATTGACTCCGGTGTTATGTAGTTATCTGTTGAACCGTAAGGCGACTGATAAGAAGATAGATAAAGAAGCATGGGTGGCTCGTAAGCTGAAAGAATGGTATGCCAGTGCGCTGAATGTGGCGTTGGCGCATAAGAAAATGGTACTGGGTTGTACATTTGGCTTGTTTGTTGTGGCACTGGGTATCTTCTTTACGTTAGGGCGTAGCTTCCTGCCTCCTTTCAACGAAGGCTCTTTTACTATCAATGTAAGTTCGTTGCCGGGTATCTCACTGGATGAGTCGGATGAGATGGGACACCGTGCGGAGCAACTGTTGATGCAGGTTCCCGAGATCCAGACTGTAGCCCGTAAGACCGGACGTGCCGAACTGGATGAACATGCTTTGGGTGTGAACGTATCGGAGATAGAGGCTCCTTTCGTCCTGAAGGATCGTAGCCGGGAGACTGTGATGAACGATGTACGTAAGAAATTGTCTACCATCAGCGGTGCCAATATCGAGATCGGTCAACCTATCTCTCACCGTATCGATGCTATGCTTTCGGGTACGGAGGCTAATATTGCTATCAAGCTATTTGGTACGGATTTGAATCGTCTCTTTACGATCGGTAATGATATAAAGAACTCGATCCAAAGTATTCCCGGCCTGGTTGACCTGAAGGTGGAACAACAGATCGAGCGTCCACAGTTGACCATTACGCCCAAACGTGAACTGATGGCTAAGTACGGTATATCGCTGCCGGAGTTTGAAGAGTATATAAATGTCATGTTGGGTGGTGAAGTAGTCAGCCAGGTATATGACGACGGTAAGACTTTCGACTTGACCGTTAAGACTTCGGACGAAAGCCGTGCAACGATGGAGGATATCCGCAACCTGATGATCGATGCAGGAGGGAAGAAGATACCGTTGAGTTATGTAGCGGAAGTACGTTCGGTGACCGGTCCGAATACGATCAACCGGGAGAATGTACAACGTAAGCTGGTTATCAGTGCAAACGTATCAGAACGCGACTTGCGTAGTGTGGTTAATGATATCCAGAATAAGATAGGTGGTTCTATCCAGTTGCCCGAAGGTTATCATATCGAATACGGCGGACAGTTTGAAAGTGAACAGGCGGCCAGTCGTACATTGCTACTTACTTCTTTAATGTCGTTGTTGGTGATCTTCCTGTTGCTTTACAACGAGTTCAAGAACGCCAAAGAAAGCGGTGTGATCCTGTTGAACCTGCCGTTGGCTTTGATCGGAGGTGTGTTTATCCTGTGGATGACTTCCGGAGAGATCAGTATTCCGGCCATTATCGGTTTCATTTCGTTGTTTGGCATCGCTACCCGTAACGGTATGTTGCTGATAAGTCATTATGCACAGTTGCGTAGCGAAGGCTTTTCGGTACGTGATGCCGTGATGCACGGCTCTCTGGATCGTCTGAACCCGATTTTGATGACGGCTTTGAGTTCGGCACTGGCTTTGATACCGCTTGCTTTGAACGGTGATCTGCCGGGTAATGAGATACAAAGCCCGATGGCAACCGTTATTTTGGGTGGTTTATTGACTTCTACCTTCCTCAACGGCTTTATCATTCCTATTGTTTATCTTTTAATGAATAAGGAAAAATGAAACAATTCATAATAATAGCGACATTGGCATCTGCCGTATTTTCGGTTAATGGACAAAACTCCATTGATGCGGTCTTGCGCAGTGTTGAGGCCAATAATAAAGAATTACAGGCTAACAGCCAACTGACTGTTTCGAAGAAACTGGAAGCCAAGCTCGATAATAATCTGGCCGATCCGTCTGTTTCGTATGTTCATCAGTATGGAAACCGGGAAGGAATGGGCTTTCAGGGCGAACTGGTCGCTTCCCAGTCGTTCGATTTCCCTTCGGTGTATGTGCAGAGGAACAAACTGGCGAAGTCGAAAGCTGTTAGTTTCGATAATCAGGGGGCAGAGTTTCGCCAGCAAATCCTGTTACAGGCAAAAGTGCTTTGTTTGGATCTGGTCCTGTTGAACCAGCAGAAAGCGTTACTGGATCAGCGCCGGCACAATGCGGAACAGTTGTCCGAACTGTATGCGATGCGTTTGCAGTCGGGGGATGCTAATATCCTGGAGACAAATAAGATCGACCTGGAACTGTTGAACGCAAAGACCGAAGCCCGTATGAATGAAGCTGCCCGTATCGCCAAATTGCAGGAGCTGGCAACATTGAACGGAGGAATTGCCATCGACTTCACGGATACGACTTACAGGCAGACTGATGAAGTCCTGTCTTTTGAAGAGTTACGTTCGGAAGCGATAACATCCAATCCTCAATTACTGACTTTGAAGAGTGAGCAGGTAGCTGCCCAACGTCAGTTGAGTGTCAATAAAGCGAAAGGGCTGCCGGGCTTTGAACTGGGCTACCGTCTGAATACTGCGGCAGGTGGCGAACGTTTCAATGGTTTCCTGGTGGGTGTAAGTATCCCGTTGTTCTCAAACCGGAATAATGTACGGCAGGCGAAAGCCCAGTCGCTTTACACCGACCTGCAACTGGAAAGTACTACCTCTGCCGTTGAGAGCGAATTACATCAATTGTATAATCAATCGCTGGCGCTGCGAACTTCTATGGACGAATATAATACCGTCCTGAAAAGTCAAAACAGCCTGGCATTGCTGAATAAGGCGATCCAGACCGGGCAGATCAGTATGATCGAATACTTTGTGGATGTAACTACGCTTTATCAAAGTATGCAGAACTATATGCAGTTGCAGAATGAGTATCAGAAGGTGATGGCACAATTATATAAATACAAGTTGTAGACTGGTATTTGTTGTTTTGCAAATTATCAGGTTTGAAACAATATAGCAGACCTTGTAGGGGCAGGTTCCAAACCTGCCCTTTTTTGTATATAGATATATCGTTAGGTATTGTATTTGGAACAATATATCTATCTTTATTCCTTGAAATCAGAAAACAACGAATGAAGATGAAAAACACTACAATCTTATGTTATAGCCTTTCTGCCCTGCTGGCTACAGCTTCCTATGCCCAGGAAAAGAACAGCCTGGGAATGGAGTTCGTACGCATACCGGAGGGAACTTTCCACATGGGTGGTCACGGGCTGGGAGAGGATTATGACGAAGCCCCGATCCATCCGGTAACGATCACAACCCCTTTCCTGATGGGGACTACCGAAGTAACGAATGCCCAATATGAATCCTTCGATCCCACCCACAAAAAGCTAAGAGGTAAATACGGTCTCTCAAAGGGAGACGATGAAGCCGTCATCTTTGTAAACTATCTCGAAGCCCAGGCCTTCTGCGATTGGTTATCGAAGAAAGAAGGAAAAACCTACCGTCTGCCGACAGAAGCAGAATGGGAATATGCCTGCCGTGCCGGTTCTTACTGGAATTTCTGGATGGATGACGGACTGCATGGCGTGTATCATAAAAACCAGCAAAATGTGTGGGGAACGGATTCGACTATCTGCCTCCAGGTTGGCAAAACACCTCCTAATCCTTTCGGTCTCTACGATATGCATGGCAATGTAGAGGAATGGTGCAGTGACTGGTACGGCCCGTACGAAGCCTCTGCACAGACAGACCCGGTCGGTCGTGCTGACGGTTTATACAAGGTGACACGCGGCGGAAGCCATAGCACACCGGAACGCTTCCTGCGTTCGGCAAACCGTATGGCCATGCTGCCGGAGGACAAACACTGGCTGACCGGATTCCGTGTCGTGCAGGCTGACATGCCGCAAGGCCAGCCACTTCCAGCCCTCGAACCAGCTTCGCAGGAAACAGTTTCCCAACAAAAGTATGACTGGGGAACTCCGTCGAAAGCCCCGTTCTTTGCTGAACCTCTTGTTTATGTAAATACTCCGGACTGCTCTTCGGGCGTTCCGTTCTATAAACATAACCATTGTCCGGCTGTCAGCTGGTGCGATAATGGCGATCTGCTGGCTATCTGGTTTACCTGCGACGAGGAGTCAGGTAGGGAAATGGTAATTCTTGAGAGCCGACTGAAGCCGGGGGCAATCGAGTGGACCGAACCGCGTGAATTCTTCCGGGTTCCTGACCGGAATGTGACCGGTTCGTCCCTGCTGAATAATAACGGAACATTGATTCACATGAACGGTATGGAGGCTGCCGGAACCTGGGAAACACTGGCTATGGTCATGCGTACGAGTAAAGATAACGGTGCAACCTGGAGTCGTCCCCGTATGGTTGCCCCCGAACATGCTCGCCGTCACCAGGTGATAGCAGGCTCATCTATTACGAAAGAAGGCTGGTTGGTACAAGCCGCCGATGCAACGCCACGAAGTAACGGAGGGACAGCTTTTCATCTCAGTAAAGATAACGGTCTGACTTGGGAAGATATGGGAAAGACTAATCCCGGTACATTCAAAGCGGGGGCTTCGGGCGGAACCATTGCCGGGATTCATGCCGGTGTAGTGCAATTGTCTGACGGGCGTTTTATGGCTTTGGGACGTGGCGACGGTATTGTCGATAGAAACGGTTTGGAGCGTATGCCCATGAGTATCTCGGAAGACAACGGCCGTACCTGGACATATAGTGCATCCGAGTTTCCTCCGATCGACGGTGGTCAGCGCCTGGTGTTGATGCGTCTGCGTGAAGGACCTCTTTTACTGATCTCGTTTACTAACCATCCTTTCCGCTTGAAAAACGGATTGAACGGAATGACTTTCAAAGATAAGGACGGTAATGAGTACACCGGTTACGGGATGTATGCCGCCCTGTCTTTCGATGAAGGGAAAACATGGCCGGTGAAGAAGCTGCTGACGGATGGTAAACGCCGCTTTATGGACGGTGGCGCCTGGACAGGCTTTTTCGATATGGACAGTACGCATGCCGAACCCCGTGGTTATCTGGCTGCCACACAGTCACCGGATCAGGTCATCCATCTACTGAGTAGCCGGAATCATTACCGGTTTAACCTGCAATGGCTGGTCGAAAATACAGACTTTCAAGGTAAGGTAAAGTAACTTCTTTGGTTTTGTCTAAACGGGTTATCAGTCAGGGACTTGCAGTTTCCTGAATTTTCTTGCTGAGGAAACTATAGTTTCCCGCGCAGGGAACTAGCGTTTCCTGGGCAAGAAACTCCAGTTCCCTAACGAGGAAATTATCAGGACACTGGCTATCCGGTTAGAATAGGTTAGCTTCGTTGTTCAGTCCGGCAAGTGCTTTTCGATAATCGGCAACAAGTTCTTCCATCACTTCGCTGACAGTCTGTTCTTTTCTGAATAAGGCGGCAACCTGTCCGATTTCCAGTTCTCCTTCTTCCAGATTCCCTTCGAATATACCTTTCTTGGCTCTGCCTTTGCCTAGTAAAGCGCGCATATCTTCTACGGATGCACCTTGTGCTTCGGCTTCTTCCACTGCCGTTTTGAAATCGCCTTTAGCCAAGCGGGTAGGAGCAAGCTTTTTCAACAATAGCTTCGTGTCTCCCTCATTGAGACTGAGGCAAAGCTGTTTGAAGTTCTCATGAGCGGAACTTTCTTCCGTCAGGGCAAAACGGGTACCGATCTGTACACCTTCCGCACCGAGGGCAAAAGTAGCCAGCATAGCATCACCGGTACCTATACCTCCGGCGGCTATCAGTGGAAGAGAGGTAGCCCGGCGCACGGCAGGGATCAGGCAGAGCGTCGTCGTCTCTTCGCGTCCGTTATGTCCTCCGGCTTCAAACCCTTCGGCAACAATGGCATCGACACCTGCCTCTTCACATTTGACGGCAAACAGGGAACTGCTTACTACATGGACTACTGTCATACCATGTTCTTTCAGGAAAGGAGTCCATTTCTTAGGACTTCCGGCAGAGGTAAAGACTATTTTTACTTCTTCTTCCACCAGAATATTCATCAGGCTCTCTATTTCCGGGTACATCAGCGGAACGTTCACTCCGAAAGGATTGTCGGTAGCCGCTTTAGATTTGCGGATATGTTCGCGCAGCGTGTCGGGATGCATGGAACCGGCACCGAGCAATCCCAGTCCCCCGGCATTGCTGACAGCCGAAGCCAGTCTCCAACCGCTGCACCAAACCATCCCACCTTGTATAATGGGGTATTTTATACCGAATAAGTTACATATTCTATTCATGGTTACTCTATTTATACTATTAGGGGAACAAAGTAAAATAAAACTTCCCTATCTTTGCACCACCTATTATATAATTAATGTAGACATAAATTAATTCTTACAATATCATAGTTATGAATAAAACGCTTATGGCTGCCAGCCTGGCAGTAGTCTTAGGAGCCTGCAACTCCTCAAAGAAAAGCGATGTAGCCGAGTCTACACCCAATCCGTTTTTTACAGAGTATACGACACCGTTCGGTGTTCCTCCTTTCGATAAGATAGAAGTAGCACATTATAAGCCGGCTTTCGAGAAGGGAATGGCGGAGCATAAGAAAGAGATCGATGCCATAGTGAATAACCCGGAAGAACCGACCTTCGAGAATACGATCGTTGCCCTCGACCAGGCAGGCGAGTTACTGAATAAGGTTATGTATGCCTTCGGGGGACAATCGAGTGTGAACACAACCGACGAGATACAAGAACTCGAGCAAGAGTTATATCCTATCCTCTCTGCCCATTCCGATGATATCAGCTTGAACCCGGCTCTTTTTGCCCGTGTGAAAGCAGTTTACGACAATCAGGCTTCGCTTAACCTGGATAAGGAACAAAAGAAGCTACTGGAAGAAACCTATAAAGGTTTTGTTCGCAGCGGTGCCAATCTCGATGCCGACAAGCAGGCTAAACTGCGTGAACTGAACGAACAGATCTCAGTGCTGGAACTGACCTTCGGACAAAACACCCTGAAAGAAACAAATGCTTTTAAATTGGTTATAGATAACAAAGAAGATCTCTCAGGCCTGCCTGAAACTCTGATCGCCGCTGCTGCCGAGACAGCCGCTGCCGACTCGATGGAAGGCAAGTGGGTTTTCACGCTTCACAACCCGAGTGTAATGCCTTTCCTCCAATATGCAGATAACCGGGCATTGCGCGAAAAGATGTTTAATGCCTATGTTTGCCGGGGAAATAACAATAATGCCAATGACAACAAAGAAGTAATAAAGAAACTGGTTACCGCCCGTCTCGAAAAGGCCAAACTGTTGGGTTACGAAGACTTTGCCGCTTACGTCCTGGAAGAGAACATGGCAAAGAACGAAAAGAATGTATACCAGCTATTGGATCAACTTTGGAAGCCGGCGTTGGCAAAGGCAAATGAAGAATTGGCCGACATCAATGCCGAAATAAAGAAAGAAGGCGGTAACTTCAAGGCGGAAGCATGGGACTGGCGTTATTATGCCGATAAAGCTCGTCAGGCAAAGTTCGACCTGGACGAGAACGAAGTGCGTCCGTATCTGGAGCTGAACCATGTACGTGAAGGTGCCTTTTATGTGGCAAACAAACTGTACGGTATCACCTTTACAGAAATAACAGACATTCCGAAACCAGATCCCGATGCCTATGCATTCGAATGTAAGGACAAAGACGGTTCTCCGCTGGGTGTTCTGTATATGGACTTCTATACCCGTCCCGGCAAGAGTGGCGGAGCATGGTGTGGCGGTTATCGTTCGCAGACTTATAAAGACGGCAAGAAGATCACTCCGGTGGTAACGACTGTCTTTAACTTCAGTAAACCGGCAGCCGGACAACCTGCCCTGCTGAGTGCCGATGAAGCAGAAACCGTTTTCCATGAATTTGGTCATGCATTGCACGGATTGTTTGGCGATGTTCATTATTACGGTGTTGCCGATGTCCCTCGCGATTTCGTGGAATTACCTTCACAGGTCAACGAGCATTGGGCATTTGAACCCGAAGTACTGAAAGTATATGCTAAACATTATAAGACAGGCGAAGTTATTCCACAGGAACTGGTAGATAAGATCGTGAAGAGTGGTAAGTACGGACAAGGTTTTGCCACAGTAGAATATCTGGCTTCCTCCCTGTTGGATATGGATTACCATGTAATGAAAGAAATTCCGGCCGACCTGGATATCGAGAAATATGAAGGGGAGGCGATGTATGGCCGCGGTTTGCCGACTCAGATAGCACCTCGTTACTGGGGAACCTATTTCGGTCATACGATGGAAGGCGGATATACTGCCGGTTATTACAGTTATATCTGGGCGGAAGTATTGGATGCCGATGCTTTTGAAGCTTATAAGGAAACTGGTGATATCTTTAATCAGGAGATAGCTGCTAAGTTCCGTACCTATGTCCTTACTCCGGGCGGTATCGACGATGCCATGGTGATGTATAAGAATTTCCGTGGAAAAGAACCGAGTATCGAACCTTTATTGAAGAACCGGGGATTAAAATAAGCCCAATAAATCAGTATTAGGGAACGCAGACGACACAGAATACGCAGACAGACGCAGATAAATCTTTCTTAACAAAGAAAAGTCTGCGTTCTTCTGCGTATTCTGCGTCGTCTGCGTTCCCTAATATATTTTCATTATCTTTGCGCTAATAAAATACTTAAACAGAACAGCATGAAGAAAATGATTATGGCAGCCGGTATTGCCGTTGCACTTAGTGCCTGCAATTCGTCCGAGAAGAAGTCTGAAACCACAGCTCCCGGGGATATTTTCCTGACGGAGTTCACTACCCCCTTTGGAGTGCCCCCATTTGACAAAATCACACTGGAGGACTATATGCCCGCCTTTAAAGCTGGAATAGCCGAACAGCAAGCCGAAGTTGCAGCTATCACAAACCAGCCCGAAGCACCTGACTTTGAGAATACGATTGTTGCCCTCGACCAGAGCGGTGAGACATTGCGCCGGGTCAGTGCCGTCTTTTATGGCCAAAACAGTGCCAATACGAATGACGATATGCAGGCTGTGAGCCGCGAATTGTCGCCGCTATTGTCGAAGAACAGCGACGATATCCGCATGAACGCAGACCTGTTCAAGCGTATCAAGACGGTTTATGATAACCAGGAAGCGATGAACCTCGACAAGGAGCAGAAAAAACTGTTGGAGGAAACGTATAAGAGTTTCGTTCGTGGCGGTGCAAACCTCGATGCAGAGAAGCAGGCCCGCTTGCGTGAACTGAACAGCGAGATCTCCATGCTTCAGCTTACTTTCGGACAGAATATGCTGAAAGAGACCAATGCATTCCGATTGGTAATAGATAATAAAGCGGATCTTGCCGGATTGCCCGAAAGCCTGGTATTAAATGCCGAAGCGGCCGCCCGTGGTGCCGGAATGGAAGGTAAATGGCTTTTCACCCTGCATAATCCAAGCGTAATGCCTTTCCTGCAATATGCAGACAACCGCGCTTTGCGTGAAAAGATATTCAACGGTTACATCAACCGTGGCAATAATGGTAACGATGCCGATAATAAAGAAGTCGTACGTAAACTGGTCTCCCTTCGTCTGGAAAAAGCCAAACTGATGGGATACGACGATTATGCCTCTTTCGTCCTGGAAGAACGGATGGCAAAGACATCCGATAAGGTGTATGCCCTTTTGGATGAAATCTGGACACCGGCTATAGGTAAGGCTAAATCGGAATTGGCCGACATCAATGCCGAGATAAAGAAAGAAGGCGGTAACTTCCAGGCAGAAGGTTGGGACTGGCGTTATTATTTCGAGAAAGCAAAGAAGGCAAAATTTGACCTGGACGAGAACCAGGTGCGCCCGTATCTGAAACTCGATAACGTACGCGACGGTGCTTTCTACGTCGCTAACAAGTTGTATGGAATTACATTTACTCCGATAAAGAATGTCCCTCTGCCACATCCCGATGCAGAAGCATTCGAATGTAAAGATAAAGATGGCACACATCTGGGCGTATTGTATATGGACTATTTCCCGCGTGCCAGCAAGAAAGGCGGTGCATGGTGCGGTACGTATCGTTCGCAGACCTACCAGGACGGCAAGCGTCAGGGACCTGTTGTTACGATCGTTTGTAACTTCTCGCAACCTTCTCCCGGACAGCCTGCTTTGTTGAGTGCCGATGAAGCGGAAACGCTGTTCCATGAATTCGGACATGGTTTACATAACCTTTTCAAAGATGTACATTATTATGGTGTATCGGGTGTTCCTCGCGACTTCGTGGAGTTACCTTCACAGATCATGGAACATTGGGTATTCGAACCGGAAGTGTTGAAAGTTTATGCCAAGCATTACCAGACAGGTGAAGTGATCCCTGCCGAACTGATTGAAAAGTTGGATAAGAGTGGCAAATATGGACAAGGTTTTGCTACCACCGAATATTTGGCAGCTTCTTTATTGGATATGGATTTCCATGTATTGAAAGAAGTACATGACGGTGCAGACGTAATGAAGTTTGAAGAGACTGTTCTTGGTGAACGTGGCTTATTGAAGCAGATCCCGCCTCGCTACCGCACAACTTATTTCAATCATACGATGGGCGGTGGCTACACAGCCGGTTATTACAGCTACATCTGGGCAGAAGTACTCGACTCGGATGCTTACCAGGCCTTTAAGGAAAGTGGCGATATCTTTAATCCTGAAATTGCCGCTAAATTCCGTACGTATGTCCTGACACCGGGTGGCATCGACGATGCAATGGATATGTATAAAAACTTTCGTGGCAAAGAACCTAATACTGATCCGCTTCTGAAAAACAGAGGACTGAAATAAAAATATTGAGTTTATATTGTAAGAAGCTGTATCAAAAGAGATTTAGATACAGCTTCTTTCTTTTTGAGGGTTTCTTTACTTTTTCAAAGCATACCTTCTCGGATACCCGAAAGCGATAGCTAATAAAGCTCCGAGCCCTAACAGATAAGGGTAGTATAAATACTGCATGATCTCGATAGGGGAAACACCGCCCAGCCCGGCAGCCATCAATAGTTGCGCCCCATAAGGGATAATACCCTGCACGAAACAAGAGAAGATATCGAGCAGGCTGGCACTACGGCGTGGATCTACATGGAAACGGTCGGCTATGTCTTTGGCGATCGGACCGGCCATTATCAGGGCGATCGTATTGTTTGCCGTACAAAGATTGGCGAAGCTGACCAGGGCGGCAATACTCAGTTCGGCTCCTTTGACGGAGCGGATATGTGAAGTCAGTTTCAGGATAATCCAGTCGATACCTCCGTTATAGCGTATCATTTCCAGCATACCGCCGGCGAGCAGAGTAACGATAATCAGTTCGCCCATGTTGGTGATACCGAGTCCCATCGAAGCTGTCCATCCCCATACATCGAAGCCTCCGGTCAACAATCCTACAATACCTGACAACAGGATACCGATAAACAATACCAACATCACATTTACTCCGCAGATAGCCGTAACAAGTACCACCACATAAGGGATTACTTTTGCCCACTCTATGGTTCCGGCTACATAGTTACTGTCTATGCCGCTTCCTATAAATACATATAACAGACCTGTTATGACTGCTATCGGAAGGGCAATACGGATATTCACTTTAAACTTATCGTTCATGTTGCATCCTTGGGTACGGGTTGCAACAATGGTTGTATCTGAAATAAACGACAGATTATCGCCAAACATCGCACCACTGACTACAACACCGAGCATCAGGGCATCGGGCATCCCTGTCTTGGCGGCAATACCTACTGCTACGGGAGCCAGAGCGACAATCGTTCCGACCGAGGTGCCTACGGAGATAGAAATAAAACAAGCTGCCAGGAAAATCCCTGCGGCCAGCAAGTTACCGGGTAGGATCGACATGGCGAGGTTGACGGTTGCATCTACGGCTCCCATCGATTTGGCCGTCTGTGCAAAAGCGCCGGCCAGGATGAAGATAAGCACCATCAACATGATGTTGGTGTTGGCTGCTCCGCGACAGAACTGTTCGATACGGTTGGATAATTTGCCTCCCTTGGATATAGCGATGGCAACTACCGACGAGATAACAAAAGCTACCGTGATAGGCATCTTGTAAAAGTCGCCGGCCAATATCGAAACTACCAGATAGGTAAGTAGAAAGACCAATAGCGGTATCAGTGCCCACGCATTCGGTGCATGATTTAATAGAGAACTTGTATCTTTTATATCTTTTTCCATATCTGTCACTTGTCAACTGTCATCTGTCAACTAGAAAGAGAATCGTAGCGCAATACGCACCCCGCCTTTCTTTATATTCGGTTCGTTCAGGTAAGTCAGACGACGGTAATAGTCGATACGCAGTATCTTGAAGATATTTTCAAGACCGACACTTGCTTCCATGTAAGGTGTATTGCCCAGAGGACGTGTGCCGTCGGGCAATACGAATAGGCCGGGAGTCATTGTCGGGTTATTCTTGTCGGTCAGACCACCATAGATCCCATTGAAAGAGATTACTTCACGAAGGCGTAACCACTTGACGCCGGGGATGCGGTTCAGTATCCATCCTTTCATATAGTAAGTGGCATTGAATGACACGTATTGGTCGGTCACGAATTCCAAAGCATTCATCATGTGGAATGCTTCCGGCTGAATGGTGATCGACTGGTTGGTATTCGGTAGTATCAATAGAGGGAAAGGTACTTTGTTCCATACTTTTCCGGCTTTCAACTGTGTATCGATATGGCCGAATGAGGATAGCCAGATACGCTTTTCAGCGCTGAGTTCCGTATGATTGTAGTTATATTCTCCGCCTAATACCCCTTTCAGACCCAGTTGATGGGACAGTTTGAATATAGGGGCGTCCTTCGAAAGGTTAAATACCGACTCTTTGCCGGAACGACCATCATAAGAACGTTCTCCGGGGGCAAAACGAAGTTGTGTCCCGATTTCAGAGGTGGTGATACTTTTCTTATGGATCAGAGTACCATTTGCATCCTGTTCTATATATTTCAGTGTTCCTGCTGCCTGGTTATTCTGGTTATATACCCACGATCTCCAGGTCAGGCCGTTCAGCCATTCCTTCTCATACTGGAACATCGACTTGCGGATATATTGCATCTTGGTCACAGGTTCACCCACTTTCCAGGCAACGAAGATGTTATCTTTACTGGTAAAGAGGAAGTCCTGTCCCGGAGTATATACATCGTATTCCTGAATGAAGGAGAGATTGTTTACCGGGCTTTCTCCTTCATGGTAGAGTTTTTTATTGAAGCTGTGGGTCAGTTTGACGTTATACTTCAGTTTACGGTCGTTCGTTCCGTAGGCCAGATAGCCGCTGGCGAACCAATACGGGTTGAGGTTGGCTGTTGTCATACCTCCGACACGCAGGCGTACACCTTCCAGTCTGTTACCGCTGATGGTCGTGTTCATTGGCCCGAAGTCGAACTTTGTCGATTTCTTGTCGCCAGCCGTAGGAATATACCCTGAGATAAGTATCTCTGCCGTTTTGATGATTACGTTGAATGCCGGAACTTTGCGGAGTTGTGCCAACAAGTCGTCGAGTGCATTCTCCTTTTCTTTCAGAGGGACATGCCGGTTGTTGACCCAGAACGTATCGGGTTGTTCGATTGCTACGGGCAAAGTATGGAGCGGCCCCAACAGGTTAAAGACGGAGTCTGCTTTTTCGACGTTGAAATTATATTTCTCGTAATTCCTTAATTGGTGTGCATAGAGTTGTTGCGCTCCTTTCACAATATAGAAATTAACGTACGTGTTTTCGTTCTTGACAACCCAGGTACTGTCGGGCATACGTTCGAACTCCTGTTCGATACGAAGTTTATCCACCCAGTTGAGGTTGATATTGACCGGCGTGTTAAGCAGGAATTTCTTTACCGCATAGTTGCCATCCAGCGTAATATACAATCTTCCGGTAAAACCGTAACTCTGGCTGTTGACCGGAACAAAGCCCAGATCGACACATTTATCGCCTCCTATATCCAGCGTATCCATGATATAATACTTGTAATAGCTGGTGGCCAGGGTAGAGGATAGCGGGCTGACAAAACGGTTCAGCAGGATATTGATGTTATTGTCGAAGATGTTGATTCCCTGAAATATTTCTTCCAGATTGGAGGTGATGCCACCACCATCGTCCAGCGTCTGGTCGACACCCTGCATACGCTTCCCTTTGACGATTGTCTTTTCGGCTTTCGGTTGCTTCCGGTAGTACTTATCCGCAATCGTTTCCCGTACGGAAAGGGTCAGGATCGGTTTTCCGTTGAACTCGGATGTGTCGAGATAGTTTCGGATGAACTTGAATTTCTTCATGAATTTGTTCTTCTCGAAGTCCGGGTTGAAGTCGTCCAGCGAGAGGGATAGTTTCTCGTAAACTTCCGTTTGGTATTCGTCTTTTGCTTCGATACGGTTATCGTTTTTATGCTCGATCACCTTCTTGATAAGTTCGACAGCCGGATTATCTTTGCGGGTGTATTTTTCCCTCTTGGGCTTTACCACGACTTCCGAAATCTCGAAAGCGGTAGGACGTATCTTTATATCGAGACCATCGTTCTTCTGGCCTTTTTTCAGGTCGATCACCTTGGTGTCGTATCCCAGTGATGCAAAGGCCAGCTTATTATACCCTTTATCATTTTGCAGGGTAAACTTTCCGTTATCGTCGGTCATAGCACCGATCGTGGAACCGTCGAAATAGACGGATACGAAGGCCAGAGGCTCTCCGGTAATTGAATCTTTCACAATACCGGATGCAGATGTAATGCTTTGAGCATATAAAACAGAGATGCCAGTCACTGCCTGCAATAGAACCAACAGCAATATAAAGCGAATTCTTTTTACCATGAAACTAACGTTATTCCTTCTCGGATAATGCAGTTGGCAAAGGTACTCTTTTTCTTTGGAGCAGCAGTCTGAGCGTTATTAATAATCTTTAATCAAGAAGCGTGAGAATGAAGAGGAATTTTGTTTGGGGTGTTAATTAATTAGTTAACTTTGCAAGTGTAATAATAAAATCTTAATTATGAAAAATAGGAGAGAGATTCTTTGGTATAAGAACTATTTTACAGAGTTTTATGTACCTCTACCTACTGGGGTCAGAAGCAAAATAAAGTATGTTTTAGAATTGGTGCGGACAGAAGAGAATATTCCTGTCAGGTTTTTTAAGCATCTGGAAGATGTGAAAGGGCTATATGAGATACGGATTGAATATGAAAGTAATATATATCGTATTTTCTGTTGTCTGGATAAAGGTAAAATCGTAGTTCTTTTTAATGGTATTCAAAAGAAGTCTCGAAGAACTCCATTGAAAGATATTCAGTTGGCAGCTAGGATTATGAAAGAATATTTTAAGGAAAAGAAAGGTGAATGATTATGAAAGATAAATATTTAAGTGAAGAGAAAAAGCAGCAGATAATGCAGTGTCATACATTTGACGAATTGTTGGATATAGAATATGGTCCGGAAGGAACTCCCGAACGTAATCAGTTTGAAGAAGAAGCACAAGCTTTTATCCTGGCCGAACGTCTGAAGGAAGAACGTCTTAAAGCCGGTCTTACTCAGGAACAACTTGCTGAAAAGATCGGAACAAAGAAAAGCTATATCTCCCGTATTGAGAATGGCAAATGTGATGTGCAACTATCCACCTTATATAAGATATTCCGTGGATTAGGAAAGCAGATAAGCGTAACAGTTCTGTAAAGAAAAACAAGGGCTCTGATTGGAAGATCAGAGCCCTTGTCGTATCAACTAGTAAGCATCTACAATGCTTTGGCTTTTCAGTTGTTTGTCGAATGAAGCTTTATCGAGCTGGGTGGTTACATGGATCGTAACAGGTTCGTTCGGTAACAGGTCGAAATAATTGTCGGAGAAGAAATTGTCGATGCCGTCGATACTGAGGAATACAGCACGGGCAAAGACGTTGCTCTCGACAGTTACATCGTAGCCATCGCCAGCGGGAACGGAAGTCATCTGTATATCCGCTTTTGGGAAGTCGATGTCTTTGAAGCGGGTGAAGAAATAGTTATTGGAGATCACTTCTGCCTCTTTACCGCTCTCGCTGAAACGGGCATTAACTACGACTTCGTTCGGTTGCTTTCCGCCAAGCACGCTTTCAACCGGAGCTGAGAACTGTATTTTGCTGGTATTGGCAGGCAATGTTACGTTACTTTTCTTTTCAAATAAGACATTCCCTTTCAGATCCATCACACGGATATCCAGTTTCCCTTTGACGGCTTTCAGACGATCGGAAATCATCCAGATGTTCAATTGGCTGTCTTCTGCTATCGGAGAAACCAGGATGTCCCGGAATGCCTTCTTGGTAAAGTAATGCTGGGCTTTCCAACGGCCGTAATAATCGCGGCTCGACCAGGAAGCCACAGGCCAGCAGTCGTTGTGCTGCCAGTAGAGCGATCCCATATTGTACGGCATCATGCGACGATGTGCTTCCATAGCAGTCTTCATGGCATCACCCTGCAACAGGATACTCATATAGAGCGTAGATGGGAAGTCCTTCGGTTTGTGATATTCCTCCAGAGTGATGTTTTCAATGCGTGAGTTGGCAATCTGGCCTCCCCGTTGGTGTGCCATCATCACATCCGAATAAATATCATGGTCGCGTTCCTCCGGTGCATATTTTAATACGGATTGGTATTCGGGGAATGACTGGAAACCATATTCGGAGAAGAAACGGGCTCTTACTTTGTTGAAGTGAGACACAGAATCGACGCCTTGCCATACACCCCAGTAATGCGCATCACCGTTCGGGTTCCAGTTCGGTTTTCCGCTTTCACATTTGGCATCCGGATCACCTCCATAGGGAGAGGAAGGCCAGTAGAAGATCTCGGGATCATACTCTTTTACAACATCGGCCAGGATAGTATTAAAGAGTTTTTTAGTATCGTTGCGTAACTGTTCCGTCACACCGTATTGATCGAACTTCTTCATCCATCCCCAGTTGAACCAGGCCGTGTGTATTTCGTTATTACCGCACCAGATAGCCAGGCTCGGATGATTACGCAGGCGGATCACATTGTCGATTGCTTCCTGGCGGATATTCTCTTCCAGTTCAGGTGTCAACGGATAAACGCTGCAGGCGAACATAAAGTCCTGCCATACGAGGATACCGTATTTATCGCACAGGTCATAGAAAAGATCCTCCTCATAGATACCGCCTCCCCATACACGAAGCATGTTCATATTTACATCGACAGCGTCCTTGATTGTCTTTTCATACTGTTCGGCTGTTACGCGCGGCAGGAAGTTATCCTGTGGAATATAGTTGGCCCCTTTCATAAAGACAGGTACACCGTTCAGTTCGAAATAGAAGGTATGGCCATCCTTATCCGGCTGGTTGATTACACGGATGCTACGGAGTCCGAGGTTGGTCTTGTGGGTATCGACTATCTTGTTGTCCATACGGATCGTTGCCGTGAACGGATACAGATGCGCTTCCCCCAGTCCGTGCGACCACCAGAGTTTCGGGTTGTTTACTGTCAGGTTGGTTTCGATCAGGTTGATTCCTTTCTTCACCTGAGCTTTCTTTGTCCAGGTTGTCTTGATACCATCCGCCTTGATATCCAGGGTTACTTCCCCGTCTTTGTCGGCAATTACCTGTACGCTGGTTTTGATGTCGGCACGTTTGGCCGTCACGCTGGTCTGGTCGTAGAAGATATTGTCGATGCGGGCATCATTCCAACCGATCAGGTAAGCCGGACGCCAGATACCGCTGGTCACGATACGTGGACCCCAGTCCCAGCCGTAATGGTAACCAGCTTTACGGGCGAATATGCTGACCTTTTTATCGAAGATACCACCGTTCTCGGACTGGTCGTTGCCGGCTTCTACCGGAAACTTCAGTGCTTCGAATTTCGGCAGGTCTACTTTGATAGGAGAGTGGAAGTAAACGCGCAACTCATTACCGTCTTTCTTCAACAATCCTTTGACGGGGACACTCCATTCACGGAACATATTGTCGGCTTTCAGTATGCAGGAGTCATTCAGATAAACATCTGCGTATGTATCCAGTCCCTTGAAGTCAAGCTCGATATTATCTTTGTCGAATACATCCGCAGACACGTTCAGTGTCGTTTTGTATTCCCAGTCTTCTTTGTCTACCCATTGTATGCTCCGTTCGTTGAGGCGGTAGAACGGATCTTCGATAATCTTGTTATCCATCAGGTCGGTTTGCACTGTACCCGGTACGGTAGCCGGGTACCAGTTATTGCCGCGCACCTGCTTAAAGGTCCAGCCTTTGTCGATGTTTTGTTTAGCTACACCGTCTGCCAGGGCCGGCGAGGTCGTTGCCAAAGCGGCCAGGGCGACAGCGGATATTACAGTTTTGTAACGCATAGTTGTTGTGTTTAGTAATTCTTTATAGCGACTTCAAATTCTCAGCATTTACCGGGTTCTTGCCTTCCGGTGTGTATAGATGGTCGATGCGGTCGGCATACGTCTTTTCCACTTTACCGCGTACGATCTTCATGGTGCTGTTTACCAAACCGTTCTGTTCGGTAAAAGGTTCGGGAAGGACAGCGAATGTTGTCGGTAGCCAGCGGTCAGGGAATAGGGTAGACAAGTCGCCACCTTTACGGAAACGGTCTATCTGGCTTTGAAGGATACGGATGGCTTCTTCTTTGCCTTTTTCCGAGTTGAGATCCAGTTGGTGATGTGCCAGATGCTTCTTCAGACGATCCTTGTTGGGGACGAGCAAGGCAACGGTATAAGGATTCTGGTTATTATAAAGCAGAAGCTGGTCGATACAGGACGAATGTTCGACCAACGCCTCCTCGATGCCTTCCGGGCTGTATTTCTCACCGTCGCTACCGATCAATAGGCTTTTGAAACGGCCTAATACATACAATAGCCCGTCTTTGCCCATATATCCCATATCGCCGGTATAAAGCCAACCATCTCTGACGGTATCGGCTGTCGAAGACGGGTTCTTCCAGTATCCGGCCATTACGTTTTCTCCGCGGATAACGATTTCACCTTTTTCACCTGACGGAAGTTCTTTGCCGTCCAGGTCGCATATTTTGAGATCGAGCGGCTGTACGAGTACCCCGCTGCTTCCGAACTTATGATGACGCGGTCCGTTGGTGGAAATAACCGGGGTTGCTTCACTCAATCCATACCCCTGGTACATCGGCAGACCGATGGCATAGTAGAATTTCTGCAGGTCTTTATCCAGCAGTGCACCGCCGCCGATAAAGAACTTCAACTCTCCGCCGAAGTTCTCGCGAACCTTCGAGAAGATAATACTGTCGAACAGGCTGACAACCGGTTTCAAAAGGAACCGCCAGCCGCGACCTTTATCATCCCCACCGTCTCCGTTGTAAGTATAGGCCACATCCAGTCCCATGTGAAACAGGCGGTTGACCATATTACCCTGCGCACGGATGCCTTGCTCGATGTTTTTCTTGAAGTTCTTGGCCAGTGCCGGGACACTCAATATCAGGTAAGGCTTGAACTCCTTGATATTTATCGGGATATTCTTCAATGTCTCCATTCCCGTCTTTCCAACCTGTACCGTGGCAACGGAGGCTCCCTTATACATAAATATATAGAAACCGACCACATGCGCGAAACAATGGTCGAGCGGTAGAATAACCAGTGTACGCCAGGTGTCGTCGATATCCACGCAGGTAAGCGATTGTTCGACATTGGCAGTATAATTACGGTGCGTCAGGATCACCCCTTTCGGATCGGCAGTCGTACCGGAGGTGTAGGTGATCGTTGCATAGTCGTCATTTGTAAGCGATCGGCCGATAGCCAGAAATTCCTCCAGCGGATGTGCCTGAAGATATTCCGTCCCCATTTCCATCACTTTCGAAAGCGGTATCTCTTTTTCTTTGTATTCCGGTTGGTCGTCAAAAACAATTACCTGGCGGATCAGGGGCAACTTATCCATAATGGCCCGTATCTTTTTCAGTTGGTTGCCTGAGACCATGATGTATTTCACATCGGCATGCGTCAGGCGAAACAACAGGTCGTTGGCCTCTTCCAGTTTAATGGAGAGGGGCACGTTGGTGGCTCCGGCATAGAACATGGCCAGTTCGCCTATAATCCAGGCATTGCGGCCTTCACTGAGCAAGGCCATATTGTCACCTTTATTTACTCCCAGGGCAACCAGTCCGGCTCCCAGGGCGTATACCTGATCCCTGACCTGTGTGTAGGTGGTAGGCTCAAATTTGTCCTTTGTCTTTTCCCATAGGAACGGGTTGTCGGGATATTGTTTCACCGAACTCTCAAAAAGGTCTACCAATGTTTTTTTCATGACATCTTTGTTTTAGGATTTCTCAATTTCTTCAAGCAGTGCGCAGGCGGTTTCTACTGTACTGACATTCTTTACGACGATACTGCGCTTACCGTTCACATCCCGGATCATACATTCGCGGGGATGTTTTTGTATGAATGCTAATAATTTATCGAATGCTTCGCTCTGGTAATACGGGCTGTCCTGGTTAGCTACCAGGAAGATACTCATCTGTCCTTTTTTCATGACCAGCTTCTCCATACCCAGTTTCCTGGCTATGCGGCGAAGGCGTACGATACGGATCAATTCTTTTCCTTCCTTCGGTATTTTACCGAAACGGTCTTTCAGGCGTTCGGTAAAGGCAAGGATATCGCGTTCCTCTTCCATCTTGTCCAGTTCGCGATAGAGCGAGATACGCTCCGAGTCGTTGGGGATATACGTAGGAGGGAACATCAGTTCCAGATCACTTTCGATATGTGTTTCGCGGATATATTCGCTGCCCGAATCCCGTTTGCTATCGTCTGCATCGGCATAGAGATCGGCGAACTCGTCGCTCTTTAGTTCGTCTACTGCTTCTTCCAGTATCTTCTGGTATGTCTCGTAACCGAGGTCGGCAATGAAACCGCTTTGTTCGGCTCCCAGCATATTTCCGGCACCGCGTATATCGAGGTCTTGCATGGCGATATGGATACCACTTCCCAGCTCGGAGAAGTTCTCGATAGCTTGCAGGCGGCGACGTGCTTCCTGAGTCAGCGAAGAGAGAGGAGGGGAGAGCAGGTAACAGAAGGCTTTGCGGTTGCTTCGTCCCACACGTCCGCGCAACTGGTGCAGATCGGACAAACCGAACTGCTGTGCATTATTGATAATGATGGTGTTGGCATTCGGTACGTCGATGCCGCTTTCCACGATACTGGTGGCGATCAGTACATCGTATTCGTAGTTCACGAAGTCGAGGATGATCTTTTCCAGTTTATCCGGCTCCATCTGTCCGTGGCCGACAGCTATGCGGGCATCGGGGACTTCCCGGCGTACAAGCTGTTCTATTTCGTAAATGTTCTGAATGCGGTTGTTGATAAAGAACACCTGCCCATTACGGCTCATTTCGAAATTGATCGCTTCGCGGATAATGTCCGGGTTAAAACGTTCCACTTCCGTTTGTACCGGATAACGGTTGGGCGGCGGAGTCGTAATGCTGCTCAGGTCGCGCGCACCCATCAGTGAGAACTGCAACGTTCGCGGAATAGGCGTAGCCGTCATGGTCAATGTGTCTACATTCACCTTCATCTGGCGAAGCTTTTCTTTGACGGAGACACCGAACTTCTGCTCTTCGTCGATAACCAGTAATCCCAGGTCTTTGAACTTCACGTCTTTGCTGACGATACGGTGTGTGCCGATCAGTATATTCACTTTTCCATCCGCCACATCATTCAATGTCGCTTTGATTTGTGCCGATGTCCGGGCCCGGCTGATATAATCGATCCGGCAGGGGAAATCTTTCAGGCGTTCCGAGAAGGTCTGGAAATGCTGGAAAGCCAGTACCGTAGTCGGCACTAACACAGCTACCTGTTTATTGTCGGAAACCGCTTTGAAAGCGGCACGGATAGCTACTTCGGTCTTTCCGAAGCCCACATCACCGCAGATCAGACGATCCATCGGGCGTGAGTTTTCCATATCCTCCTTAACATCGGCCGTCGCTTTCATCTGGTCGGGCGTATCTTCGTAGATGAAGCTTGCTTCCAGTTCGTGCTGCATGAAACTGTCGGGCGAGTAGGAGAAACCTTTCTCCTGTTTGCGCTGGGAGTAGAGGATGATAAGGTCGCGGGCAATATCTTTGACCTTTTTCTTCGTTTTCTCCTTCATCTTTTCCCAGGCTCCTGTTCCCAGTTTGTTCAGTTTGGGAGCTTCACCGCTGTCTTTCCCTTTATATTTGGAGAGTTTGTGAAGCGAATGGATGCTGACGAAGATGATATCGTTGTTCTGGTAGATCAGTTTGATCGCTTCCTGTATCTTGCCGTTCACTTCGGTGCGCACCAGTCCGCCGAACTGTCCGACGCCGTGATCGATATGTACGATGTAATCGCCTGTGCTGAACTGGTTCAGTTCCTTGAGCGACAGTGTGAGCTTTCCGCTTCGTGCCTTTTCACTTTTCAGGTTGAATTTATGGAAACGGTCGAAGAGTTGGTGATCGGTGAAAAGACAGATGCGCAGGGTCTCGTCGGCAAAACCTTCGTGTATAGTCTTGTTGACCGGCGTGAAGGGGATATTCTCTCCCCGGTCTTCGAAGATGGCCCGGATGCGGGTAGCCTGTTTTTCTACGTCGCTTAATATATATAATGTATAGCCGTTCTCCAGATAACTCTGGAAAGAACTGCTTACCATATCGAAATTCTTATGATAGATAGGCTGTGCCTGTGTATTGAAGGACAGTGTTGCATCGGCAACGCCTGTGGGTCGTACCCCGAAATGCATCCGGCGGAAGTTTAATGCTGCCCGTAGGAAATCCTTCCCGGTCACCAGCTTGGCACGCATCTTGTCGATGTCGGCAAACGACTCTTCGTCTCCTACGACCGGCTCTTCGTTCCAAAGGCTGTCGATCCGTTCCTTTGTCCAGGCCAGGTCTTTAGCCGCCAGGATCGTTTGGGCTGGCAGTGAGTCGAGTAGCAGGGTATTGGTACGGTTGCTCTTGTTCATTTCCGGAACGATATAGATACTTTCCAGTTTCTCTTTGGATAGCTGCGTTTCCACATCGAACGTACGGATCGTTTCCACCTCTTTTCCGAAGAAGTCGATACGGTAGGGAAACTCGTACGAGAACGAGAATACGTCGAGGATACTCCCGCGGAGGGCGTATTGTCCGGGCTCGTATACATAATCAACCTGCTCGAAACCGTATTCGTCGAGTACATCGGAAACAAACATGTTGTCCAGCTTCTCGCCGACGCTGATCTTTAGTGTGTTCTTTTTCAGCTCGTCGCGCGATATAACCTTTTCAGCCAGTGCGTCGGGATAAGAGACGATAACGAACGGTGCTTTCGGGTCTTGCAGGACGCTGAGCACTTCGGTACGCAGGATCTCGTTGGCCGGATCGACGTGTCCATATTTGATTGCCCGGCGATAGGCGGAAGGGAAGAAGTAAATATCGCTGCTGCCGGTCAACTGAATCAGGTCGTGATAAAAGTAGCCGGCTTCTTCCTGGTCGTTAAGTATGCACACATAGCTTCCCCTTCTTTTTAAAAAAAGAGAAGCGATTGTCATTGCTGCGCCCGATCCGTTTAACCCTTTGAGGAATATATTGTTTGACGTATTATCGTTCAAAAGGGCATCTAAAGCAGTTATCTGTGGGTGGGCGCCAAATATCTTAAGTAATTCTTGTACCTCCATTAAAATAGTTGACAGTTGACAAGTGACAGTTTACAGATGCAAATGTCACTGTAATGTTTTACAAAGGTAGACTTTTTGTTCAAAATAGTATAGACTAATAAGCTTAAATCAACTAAAATATGTACCTTCGCGCTTAAGTTAACAGTTGACAGTGGATAGTTGACGCTTAAATAGATGCTTGGGGCAACTGTCCACTGTCACTTGTCAACTGTCAACTAATAGAATTGTAGATTATGTCAGACAGTATTGTTATTATTCCTACCTACAACGAGAAAGAGAATGTTGAGAATATTATCCGTGCGGTATTCGGGTTGGAAAAGAACTTTGATATTTTGATTATAGATGATGGATCGCCCGACGGTACGGCCGATATTGTGAAGCGTTTGCAAAAGGAGTTCCCGGAACGTCTATTCATGGTGGAGAGACAAGGAAAACTAGGATTGGGAACAGCTTATATCTGCGGTTTCAAGTGGGCGATCGAACATAAGTACGATTTCATCTTCGAAATGGATGCCGACTTCAGTCATAACCCGAATGATCTTCCTAAATTATATGCTGCCTGCACGGAGCAGGGAGGCGATGTCGCTATCGGTTCGCGTTACAGCAATGGCGTAAACGTGGTGAACTGGCCGCTCGGTCGCGTTCTGATGTCTTATTATGCATCTGTATATGTCCGTTTCGTTACCGGGATGAAGGTGCAGGATACGACAGCCGGTTTCAAATGTTATCGTCGCGAAGTGCTTGAAACGATCGATCTCGATCATATTCATTTTAAAGGATATGCTTTCCAGATCGAGATGAAGTTTACTGCTTATAAGTGCGGCTTTAAATTGGTGGAAGTACCTATTATCTTCATTAACCGTGTATTGGGAACGTCGAAAATGAACTCTTCCATCTTCGGAGAGGCGTTGTTCGGTGTGCTTAAGCTGAAGTGGTGGAGCCTGTTCCGTAAGTATCCGCAGAAGAAGTAGGAGGATACTTATGAAACTCTTTAGAAATACCTTATTGTTATCCGCACTTTTGTTTCTGTCTGTGAATGTGTTTTCGCAGACACCCGGTGAAGAGCTAGAGCATATCCGGCAAAACTATATCCAATCTTTAATCGACTCCAACGATGATTCCGACCTGTTGAACCGTATTCTGTCGGGTATTCCGCCCGAAACGGAAATGTCGGATCAGATGGTCGTCGAGTTGCATCAGCGGTATCCCTTCAACATGGAGGAGATAAAAGGTTATATGGAACAGATCAATGAAGACGGTTCCTGGCCGGATATCAATTATGCGGATACCAAACGCAGCGGATGGGATGCGAAAAAGCATGCCGACCGTGTGTTGGAACTGGCTAAATTATATCATGCCGAGGGACCGTCCTGCACCTGGTCGCCCCGCTTCTCGACCGTGATCCATCAGGCACTCGATTATTGGTTTCGTACGAAGCCGGTCTGCAAGAACTGGTGGTATAACGAGATCGGCATTCCCAAGACTTTCGGTCCGGCTTTTATCCTGCTCCGTACACAGATGACGCCAGCCGAACAGAAGGAGGCCGTGAAGGTGATGGACAACGCACATTTCGGTATGACAGGACAAAATAAAGTATGGCTGGCCGGAAACGTATTGATGAAAGGGCTTTTACTAGACGATTATGAATTGGTGAAGGCTGCCCGCGACACGATCGTTTCCGAAATAACCACCGGACGCGAGGAGGGAATCAAGGGAGACTGGAGTTTCCACCAGCACGGGCCGCAGCAGCAATTCGGCAACTATGGACTGGCTTATCTTTCGGAGATGAGTTTTTACTCGGGATTGTTTGCCGGAACATCATTTGCCTTGAATACCGAACAGCAATCTATCCTGAATAACCTGTTGACGGAAGGTTACCGCTGGATCATCTGGCGTGGCTATATGGATGTAAATGCACTCGACCGCCAGTTGTTCCATAATGCTCCCATCCACAAGGCTCTTGCTATGGGAAATGCTGCGAACTCGCTCCGAAGAGGAAGTTCTCCTGCCGATGCCGGGAAGCTACAAGCTTTCCTCGACGATAATTACCCACCGCAACAACCCCGGGGAACTGCCTTTACCGGACAGAAACATTTCTGGGACTCGGACCAGACCATTCACCGTGCGCCGAAGTGGATGGCTTCCATAAAGATGGCTTCCGAGCGGGTGATTGGTACGGAACTTGTCAACGAAGACAATCTGAAAGGTTTTTATATGGGCGACGGTGCCACTTATATCTATCGTAACGGGGACGAATATATGAATGTTTTCCCTTTCTGGGATTGGCGTAAAATACCAGGTATAACTTCTTACGAGAGTGATGCACCGGTTCCGTCTCCACGTAGTTATGGTGCACATACCCGCAATGAAACGGCTTTTGTCGGAGGCGTGACCGATGGTCGCACAGGTATGACAGCTATGATCTTGAACCGTGACGGCCTTAACGCCCGTAAATCGTGGGTGATTACCGATGATTTCATGTTATGCCTGGGAGCCGGTATCCAGTCGGACAGTACGCTGAATATAACAACTTCCATCGATCAGCGGAAGAAGCGGAGCGAATTGTCTTACTTCGAGAACAACCGCTGGAATCCGGTGAACGGTACGTTTACCGCCACTGGAAAGGCGTTGCGTTTCTTCCACGATAGTATTGGTTATATCCTGATGCAACCGGAGAACTGTGTGGCAATCTCAGAAAAGCGTTCCGGACGCTGGTCTGACTTTATGGGCTCATACACGCCGCAGACGGTGGAAGGAGAGGTGATATCTCTGTATATCCGTCACCAAAAGCAGGCTCCGGCCTCTTACCAATACCTTATCCTGCCGGCTTCTACCGCCGAACGAACGGCTTCTTTCCGCACGGAAGATATCCGTATACTTCGTAATGATGCCTCTATGCAGGCGGTGGCAATACCTGGTTCTTATTATATTACCGCTTACGAAGAAGGAACGATCCGTCTGGCAACCGATCTGTCGCTGGAGATAAAAACGCCGGGTATTTACAAGATCGAAGAGAAAGACGGTAATATTCGTATCGATGCCGCCGATCCTACTCATACACAATCTTCTTTATCTATGAAGATCAACGATTATGACCTGAAGATAATCGTACCATCCGATCATGCTCCGGGGCAAAGTCTTTCTGCCGTTTGTGCCGCAATATAGATTCAGACCTGTCAGATTTGAAAGATATACTGTCATTTTTATAAGCAGTCAGGGAGGATATAAGGTTTATTTTTGTCTGTATAAAAGCTCTCCGGAGTTTATTGTTATCTGTAAATTGATAGACTATGACGAAAATAACACTTCTATCCTCCCTTGCCATTGGGGCTTGTCTGAGTTTCCTTTCCTGTAATAAAGGAGATATATCGGAGAACGATGCTTCTTTTGCCGATATCGAACAAGGTTTCCGTATGATCCCCGACAGTACACAGATTGGTGTTTACTGGTACTGGATTTCCGACAATATATCAAAAGAAGGTGTCGAACGGGATCTGGAAGCGATGAAGGTAGCCGGGATAAACCGTGCGTTTATCGGTAACATCGGTATAGACGGTATTGATTATGGCGATAATAAATTGTTAAGCCCTGAGTGGTGGGAGATATTGCATGCCGCATTGAAGAAGGCCACGGAGCTGGATATCGAGATCGGAATATTTAATAGCCCGGGATGGAGCCAGTCCGGAGGTCCTTGGGTGAAAAGTTCACAAGCCATGCGTTATCTGACCTCTGCCGATACGATTGTAACCGGGCCTAAGCGTATGCAACTGGTTTTACCCTCTGTGGGAAAAGACGAACAGGATGTATGCGTTATCGCTTATCCTTCGCCGGGTAAGGCAGTAGCGGAAAAGAGTTGGACCATAAATAAGAAGTCCGGGCAGCCGGCTTCCTCCGTCTTGATCTTCGATGGAGAAGAAACTATACGTACATTAATCTATCAGGCTAACACTCCTTTTAAAACAACTGCAAAACTGTGGGTTAAAAAGGGAGGGCAGGAAAAACTGGTACGGCAGTTCACTATCGACCGGAGTAATCCGGCTCTTAATGTGGGCTTTATTCCTTACGCTCCGGTTGTTATCTCTCTACCGGAAACCACTGCTTCGCAGTTTCGTCTGGAGATGTCCGCCGAGGGAGACGGTGTAGGGGAAGTGACACTTTCTTCTTCTCCGATGGTAGAGCGCTATCCTGAAAAGTCGTTAGCCAAGATGTTCCAGACTCCGTTGCCTATGTGGGATGATTATCTCTGGGAGAAACAGCCGGCCGTGAACGATGCTTCTTTACTGGTCTCTCCGGAGGCGATTAAAGACCTGACGGTTTTCTCCCGAGAAGGGGTGTTGGACTGGGAAGTGCCTGAAGGAGACTGGGTGATCCGCCGGATGGTTATGTTGCCGACAGGTGTAACGAACTCCCCGGCAGCGCCCGAAGCAACCGGGCCTGAGATCGATAAGATGAGCCGGGAACATGTGGCTTTCCATTTCGATGCCTTTATCGGCGAGATATTGAAACGTATCCCGGAAGCCGACAGGAAAAGCTTTAAAGTCGTAGTACAGGATAGTTATGAAACCGGAGGACAAAACTGGACGGATGATATGATTGCTGTTTTCAGAGAACGCTACGGATATGATCCGGTTCCTTACCTTCCGGCCTTGAATGGGGTTGTAGTGGGAAGTCCAGATCTGTCAGACCGTTTCCTATGGGACTTGCGGCGGTTGGTGGCCGACCGGGTTTCTTACGATTATGTAGGTGGCTTGCGGGATGTTTGCCATCAGTACGGATTGACAACCTGGCTGGAGAATTACGGGCATTGGGGATTTCCGGGTGAATTTCTGCAATATGGCGGACAGTCTGACGAGATAGCCGGAGAGTTCTGGAGTGAAGGTTCGCTGGGAGATATCGAGAACCGGGCTGCCTCTTCCTGCGGACATATCTATGGGAAGAAACGGATCTGGGCCGAGTCGTTTACCAGCGGTGGACCTGCTTTCAGCCGTTATCCTTACCTGATGAAGCAACGTGGGGACCGCTTCTTTACGGAAGGGATAAACAGCACTTTATTACATTTGTTTATTCATCAGCCGTTTGAAGACCGTGAACCGGGATTGGATGCCTGGTTCGGAAACGAATTCAACCGGAAGAATACCTGGTTCAGCCAGATGGATGTTTTCATCGAATATCTGAAAAGATGTAATTTCATGCTGCAACAAGGCCAATATGTAGCAGATGTTGCCTATTTCATCGGAGAAGATGCTCCCAAGATGACCGGTGTCTGTACACCGGAACTCCCGACAGGGTATTCTTTCGACTATATCAATGGAGAAGTTCTGCTGGAACATGCAACAGTGGAAGGTGGCAACATCGTTTTATCGAGTGGAATGAAATATCGTCTGCTTGTTTTGCCCCAGTTGGAAACAATGCGTCCGGAAGTACTGCGGAAGATAAAGGAGTTGTTGTTGGCTGGTGCCTGCATTATGGGACCTGCCCCTGTCTGTTCTCCCAGCCTGAGCAATTATCCGGCAGCCGACCAGGAAGTAAACTCTTTGGCTGCTGAACTTTGGGGCAATCAAACGGAACCAATGCGTACTATCGGAAAGGGACGTTTATTTATGCCGTCCACCTCTTTGCAGCCTGTATTGGATGCTCTGGATATAAAAGCCGATTTAAGCGTTGCTTCGGATAGTCCTGTTTTGTTTATTCATCGTGCGACACAGGAAGGTGATATTTATTTCATTTCTAACCAGAGTGAAACACCGATTGAGATAACTCCTTCTTTCCGTGTGACTGGTAAAATACCGGAACTTTGGAATCCGTTGACGGCAGAGATACGTAGCTTGCCCGAGTTTACGTGTTCCGGTGGAGCAACAACCGTCCCTATACGTCTGGAAGGTTATGAAAGTTCATTTATTATTTTCCGTAAGAAAGGTGCTCCCAAGGGAACGACTGCCCGGAATTATCCGCGTAAAGAGATACTTGCCGCAATAACTTCTCCCTGGCAAGTCACTTTTGAAAAGGGGAAAAGAGGGCCTGAGGGAACCGTTGCTTTTCCGGAGCTAAAGGACTGGACAAAGCATGCCGATCCTTCTATCCGTTATTTCTCAGGAAAGGCAGTTTACACCAATCGGATCACACTGGATGAATTACCGCAGAAAGCACTTTACCTGGATCTGGGAAAAGTTATGGTGATGGCGAAAGTAAAGATCAACGGACAATATGCCGGTGGTGTCTGGACAACGCCTTACCGCCTGCCTGTCGGGGAGTTCCTGCAAAAAGGAGAAAACCTGATCGAAGTGGAAGTAGTGAATAACTGGATGAATCGTTTGATCGGCGATGAAGCATTACCCGAAAATGAACGGGCTACCTGGACAAACGTGAATCCCTGGAAATCCGACTCGCCTCTGCAATCGTCCGGTTTGCTCGGTCCGGTAGAAATTCAGGCTTATTCTTATGAATAACCGCTCCGGCTTGTGTTGTTTTTGAATAGAATCATGTACATTTGTGACAATAAACACAAAATATATGAATAAAATTCTGATAAAAAACGCTTGCATCATTAACGAGGGACGTATGTTTAAGGGATCAGTCCTCATTGATGGAGATAAGATAGCCGAAGTTATTGAAGGAACCGTTCCTGAAACGACAGGAAACGTACAGGTAATCGATGCCGAAGGTAAACTCCTGTTGCCGGGAGCCATCGACGACCAGGTGCATTTCCGCGAACCGGGCCTGACGCATAAGGGAGACATAGCCAGTGAAAGCCGTGCCGCCGTAGCCGGTGGTATAACGACCTTTATGGATATGCCGAACACCAAGCCGCAGACAACTACCGTCACCGATCTGGAATGGAAGTTACAACGAGGTGCGGAAACCTCTGCTGCCAACTATTCTTTCTTTTTCGGAGGAACGAACGATAACATGGATGAGATCCGTAAACTGGATCGTAGCCGTGTGCCGGGCTTGAAGCTCTTTCTCGGTTCTTCAACGGGAAATATGCTGGTAGATAAAAAAGAAAGTCTCGAACGTATCTTCGGCGAAGCAGATATGCTGATTGCCATCCATGCGGAAAAAGAAGAAGTGATCAAACGTAACCTGGCCTATTACACCGGACTGTATGGCGAGAATCTCGATATTTCCTACCATAGCAAGATCAGAAGTGAAGAGGCTTGTTATGCATCCTCTTCGGAAGCGGTAGAATTGGCAACGCGCCTGAACTCCCGTTTACATATTCTCCATCTGTCTACCGCCAAAGAGTTGACATTGCTGAGTAACGCAATCCCTTTGAGCGAAAAGAAAATTACAGGCGAGGTATGTGTGCACCATCTCTGGTTCCACGATGGCGATTATGCTAAGTACGGCAACCGGATCAAATGGAACCCTTCCATCAAGACGCTGGCCGACCGTATCGCTTTGCGTGATGCGGTTAAAAATAATACGATCGATATCGTGGCTACCGACCATGCTCCGCACTTATTGTCGGAGAAGGAGGGAAGCTGCCTAAAGGCTGCTTCGGGTGGTCCGTTGGTACAACATTCATTGGTGGCTATGCTCGAAATGGTCGCTGAAGGTTGTTTTACGTATGAAAAGGTGGTGGAAAAGATGGCACATATGCCGGCAGAACTATTCCATATCGACCGTCGCGGATATATCCGTCCGGGTTATTATGCCGACCTTGTACTGGTCGATCCGGAAAAGAGCTGGACAGTTGCTCCCGAAAATATAATGTATAAATGCGGCTGGTCGCCTTTTGAAGGAACGACCTTCCATCACAGTGTCTCCCAAACATTCGTGAACGGAGAGCTGGTTTATGATAATGGCAACATCAATGATACCGTTCGGGGAATGGAAGTCCGGTATATTTGATTCATGAATAATATATACGAAGAGCGGCTGGGTACCGATAGGATGTTGCCGCTTGTTTTCCGGATGGCACTTCCTGCGGTAGTTGCCCAGATGGTCAATTTGCTTTATAATATAGTAGACCGCATTTATATCGGCCATATTCCCGGAATAGGAACTCCGGCGTTGGCCGGTATCGGTGTAGCAGGTTCTATTATTATCCTGATCTCCGCTTTTTCTGCTATCGTGGCCGGTGGAGGTGCTCCGCTTGCTGCTATTGCACTCGGGCAGGGTAACCGTCAGCAGGCCGGAAGGATACTTGGGAATGGTTTTGTCCTGTTATTATTATTCACGGTCCTGACATCCAGCCTGTCATATATATTCATGGAGCCGATATTGTTGTTTACCGGCGCATCCGAACAAACGCTGGGGTATGCGACAGACTATCTTTCGATCTATCTTATCGGAACCTTGTTTGTGGAGATATCGGTCGGTTTGAATACTTTTATCAATACGCAGGGACGTCCTGCCATAGCGATGTGGTCGGTGGTGATTGGTGCCATACTCAATATCCTGCTCGATCCGCTTTTCATTTTTGTATTCAATATGGGGGTGAAAGGTGCGGCCTTGGCCACTATTATCTCGCAGGCCGCCACTGCTATCTGGGTGTTGTCGTTCCTGACTTCTTCCCGTGCTTCCCTGCGGCTCGAAGTCAATTATATGAAACCGGATAAAAAGGTGATCGGGGCTATACTGGCACTTGGCGCTTCACCTTTTATTATGGCAAGTACCGAAAGCCTGGTCGGTTTCGTTCTGAACGGGACATTGAAGACGTTTGGGGACATTTATGTGAGTGCATTGACTGTCATGCAGAGCGCCATGCTTTTTGTGAGTGTGCCGCTTACCGGGTTTGCCTTGGGTTTTGTACCCATAGTGAGTTATAATTACGGACATGGAAACAAGAAACGGGTAAAGGAATGTTTCAAGATAGCGATGACCTTTATGTTCCTGTTCAACTTAATTTTGATGTTGTTGATGATCTTGTTCCCGTCGGTTATCGCTTCTGCTTTTACGTCAGACCAGGAACTGATACAAACAGTAACGGAAGTGATGCCTGTCTTTTTAGCGGGAATGACCATTTTCGGTTTGCAACGTGCCTGCCAGAATATGTTCGTTGCTCTCGGGCAGGCCAAGATATCTATCTTTATCGCATTGCTTCGTAAGGTCTTTCTACTTGTCCCGCTGGCCCTGATCTTGCCGCGTTTCATGGGGATGATCGGCGTTTATTCAGCGGAGGCTATATCAGATGCGACGGCAGCCATTTGTTGTACGATTATTTTTGCCATACAGTTTCCGAAGATCTTGAATAAAATGACTGCATTGTAAGAAAATGTTTTGAATTTGTTTTTGTCAGAAGGGAATGTTTCACATATTGTCAGTTTTGAATGTAGTTTCGTTGGTAGGGGCGGTTCGCGAACCGCCCTTACAGGCGCCGTCATAATGGAACAGGCAGGTTCAATATTTTCTATATTAGAATACCCTTTTATATATGTAACCGATCAAGGTATATCGATCAACTTATGGGTTTGCAGGCTGAGTTGCCATTCCGGATGCTGCAGGATGTATTTTACAATCTCTGCCGTATTCCTGCATGAACAAGGTTGTATGTAATGATGTTTTGCCGGCAGGTCGATGTAGGCCGATAGATCCTGGCCCAGATAGACTACCTTTACTTCATCCATCCTGTCGATACGGATTGGTGCACCTTCTTTCGGCGAACAAGTCACCCAGTCGATACCTTCCGGTAACTTCCGGGTCCCATTTGTCTCTATACATATATACTTGCCTGCTTTGTGGAGCAGGTCGATGAACTCTTCATCGATCCATAAAGAAGGTTCTCCACCGGTCAGAACGACCAGGTTGGACGGATAGACAGAGATAGCCTTGATGATTTCTTCATCGGACATCAATGTTCCTTCCTCATGTTCTGTATCGCAAAAACTACACTTTAGGTTACATCCTGAAAAACGGATAAAGATTGCTGCTTTTCCTGTGTGATAACCTTCGCCTTGCAGGCTGTAAAAAATCTCATTAATCTTTCTCATAGATCGCTGTGTTTGATTCTGATTCTTTTATTTCTACTCTGTAGCAGGTGGGTAGCTGGTCACAGATCCACCGTGCAATGTTCTCTGCCGTCGGGTTAAAGGGGAGAACTTCATTTAAATTTTGATGATCGAGTTTGCTCTTGATAGTCTCTTTGATATGGCTGAAATCGATTACCATACCATCGGCGTTCAATTCTTTCGAGCGACAATAAACTGTGATGATCCAGTTGTGACCATGCAGGTTCTCACATTTACTGGAATAGGAAAGTTTCAGGCTATGTGCTGCTGAAACCTCCATTCGCTTAATTACGGTATACATGGAAAAAAGATAATTTAAACGTTTATACTCTGTACCTGATGTCACCTTGATACGGGTGCAAAAATACACAAAATACACATGCAACCATCGGTTCCCTACCTGTCGTATTTATTAAAAAAACATTTGTATATTTGCAAGTATTAGAATGTTAACTCCCTTTCTTTGCGAGAAGGAAAATAGATATAAAGTAGCAATAAGTAAAAATACTTGCGTTATTTTGCTTGCTATTCGATGAAATATGTGTGCATTTGTGTTGGTAAACCAATATTTAAGCAACGGGAGAAAATGTTAAAAAAAAGAAGAAGCTGCAAATAAGTTTCGATAATTTTAAAAATGTGTTTTATAATATCTTTTTTTATTTGCGCAGTAACATAAAATCCCGCATCTTTGCATGCAGATAACCTAAACAATCTTTTTGCCTTAAAGACTAATACCTATTAAAAACCTATAAAGAGGGCCTTTGAGAAAAGGCCCTCTTTATGATTTTTAAGCCCTTAGTAACCTGTTTCTTCTATCTTCGACGATATTTTACCTATTGCTTCATTCAGTTTTTCTTCCGGTGGAATGACATTAAAGTTTCCCCAAAAA
Source organism: Parabacteroides timonensis (assembly GCF_900128505.1). Classification (NCBI taxonomy): domain Bacteria; kingdom Pseudomonadati; phylum Bacteroidota; class Bacteroidia; order Bacteroidales; family Tannerellaceae; genus Parabacteroides; species Parabacteroides timonensis. Next base: position 474,938 of record NZ_LT669941.1, read on the forward strand.
CCTTCATCATAGCTAAATTTTGTTTCAGAAAAGACGGTTCGGGTCGATAATGTTTCTTTTCGTGTAAAACGGTTAACATTAACAGTGTCTGTTTTACATATAACCATTTCGAACCAGACGTGCAGGGGAGTGCTACCGAATATTTGCTTCTTTCGCTTTATTTTGAAATGCAAGTCACCCCTTACATGATTAATATAATAAGTTCCGTTCCAGGGTTTGTAAGTAACGGTGTAAATAACCTTTTGAGGTGTGATTTTCAAGTTGCGGCTCTTCTTTTCAACCAGCATGCCGGCAGCTTCTTTCACGTATTTGGGATGCAACTCGAATTCGGCACGAAGCAGTGCACTGTTCTCTGCGTCGATATATAAGTTTCCTTTGTAGAGCGGCAAAGTGATGAAGTCGCGTTGCTCGAAAGAGATCACGTTGGCCATCCGGTTATCTATGACCGTTATATCTGAATGGGCAAAGACATAAGGATAGTTTATCTCGCTTTCAGGCATCAGGAAATCAGGCATATCTTTCATTACATCCAGCATAAGACTGGCATTGAGTCCTGATTTCATTTTAGCAATTACCGTGTCTTTATCCTGGTTGCTGGAGATACGTCGCATCTTTAACAGTTTTAACTGATCGGTCCCAGGACGGTTCGTGTAAGCCGTTTTATAAATTTTAAAAATGCCTTCCGTCAGGCTGACGAACTTATTTTTCCGTTCGATCCCTTCCCGGTAGAACGAGGTCATATAGACCGGTTGTTGTGAATAGTTTTCCTCCTTTTTATCCTGCATTTCGCGTAATAATCGTAGAGGATTCGCGATGCGGACCACTACTTCCTGCAGGGAAATGACTTTGGGCTCCAGGGTAAGCATACTGTAACGCTCTGCTAGCAACGATGCTGACATTTCGAGCGGCTGATAACCTAAATGAGAAAAAGTGATTTGGGATTGGCGTAAAGAGTCCGGCAGACGGAGTCTGAATTCTCCTCCCTGGTTGGTGATGCTTCCGATAGCCTCCTCACTGATACCGACAGTGGCGAAGGGGATAGGCTCGTTCGTATATTTGTCGCGCAGCAGACCTTCCAGTGTGAAATAACGAATACTGTCCGGAAGGACCGGTTCCGCTTCTGCCGGAGTCGTTTTTATGGGGGGCGAGATCAGTATGTGATTTCCTATCACCCGGAGCCCAAGTTCTTTATTGCCTGTGATCAGGTAGATTGCTTCCCTGACGGAATATTTCCCGCCTGGTATTTTGACTATCTGTTCGTTATTGATAATTTTACTGTCGTAGATGAAAAGGTAACCGGATTGTTCGGACACTTCTCCCAACAGATGGTAAATCGTTTCCTTGTTTTTGGAAAGGTGAATGACACGGTCGAGAATATCGTTATCGTCCGCCTGCAAAGGAACTGCTACGGCTAATAGCAGTCCGATGAGGAAGTAGAGTGTGCGATATGTGATGGTCCGTTTCACCTCGTGTTGTTTTTATCCTGTTAGTTCTCATGCAGCGTAAATACATTCTTATCACGTGTATATTTCAAGTTCAAGGCTGCGCAGATCAGTTCCGCTATGCTCTCCGGCGAATTGTTGGAGAAAGTAACGGTGAGTGTCCGGCTTTCTAAAGCAGGTATGGCCTGCAAACGTATATCACCCGTGTTGAGGTTGATAATACGGAGTATGTCGGCCAGTCGTTCGTCTTTGAAACGTATTTGCTGCGTTATCTCGGAAAATTGATCCGGGTTTTCCGTCTGGCTTACCTGAAGCTTACGTGAAGAGAGAGTTGCCGTTTCACCGGCTTTTACATAGACATCCTGCCCGCTCTTTTTCAGCGTCACCTTCACCATTCCCCGCTGTACGGAGAGTTCGAAAGGTTGCGAGCCGTCGCTTTTCACATTAAAAGCCGTTCCGAGTACTTCGATACGTGTATCTTCCGTTTCGATCAGGAAAGGCCGGGCACGGTTTCCTGCTATATCGAAAAGAGCATTCCCCTGCAGGGATATTTCTCTTTTATCCGGCTGGAAATGTTCCGGGTAATGGATCGCTGCGTTCCCTGCCAGATATACGATGGAACCGTCTTCAAGTGTGGTAGCCAGCGTTATTGTTTCTTTATTCTGCCGGGTAAGCAGGTTACGGTCGATAACCTTTTCTGTCTGATTGAAATAGTTAATTGATAAATAGGTGCAAAGTAATATGACAGCCGCTGCTGTCCATTTGAATGCAGTCAGACGAAGCGATGGACGAGGTGTCTCCGCTTGGGTGATCAGACCGTCCTTCTCCAGGCGATTGTAAAGTGTTGTCCACGCCTGGTCCGTTTTTCTGTTGTTCTTTTCTTTCCGAGTCATACTGTTTGTGTATAATTCTCAATTTCTTTTCTGAGCATTTGAAGTGCCTTTGTCATTTCGGCTTCCACTGTTTTGACCGACAAGGAGAGGGTAGAGGCTATCTCTGCATATTTCTTCCCTTCGAAGCGGTGCATCCGGAAGATGCGAAGCCGGCGTTCCGGCAGCTTTTTGAGTGTGCTGTTTATCAGCGTTTCCAACTCTTTGTATTCCAGTTGATCCTGTGGGTCGGAAGGTTTACTTTCCTGATCTCCTGAAAGTACGTTTTCCCGGTACCGGTTGCGTACTTCCAGATGTTCACAGTATTGGAGAGCCTGGTTGCGTACCGCCCCGTACAAGTAACTTTTCAGGGAGAGGAACACTTGCAGTTTCTCTTTTTCTTTCCAGAATACATAAAACAACTCTTGAACAATTTCCTCGGCCACGTCCCTGTTACCCGTGATACCCGCGGCATACAGGCAAAGAGGAGAGTAATAGAGCCGGAAGATACCTTCAAAAGCTTTGACGTCCCCCTCTTTAATCTTAGTAAGTACGAATAAATCGTTCAGCATGCCGTGGATCTTAATGATTAGAGTCCTTCAAATGTACGAAAAGATATTGAAATTTATTTCTGTTGCTTTTTTAATTTGTTTACAGCACTGTCCAGCGATTCCGTAGGTTCGATGATATTGTAAGCACCCCAGAAATCTTCATCCATAAAGTTTTCCACCTTGTCGGACAGCGACTGCGATTCTTTAAATGCCATCTTGAACGGGATACCGCCTACGTTGTCCTCTCTACCGTCTGTCACGACCATTTCCGAAATGATGGTGTAATTGGTAGAGAACAGTTTACGTTTCCAGTCACATTTAAATCGTACCCCGTTGCGTACATAGTTCAGATAAGTTACGCCGTTCCTTTCCTTATAAGTAACCAGGTAGGCCACTTCAAGCGGGCGGAAGCGTAATCCGAACGGTTTCTTTTTGAGGATAGCCTGGGTCGCTTTGTTGCGGTCGTCCATACTCAGGTTGAATTCTGCACGGGTAAATGAGAGTCGTTCCTTGTCGATGTAGAGTTTTCCGTAATACAGGGCATACGGCATGATGACCTGGGGCTGGAAACTGATTACATACTGCGGACGGTTATCTATATTGGTTGATTCTTCCATTTTGAAAGTATAATAAGGCAGGCATTCCAGGTCGAGCATTACATCCGGGTTCTTCACAATATCGACATAGATCGACATGTTTGGGCCACCGAGCAGCTTAACGGCCAGTGTGTCGCTTTTCTTCTGGCTCAACAGCTTACGACCTTTATAGATCTGTACCCGGTCGCGGTCTGCCGACTCGTTATACGGAGTTTTGTAGACATCGATCACAGCTTCCGATATGTTGATATATCTTTTTCCCTTTTGGGCCGTTTCACGATAGAAGCCGGTCAGCATATTTGTTTTCTTGCTGTAATTTGCCGGGATCTTCCGGATCGCTTGCTCCACGATGAGGCGAGGGTCGCTGGCATGGATGATGATCTCGTCGAGCATATTCTCGTAAGGAGTCATCCAGACAGTCAGGTCGGAGATATTGTTGCCGTTGACTTCTACCTTATTATTATAGTATCCGATATGCGATACTTCTACCGCTTTTACATGAGAAGCATCTTTGATCTTGAAAGAGAATTCCCCTTCCTCGTTGGTGATGGTTCCTGAGTTACTACCTGGGATGGAGATATTTACATATTCCAGCCGTTTCTTGTTTTGCTTATCTTTTACGACTCCGCTTACGGTGATATATTCGGCGTTGGCATCGTCGCGCTCCAACTCTTGTGCCTGTAGCGGACTTATCCCTACTACTAATAATATGATCAGCAAAAACCGGACGGATTGTCTATACTGCGTTTTCATCTCTGTATTGTTTTAAAGGTGAATATTACTCGTTTGTATTACTAAGATCGTTCAGGAAGTAAATACCCTATGGAAAAAACGAATTATTTTGATAAATCTTTCTATATTTGTGAGGCACAGGCGGATAAATACACACATATAATTATATATCCTATGAAAACCAAACGTGTTAATCGAAGAGATTTTTTCAGGCTTTCAGCCACTGCAGGTGTTAGTGCCATCCTTGTTCCGGGGGCTGCTGCAGTTTCCCGTACAGGTTTGTTACCCGATAATGAGAATGAAATCCCTGTCCGTACGCTTGGTAGGACGGGTGTAAAACTTCCTATCCTGAGTATGGGAGTGATGCGTGCCGATAATCCGAATGTGGTAAGGGCGGCCTACAATTCCGGTATATTCCATTTCGATACGGCTCATGGCTACCAGAATGGAAAGAATGAAGAAATGCTGGGGAAGTTCTTTACCGGCAAACCTCGCGACAGTTTCTTTATTGCGACAAAGGGGAAATTCGATTATCCGTTGAGCGAAGATTTCGAGCAAACATATACTGACCTGATCGATCTGAGCCTGCAACGCCTGAATATGGATCATGTAGACCTGTTCTATACACATGCATTGGATAAAGTGGAAGAGGTGAAAGACGAACGTGTGATTGCCGTCCTGAAGAAGTTTAAGGAAGAAGGCAAAACCCGTTTCATCGGATTTTCTGCACATGCCGGTAAGCCGGAACTGCTGGATGCCGCTGTCGAAACCGGAATTTATGATGTGATATTGCTGAGTTACAATTTTAAACTCTCTAACCTGAAAGAAACGGAAGAAGCGATTGCCCGTGCCGCTAAAGCCGGGATCGGCCTGGTTGCCATGAAGACCATGACCGGAGGAACCGAAGATGCCGAAGGCAAAAAGAAGATTAATGCCGAGGCCTGTTTGAAATGGGCCTGGAAAAATGAACATATTACGACTGCCATCCCCGGTTTTTCCAATTACGACGAACTGGAGGAATGTCTGGCAGCCGCTCGCAACCCGCAGCTGACTTCCGGCGAGCAGGAATATCTGGCCTCCCTTTGCGGACAGGAAATGTTGTATTGCCAGCAATGCGGAAAGTGCCAAACGCAATGTCCCGAGCATCTTCCTATTCCCGATATTATGCGGGCTTATATGTATGCCTATGGCTATAAATATTCGAGAATGTCGAAAGAGACACTGGCGGAATTGGAGCTTTCGCCGGATATCTGTTCCAACTGTGAGACCTGTCAGGTGATTTGTCCGTCCGGTTTCGATGTATCGGCAAAGATTGCCGCTATCACGCCGGTTATGCAGGTGCCGAATGAATTTCTGACTTAATAATACCGACTTATGAGATACATTAATTATTTGTTGCTCTTGTTTCTTTTGCCTTTTTGTCCACTGAGTGCGCAGACGCCTGACGAACTGAAATCATGGCTGCCTGCAGTGGATGGTTGGACCCTATCGGAAGAGGTGGAAGTCTTCAATCCCGATAACCTGTTTGACCGGATCAATGGAGCTGCTCCGCTTTTTATCGAGAATAATTTCAGGGAAATGACTTCAATGGAGTATAAGAAGGGCTCCGACTATATAACTATACAGGCTTACCGGCATGCAACACCGGAAGATGCATTCGGCATGTATTCTTCGGAGCGTTCGTCCGATCTCGCATACCTTCCGATCGGGGGAGAAGCACAAGGGGATAAGACCAATCTTTATTTCTTTGCAGGGAATATGTATTTAAAGATATGGAGTAATGCCACCGGGGACGTATCCGGGGAATTGCAAACAATAGGAAATGGGTTGGCTGAAAAGATAGACCCGAATGCCGCTTATCCGTTGGCAGTCCGTTTGTTCCCTGAAGAAGGTAAAGTACCTTATTCAGCCAGTTATATAACTTCCAATTTTATCGGTCACGAGTTTCTGCGTGCTGTTTACACCGCGAAATACGAATGTGACGGACAAAGTTTCCAGTTATTTATACTGGATGGAAGTAGTCCGGAAGGAGTAAAAGAGGTATTGACGCAATATATGGCTTTCACCAAGCAGTCACAGGAATTAAAAGAGGGTGAACTGCTTATAAAAGACCGGTATAACGGAGACATCCCGTCTATCTGGAAAGGACGTTACCTGATCGGTGTCTTCAATGAGAATGGAGATACGATAACCGGCGGGGATAAACTATTGAATGAAGTGGCGGGAAAACTTTAATGATTTTGTAAATGTCAAACTTTGATAAGGCAGACTTTATACAGGCTGTCTACCAGATGGTAAAAACGGTTCCGCACGGGCGTGCCACCAGTTACGGGGCAATAGCCCGTTCCATCGGTTATCCGAATATGTCGCGGATGGTCGGGACTGTATTAGGTAATTGCAATAGTGAGGAAACGGGCATCCCTGCTTATCGGGTAGTAAACAGCCAGGGGATTTTATCCGGCAAAGAAGCTTTCGGCACTCCGACGGAAATGCAGGAGAAGCTGGCAGAAGAAGGTATTATGGTTGAGAATAACCGTATTAAGGACTGGAAGCATGTGTTCTGGGATCCGATGAAAGAGATTGATACCTATTAATAATAAGCTCGGGAGAAATTAGGTAATAGCATATTACCCTTTAGTTGTTAAGTCAGGACTTATTATAATTACGGTGTACAGGCTAGACTACCAGGGTGTACACCATAATCGATTACCCTGTACACCCTGGTTGACTATCCTGTACAGGATGGAAATAAAAGGTCGTGATTTAGTACTTAGTTGTTCATGATCAATGTGCTAGTTGTATGGCATAAAAGGATTAGTAGTATGGGATACTTTCTATTATAGAAAAAGTTGAAGCTCGAACCTGATAAACAACAAACTTAAATTTCTTCTTTTTGCCTTCATGCCTTCAGCGCGCTTTTATAGAGCTGATACTTATAGCTTTAAACTATGAACCCACCTTTCAGATTGCCTTCATATGCTGAAGGCAATCTGAAAGGTGGGTTCATTTGTAACTATCTGAATACTAGTAGTTAAATGCCGATATGAATGATATGAATGCAAATTCCTGAAAAACTTATTTTACAGTTACTTGCAACGGCTGCTTAACCTTCTGAGCAAATTCCTGCACATACTTAAACCATTCGGCAGAGTTCCGGAAACCCCATTTACTCCATCCGGCTCCGGTGTAATATGTATATTCGCTTCCCGGTGCATAAGTCGTATATGCCAGTACGTGGCCGTCTGCTCCGCGTTGTTTCTTTTCAGCATCGGAGAAGTTGACAGCTTTTGCATCACTGAGCTTTTCCGGGAATACTGCGCCAACGAAGATTTGTCCGTTTGTAGCATCTTCCGGGTCTGCATAAGCGATATAACCATTGGTTGCGTCAGCCTGATAATCTGTGCTCGGTTCATGTAGAACGATACCGGTTACCAACGGGGTCGGTTCGTTCAGGTTGGCAAACGAAAGTGCTATTTTATTCATCTGTGAACCGGCATCCAGGGAAAGTATACGAGTTTCGATAACATTGTCATTCCCTTTTACAGTCAGCGGATTGTAAACCAGCTTGACAGTGAAGCGCAATGGGCCGTTATCCAGAATCTCATACTCTTTATAGCAGTACGGATAAACAATAGAGTCGTTAGCCAAAAGGGCGGAAGTACCTGCACCCAATGTCGGGCCTACCTTGTAGTAATCCAGTCCGTTGCCATGATCGATGTGATAAGAGATGGAGTTTGCCAATTCCTGCGCCGCCTTCTTGTCTGTCTTTTGCAATTCGGCGATTTTGGCTCTTGACTCCGGATTCAACTCTGTCTTGTAACGCATGTCGACTACTGGCTCCGATACACATTTTACCCAGATATCATATCCGAAAGCCTGTTCGCCGGTAGCCTGTAAAGCCGGACCATAGGTACGGAAAGCGATGCGGTCGTTTTCCCAGGCAATATCATCCACACGTTCCGGATAGAACTTACCGCAAGCTACAATGGCCGGCTTGTCTGGTGTACCCGGTTTGATTTGATAAGTAACGTTGCTGTTTGCGTTCACATCGACGGGGAAAATAATTTTATTGTCATAGGTGATCTGGTAAGGGATCTGCCTGCCGTTGTTGTCGGAGATGATGAAAGACTCACCATTCAGCTTGGCTACTGCGTCCATTGAAATCTCTGTGATTTCGTTTGAACGGGCAATGGAAGAGGGGTTTGTAACCGTGATGTCCACGCTCTTTTCCTGTGTACAGGCAAAAGCGCTGGCAGCCAGAAATAGGGAAATAATCTTTTTCATACAATATTATAGTGTTAGTTCATAAATATTTCGCTACTGGTAATCTTAGAATGAAACCGGCAGTAAAAGTAGGAATATTCGACAAGTTTACAAAGCTGATTTATGGTAAACGAAATTATTTCTGTTCGATGGTGCTTCCGGTCATGCAGTATACTGTTGTTTTCAACGTTTCTATTATATGATGTTGAAGCAATGTTTACTTATTCTGATGTTGATGGGAGTCCCCTATGTCCGGTTGTATGCGCAGGATTGGAGTGAAGAGGACTCAGTGTGGTTGTCGGGTATTCTGTCGGGAAAAGATACGATCCGTATCAACCCCGAATTTCAGAAAGCGATCCGTAGCGGTACGTTTATTCATCTGGAAGACGAACCCGGCCAGCAAATACTGGAAGCACCGGCGGAGTTGCCTATCCTGAAAGACTTTTCCGAATATCTGCGGGCGGATACGGACAGCATACATAAAAATCTGGATTACAAATCGATGCCTCCGAGCGTTTTTCGCCTGTATGTGATAGAGTTAGACACCGGCATGAAAATAAACAAAGAAGCTTATACACCGCCTCCCACACGTCCTATTGATAAAAAAGAAATACAGGTCGGAAAGCTTCCGGTGACGGCTGCGGCAGGAGGGAGGAATCTTTATTCGTCGGATGTAGTGAAGGATGGGCAGAAACGTGGTACGGTGGGTGGATCGGTGAAACTTTATTTCTCTCTGGACGACATACTGACATGGATTTTCTCAAAAAAGGAAAGAAACAAACGGAAGAACCGTAAACGGGATGATACGTGGCGTTATTATAATTCAATGCCCTGACGGCCGTATGTTTTCTCGGACAATAAAAAAACTCCCGCCGGTATGTGAACAAATCCGGCGGGAGTCTGAAATTAAGTTATAGCTATTCTTTTTTATGTTTCTATTCTTTTTTATTAAGCCTGTAACTAAGTGCTCCCGACGGACATTTGTTGATCTGTGCGATCAGTTCCTCCGTAGTTGCATTTTCAATTTTTATCCAGGGTCTTTCCTTGGGGTTGTATACCTGTGGTAATGTTTTTACACAAATACCTGCATGCTTGCACAATTCGGGCTGCCAGATAATGGTCAGCTCGCCATTTGAATATTCAATTTTCTTTCCCATACTCTATATCGCTTTATCCTATATTAATACCCTTCATAACTATACGTCGCCAGTCAGGATGCTTTTTAATATATCCTGCTACAAAAGGACATAGCGGCACCAGGCGTAACTCCTGCTTTTCGATATCCTTCAGTACTTTTTCGACCAGTTGGCTCCCTACACCTTTTCCTTCCAGTTGAACCGGAACCTCCGTATGTGTGAGATAGATTTCGCCGGTTTTATTTTTGATATACTCGATCTTTGGAACCAGTTTGCCAATATGAAATTCGTATTGGTGATCCTCCCTGTTATCAATTAATTCGTAATCGTCCATTTTATACTCTTTTATTAATGTTCTGTTATATTTCAAACATTTTATGGAGATGCTTTGTTTTGGATATTTTCGGTTTTCTTTAGCCAAGTCTCCGATAACGAAATGATGTCAGATGTTCGTTTCTGATTGTAAGTTGGAATTCGTTTATTCTTACGAATTAATATGAATATATGCTGTTTGGTGAAACTTTTATTACTCGTAATCTGTTTTATAACTATAAAACAAAGTCATTTTGTTTTTAAAGAGGGAATATTTGATGAATAATGGTATAATTGACTAATAAGGAAGTAAAATGGAACATCTCTGTTTTATTTTTTATTGTTAGTTTTAAGTCACATATCAAAAATGGAGTGTTATGAATAAGAATGACGTTGGTTCAGATGCCGGTAAGATCTGGCGTTTGCTTGCAGAGAGGGGCAACATGTCCATCAGAAAAATCGGAGAAATGACTCATTGCAGAGAGTCTGTTATTTTTCTGGCTTTGGGTTGGTTAGCCCGGGAGAATAAAATACGTTTCCGGAGCGACGGTAACGATATGCTGTTCGTTGAAATAAATATTCCGCTAACAGAAACGTATTATTAAATAGGACACTAAAATTTTAGGCGCAACGAGTAAAGGGATACAAATGATTTGTAGCCCTTTTTTTGTTTGCGCCTATCTGTGTTTCTATTTCCGGTAATGACAGCAGGCCGGAAGCTTGTCGTAAACATTTTGGTCTGCCTTGTACTTGTCATTGTCGTGTCCTGCGGCGGCAATAGCTTTGGCTATGGCATCGACAGAGGTTTGTTTAGGGTCAAACTGTAAATGTATCGTCTGGGTATTTTTGTCCCAGATGGCGGACGAGACTCCTTTAATACTCTTGGCTGTATCTTCGATACGTTGTTTACACATATCGCAGGCACCTTTTACTCCGAACATGGCATGTTCGCCTTGTGCATTGGAGGCTTGCATAGAATGTCCGGCATGTCCGGCGTGCCCGGTCATCGGTTGTGCGACGTTTCCGTCATTGTTCATCATAGAAGGTTTTCCTTCCAGCTGGGCACTGGCATCGATTGAAAAGACCCCGTTTGTTACAATTTCTTCTCCATCGGATAATCCTTTCAGTATGACATAAGCATTGCCTAACGACGGACCCAATTCTACTTCCCGCATCTGGAAAGTGGGTGTGGAGATATCCGGCTGTTTGACATATACTATTGCACGTTTACCGGTCCAAAGTACGGCTGTCTGTGGAACGACAATCTGATCCTTGTATCCTTTTAAAGCTGCATTGACGGTAGCTGTCGCATACATTTCCGGTTTCAGTTCCATCTGAGGGTTGGATACCTCGACACGTACGCGGGAAGTACGGCTGGTAGCGTTTACAATGGGGTCGATAAATGCAATCTTACCTTTGTATACTTTGCCGGGAAGAGCCTGCAAGGTGAATTCCACCGGATCGCCTTTACTTAAGAAAGGCAGGTCGACTTCGTAAGCATCGAACATAGCCCATACCTTGGAAAGGTTGGCTACATCGAATAGGATAGCTCCTTGTGATACATAATCTCCCTGGCTGACCTTTTTCGATATGACGATACCGCTGGTGTTTGATTTGATTTCTACTAACGGGGAAGTAGTACCCGATTGCTCGATGGCTGTTATTTGTGCATCGGTCATTTTCCAGAGTTGCAGTTTTTCTTTGGCCGCCTGGATCAATGCCGGTTGTTGCATTTTTATCGCTTCCAGTAATTCCTGCTGGGCTGTAAATAGTTCCGGCGAGTATAAAGTGGCAAGTGTTTGTCCGCTATGTACGGTTTCTCCTGTAAAATCGACGGCAAGGTTTTCGATGCGGCCTCCTACATGAGCTGTCTGTGATTGAAGACTCCGTTCGTCCGGTGCTATTTTGCCATAGAGACGTACTTGTTTTACCGGATTTTCCTTACTGACGCGCGATGTCTGTACATCGGCCAGTGCCATTGCTTCTTCCGATAACTGGATAGACGAAGGATCGATGTTTTCGTTATTGTTACCGCTTTTGCGTACTGGTATCAGGTCCATACCGCAGATAGGGCATTTTCCCGGTTTATCCTGTCGGATCTGAGGATGCATGGAACAGGTCCAGACCCCGTTTTCATCCTGTTGCAGATCGTGGCTATGGGAATGCCCGGCTATGCTGTCATGGGAATGATCGTGATGGCTGCTGTCTGCCTGCGGGGTGGAGGAAGGGCTGAATAATAACCAGCCGACTAATAATCCTGCGAGTGCGAATATTATATATTGAACTTGCTTTGTCTTGATCCATTCTTTTATCTTTTTCATACGATTAATCATTTAATGAGGTTGCTACTAACTTTTCCATGCCGGCTACCATTGTGTTGTATTCGGCAACTGCTTCACTTTTTTTGAGACTGTAATCCAGTAACTGGCGTTCGACTTGTATAATGTCGGTGAGGCTGGTCACTCCGGCTGAAAATTCCCGCACCATCAGTTGCCAGGTAGATAAAGCCAGGTTCTGCTGCTTCTTATATAAGCTGACTTTACGGGCTGCATCTGCCAGTTGTTGTTTGACTGTCTGATACTCGGCCTGCAACTGGTTCAGCGTATTTTCGTATTTCAGCTCACTTGCCTGGCGGTAATGTTTACTTTCCCGTTGTTGTGCGTTATATTTCTTTCGGAAAATGGGAATACTTATCTTGAACATAGGCATGACCATATCCATTCCGTTCATGTCAGGCATGACCATTGCATTGTCTGATTTACCGACTACCGAATATTGCAGGCCGATTCCGAACATTGGATAACTCATCTTCTTATCCATTATTGCTTTGGCCTTATAGGCATTCGCTTCTGCTTCCAGCATCGATAACATCGGGTTGGCCAGGATAATGCTGTCGGTCATCGTTTTGTCATCTGCCAGGAAACGAATTTGTATCAGTGAGTCGGGTACAGCCACTCTTGTCTGTTGATCGCGGTTCAATAAGGCGTTGAAACGAGCTTCGGCTGCGGTACGGTTGGAGACAATTACTTCCAGATTATTCTCAAGTTCTGCTTTTTCTATCTGGATACGCAATACATCTGACATACCTCCGGAAGAATTTCCTGTACCCATAGGGCTTCCTCCCATGCCAGACATTCCGCTATTATTGGATGCAGGCATGGCTGTTGGCGAAGTATTTCCTGCTCCTCCCATATTGTCCATACTGTTTCCGGGTGAGGCAGGTACAGCCTGGGAGGTATTGGCTACAGGTGGAGCTACTGTCGGTGTGGGGTTTACGCCGGGTGCGGAGAAACGCTTAAGTGCCAACTGTTCCAATTGCTCCAGTAAAATAAGATTTGCCTGTGTATTTTTATACTGTTCATTCAGATTACATAGTCGATACCATTGGCTTTTGACCTCATAGAACAGGTTGTTTCTTGCATCACGGAATTGCTCGTAGGCCATACGCGACATTTCAGTCGCTTCGTTACGTGCTGCTTTTTGTGTTCCGAACCAGGGAAACATCTGCATGAGTGTGAAGTCTGCAACCTGTTTTCCTCCCAGTGTTTCCATGGGTTTGACAAAAAGGCCTATATCCAATTCCGGATCAGAGTAGGCTCCCGCCTGTGGAATTTTTTCCAGCGCTGCTTTATAAAGGGCGAAGTTGGAGTTGATCAGCGGATTATTGCGTGCGGCTGTTTCCAGATAGTAAGCGAGGCTATCTGCCTGCTGTGAATATCCGGATAAAGTACCGAGCAGTAAGGCGATTCCGATCAGATATAGTTGTATTTTGAGATTATTCTTCATCGTTTTTATCATTTTCAATGTTTTGTTTCTTTTGTTCTTTCTTAATTATGCTTTCACGCCACCAGCATTGCAGGACGGGTACGACAAACATAGTCATAGACTGTATCAGCATTCCCCCGAAGGTGGGTATTGCCATCGGCACCATGATATCGGCTCCTTTTCCTGTCGAGGTCAATACAGGAAGTAAGGCAATCAATGTTGTTGCCGTTGTCATGGCGGCCGGTCGTACACGTTTTAATCCGGCAGCAACTACGGCTTCCCGTATAGCCTCTTTCGTACGGGGATTTTGCCGGAGGAATGTTTGGTGGATGTAAGTACCCATCAATACACCGTCGTCGGTAGCAACACCGAACAAAGCAATAAACCCGACCCAGACGGCAACACTCAGGTTGATGGTATGCATCTGGAAAAGATCCCTCATATTCTCTCCGCCGACAGAAAAGTTCATAAACCAATCCTGTCCATACAGCCAAAGCAGGATAAACCCTCCGGCAAAGGCAACAAATACACCGGAGAAGTGGATAAGAGAGGCTGTGACCGACTTGAACTGGAAATATAAGACCAATAGAACAATCAGTAATGCCAGAGGCACTACAATTGCCAGCCGTTGGGTAGCCCGTTCCTGTTGTTCATAGTTCCCTGCAAACTTGTAAGATACTCCTTTGGCCAGTGTCAGTTCCCCGTCTTTTATTTTTTGTTCAAGTACGCGAGTGGCTTCTTTAACCACGTCGACCTCTGCTTTACCGGATATTTTGTCGAATATGACATAACCGACCAGGAAGGTGTTTTCACTTTGTATCATCTGGGCTCCACGTGTATAATCTATATCGGCCAGTTCTTTCAATGGTACCTGGGCTCCTGTTGCCGTAGGAACTAGTAACATAGACAATGCTTCCGGATTATCCCGCAATTCGCGGGCATAACGTAGGCGGACCGGAAAACGCTCTCTTCCTTCGACTGTTGTCGTTAATACCATTCCACCGACAGCAGCACTTAATATTTCCTGTAAATCTTCTACGTTTACTCCATAACGCGCCATGTTGTCCCTGTTTAAATTGATCTCGAGATAAGGAGCTCCTACCGCTCTGTCATAGAATACAGAGGAGGGGATCACGGAAGGTACTTCTTTTAATGCCTGCTCGATAACCTTACCGCTCTGTTCGATCGTTTCCAGGTCGGGACCGTATATTTTCAATCCCATCGGGGCACGCATACCGGTCGACAACATAACAAGACGGGCCTCGATTGGTTGCAACTTGGGAGCTGAAGTTAGGCCCGGCAGATGGGTGACATTTACTATCTGTTGCCAGATATCATCCGTATTTTTGATTTCCGGACGCCATTGACGGAAATAGTCTCCTTTGCTGTCGGCTATCAGGCTGTCTTTGGGAATGAGCCGGAAACCGTCAGCCGGATTGTATGTATCGCCGTTCTTCAGAATGTAGGCACCCTGTTTATTAACCTTGAAACGTTCCCTTTGTCCGTCTTCATTCAGAATGTATTCAGGACGATAGTTTATCGTATTTTCAAACATTTGTGCCGGAGCAGGGTCGAGGGCTGAGTTGACACGTCCCCATTTTCCGATGGCTGTCTCCACTTCCGGAATGGCAGCCAGGCGTTTGTCGAGCGCTTCGATATAATCGAGGTTTTGTGCAATCCCGGTATGAGGCATGCTGGTGGGCATCAGGAGGAAGGAACCCTCATTCAAGCTGGGCATAAACTCTTCGCCTATACCGGGAAATTCAGCGGATGCTTTTTCCCAGAAAGTTGTCTGGCGGAAATCTTTCCATCCCAGCGTTTCCATACCTGATGCAACGAAGCCGAATGTTTTATTAAATCCTATCCATATAATGAAACCGAACAGGATCGTTGTCGCAGGAATAATCATGAACTGCCAACGGTGGCTAAGACACCATCTTAATATCTGTTCGTAGTAGATCACCAGTAACCATAATAGGGTTAAGATGACAACGATACAAGCCGCAACAAAAAGTATGTTGGAGAATAATCCGGCCTGAGGCCCCATCGGTAGCCATTCTTCCGATAGATAATAAACTGCCACTAGCAACGTGATACCTATATTTATATAGTTGCTCATCTTGGGATTTTTCCAGTAGAAAGCAAACAGGTTGTTCAGTCCGACAGCTGTAAGGCCAAGTGCCGGAATACTGCTGTAAATGATCGATAATAGAATGCCTGATACAATAAGGATATAATTGGCTATCTTTCGTATCGACTTGGATTTGATCCGGACAGAGAACAGTAAATAAGAAAGTGTCGGCAGCAGGATCAGCCCTAGTATGAAAGCGGATGCCAGTGCATACGTTTTAGTATAGGCGAGGGGAGAGAACATTTTCCCTTCCTGAGCTTCCATGGCAAATACGGGTAAAAAACTGACTATTGTGGTGATCATTGCTGTTGCAATAGCTCCGGATACTTCACTGACAGCCTTGTAGATAAGGTTGACCAATGCTTTCCCGCCTTTGATATCCTTGTTCTCCGGCATTTCCATATAACGAATGATGCTTTCTACAAATACGACCCCTACATCGACCATAACTCCGATAGCAATGGCAATACCGGACAAAGCAACAATGTTTGCTTCTATTCCGGTGTATTTCATAATGATGAATGTAGCCAGTACGGCCACAGGGAGCATACTTGCTATTACTACGGATGCACGCAGGTTAAGGACTAATACAATAATCACGATGATACAGATCAGTATTTCGTGTGAGAGCGAAGTTTCAAGTGTTCCAATCGTTTCTTTGATCAGGCCGGTCCGGTCGTAAAAAGGTATGACACTAACCTTCGACACTGTGCCGTCCGCCAACGTTTTCTGAGGAAGGCCGGCTTCTATCTCTTTAATCTTAGCCTTAACATTGTCTATCACTTCCAACGGATTCGCTCCGTACCGGGCGATAACAACTCCCCCCACGGCTTCTACGCCTTCCTTATCCAATCCGCCACGGCGGGTACCCGGGCCGATATTCACGAAAGCGACATCCGATATACGTACCGGTACACCGTCTCTGACGGTTACGACAGCTTTTTCCAGGTCAGATACATCTTTAATATAGCCAAGCCCACGGATCAGGTATTCAACCTTGTTGATCTCCATCGTTTCGGCACCGATATCGAGATTACTTTTCTTTACGGCATTCATGATATCCATGACGGAAACGTTGAAGGCGCGCATGGCATCCGGGTTCAGTTCTATCTGATATTCTTTTACAAAACCTCCGGCAGAAGCCACTTCCGATACTCCTTCGGCCGCGGAAAGGGAGTATTTTACATAGAAATCTTGTATGGTGCGCAATTCTTCTGCGTTCCAACCACCGGTAGGTTTCCCTGTCTCCGGGTTTCTGCCTTCCAGGGTGTACCAGTATATTTGACCCAGAGCTGTGGCGTCCGGACCTAATGCCGGTTGAACACCTTCCGGCAAGGTACCGGATGGCAGCGAATTCAGTTTTTCCAGAATCCTTGAACGACTCCAGTAGAATTCGATATCATCGTCGAAGATAATGTAGATGAACGACATCCCGAACATGGAGCTACTTCGGATGCTTTTTACTCCCGGAATCCCTAATAGGGAAGTGGTCAGTGGATAAGTGATTTGATCTTGTATATCTTTTGGCGATCGTCCCATCCATTCGGTTGCGACGATCTGTTGGTTATCACCGATATCCGGTATTGCGTCTACCGGGATTGGATTACGCGGAATAATACCTCCGTGCCAGTTGAAAGGAGAGGTCGATATACCCCAGACAACGACTAATATTAATAATAGAATGGTTACAACCCTGTTATCAAGGAAATAACGGATTATTTTATTTAACATAGGATGATGTTTTAATCAAAATGATTTAATTAGTGCATAAAATCTTGTTGCAATAGGTAGGCTTTGTTTTCCAAAGAATACCTATGCATGTGAACTTTCCTCTTGTGCTATACAAAAGGAACAGATAATTCTTATTTATTGTTTATTGAAGTATAAACAAAAGTAGGTATGTCCGGTCTGTAAACCGGTATTAATTAAATCAGAAAGGAGCAATTGCGAATGCATAGTTCTGCGCCACTACATTCGGGTGGGGATTTAAAAAAGGAAAAGGACGAAATTGATTCATCTGTCTCAGACAAAACCAAAAGTTCCCTTATATCGAATAATAAAGATAGAGTGACCGGTGTATAATCGAAAGTCGGCACCTGGTCGACATTCTGGTCGACGGTCATCTTAATAAACTGCGTCTCTGTCGAGCAGCAATGATGTGATTGCTTCTTCTCCTTGCAGGAAGGGCATATATCTGTCAGCCATAAATCCACTTCTACCAATTTACCCATACAATGATGGATATTCAGAGCTATTCCACTGGAGACTCCGACATATAGAATTGTTAATATGACTAAGAGATATTTTTTCATAACTGCAAAGATATAACTGTTTTTCCGGATTAAAATATAAAATGTATGGAGAGCTTATTAAAGAATGTTTCATCTTGCTGTCAGTCACATTTTCTTGTTGTATCTTCACGGCGTAAATAAAGAATATATTTTGCATATTCAGAATATTAAGAGGTAATTTTTTTATGGTAATAGCTTATTTAAGAGTAACTATAGGCAAGCAGCATCTTGAAACACAAAAAGATGAAATTGAACGCTATGCAGCAGCAAATGGTTTTGAGGTCAATAAATGGATAACGGATATTATTGATGAGAAAAGAAAGGAGAAAGAGTCGTCATTAAGTCGTATCATAGACCGGATGAAACAAGGGGATAAGGTGATCATTACTGATATCGCCCGGTTTGGCCGTACTTTATCCGAAGTGATGAATCTTTTAGGTAAATGTATGGCGAAAGGTATTCATGTATGTAGTATAAACGATCGCTATATTCTGGATGACGGTTTGAATACGACGGTAGTATCGGATACCTGCAATCTGATTTCTGAGATCGAACATAACCTGATGTCGATCCGGACAAAAGAAGCATTGAATCATAAGAAGGATAAAGGACTTCAATTAGGGCGTCCGAAGGGTACCGATGCCAAACAGTCTTTGTTGGATGCCAATAAAGAAGAAGTGATGAATATGCTCGAGAGAGGTGATACGGTCGTGATGATCTGTAAGCATTTTAATGTATCCAGAAATACTTACTATCAGTTTAAGAGGAATTACGGACTTTAAAACCAGTCCTTTTTCCTCATATATATCCAGGTGAGTAAACCTGTAAGGAACATGACTCCCCAGGCTATTCCGTAGCCGTATTTCCAGTCGAGCTCAGGCATCAGTTTAAAATTCATTCCCCATACGCCGACAAGGAATGTCAATGGAATGAACAGGGTAGACACAACTGTCAGGCGTTTCATGATTGCATTCATACGCAAGTCGTTGTTTGAGATATAGAGGTCTACTAATGACGATATGATTTCCCTGCAACTTTCGGTTGTTTGTATCACAAACTGCAACTGGTCGGATAAATCTGTATAGACCGGTTGCATATCCGGGCTGATTATTCCGTTCTCCGTGCGTAATAATTTGGGGAATTGTTCTTTCAAAGGCTGGCTGTTCTTTTTTATGATCATGTATTCATGACGGCGCTGTTGTATCAGTGAACCCATATTTCCCTGGTCGTTTTTTATGTCGAGCAAGGTCTCTTCAATATCTTCCAGCATTTCTTCTACTTTGGATGCTGTTTCTACCAGATTAGCGATAATCGTATTTAAAAGGAAAGCCAGCAACAATCCGCTACCTTTCTTCCGCAGACTCAGCATATTCGATTCCAGTGCTTTCATTGTATTGGCAAATACCGGATTGTTGGTTTCAGTAAAAGATATGACAACATTATCTGTGACCAGTATACTGATATGCTCGGAATGCATTTCCATATTGGCATCGTAGTAGCTGGAGTTTAAGATAATCAGCATGTGATTGGCATACTCTTCTATCTTTACTACATGTTGAGGAGTCAGGATATCTTTGGCATCCAGGTTATGGAGCCCGAAATCGTTTACGATACGCGTGATCGTTTCCGAATCGGTCAGCCCGCTTACCTGAAACCAATTGACTTTGTTGGGATCGGTCAGTTTATTGAACGAAGTCGTTCCTTTCTTGACTTCTGCAGTGTGGATTCCATCAGCATTGTATTGTGTGAGACGAATGTCGGTTACAGTTTCATGTTCACCGGCATAATAATATTTATCCGACAGGTGACGGTTTGAAATATGTCTGTGCCTATGCAAATGCATTCCCTCTTTTCGTCTCATAACTACAATTGTTTTAATCCAGTTCTACAACAGTGATACCTGCACCGCCAAACTGAACATGTTCATCGTGGTACTGCCGGACTCCCGGAACCGAATGCAGATAATCGCGTATCAGTTGCCGTAGAATACCCGTACCCGTGCCGTGCAGGATACGTACCCGCTCTGCCCCGACCTGGATAGCATCGTCAATGAAATAGGTGACAGTTTGCAGTGCTTCATCGCCTCTCATACCTCTAACATCTATCTCTTGCTTAAAGTTCAGTTTTTTATCGTGCATATGGTCTGTCGTTCCCACACTGATAAAGGTACTTTTCTGAATTTCCTTTTTGATCTGGCCTTTGCTGACCTTTTCCAGTTGTTCGAGTTTCACAGTACTTTTTATCATACCGAATGCTACAACAGCTTGTTTTCCCTGAAGTTCCATAACCGTTCCGGCAGAAACCTGTCCTTTTAAACGGACATTATCGCCAACCTCGATCACATCACGGTTGAATGTTTGCTTGGCGGTAGGGGCATTCTGCTTTTGTTTTTTACGCTCTTTCCGCTCCTGCAGTTTCGCCATCTTACGTGCAATCTTATCGTCTTCCTCTCCGGTCGATTCGATGGATGCTTTGAACTCTTCCAGGGCTTTACGGGCAAGCTTGGTTTGTTCTTTTTCTGCTTGCGCTTCTTTGATTTCGCGAACAGTATTCTCGATTTTGGCATTTGCTTCGGCCAGTATTCGCTGTGCTTCGGCTTTTGCTTCGCGAATGATCTCTTTACGTTGCTTGTTTACCTCTTCCAGATCCTTTTCGTAGCGTGACGTGATATCTTCCAGCTTTTTCTCTTGCTGGCGGATATTCTGCCGTTTGCTTTCCCAGTAGCGTTTGTCGCGAACGATATCCTGGAGATATTTATCCATATCGATATAATCGGAACCGACCTTGGCTGAAGCATCGGCAATGACATCTTCCGGCAACCCGATCTTTCGTGCAATCTCTACGGCGAACGAACTACCCGGGTTTCCAATGGACAGTTTGAACAGCGGTTGCATCAGATGACGGTCGTATAACATGGCTCCGTTTACAATACCTTCGGTATCTTCCGCGAAATGCTTCAGGTTCTGATAGTGGGTAGTAATCACTCCGAAACTATGGTTCCGGTTGAACCGGTCTAACAATGCTTCAGCAATGGCTCCTCCAATCTGTGGTTCCGTTCCGCTACCGAATTCGTCGATCAGGATGATCGTCTTTTCATTACAGTTCCTGACGAAATATTTCATATTGGTCAGGTGTGAACTGTATGTACTTAAATCATTCTCGATACTCTGTTCGTCACCGATATCAATAAATATACTGGCAAAAATCCCTGTACGCGAACTTTCATGCAAAGGAATTAATAACCCGCATTGCAACATATATTGTAGCAAACCTACTGTTTTCAGACAAACCGATTTACCTCCGGCGTTCGGGCCGGATATGATCAACAGGCGTTTCTTTTCATCGAGTGTGATGTCAAGAGGAATCACTTGCTTGTTTTGTTTCTGAAGCGACAGGTACAGGAGAGGATGGACGGCACGTGCCCAATCGACCTGTTGTACGTTTTCCACTACCGGTTTGATCCCTTTCATTTGTTCGGCAAAAAGAGCTTTGGCACGGATAAAATCGATGTCTGCCATAAACTCATACGATTGCAGGATATCTGGAACCATCGGACGGACTATATTGGTGAAATCCGTCAATATCTTCATGATCTCACGGCGCTCGTCACCTTCCAGTTCCCTGACACGGTTGTTGGCTTCAACAACTACTTCCGGTTCAATGAAAACCGTCTTACCACTGGCCGATTCATCATGTACAATTCCTTTTATCTTTCTTTTGAAAGCCGGAGCTACAGGAATCATTAAACGTCCGTCACGCATGGTAGGAGTTACGTCTTTGTCGACTACTCCTTCCGACTGCGCACTTCGTAAGATCGATTGGAGACTACGGGAAATACCGCTCATCGTAGATGTTATCTCCTTCCTGATCTGTGCCAGTGTAGGAGAGGCATTGTCTTTTACTTTCCCGAACTTATCCAGGATGGAGTCTATTTTTCCGATCAGTTGTGGAAAAACGAGTATGTCTCCGGCCAGTGCCGTAAGTGCAGGATAAGCAATTTCCTCATCCTCTACAGGACGGAAGAAACGAATGATATCGTTGATTGTTTGTAAAGAACGTTTCAGGTCGAACAATTCTTTTTCATCCAGCCAGGTTCCTTCCGGCCGTATCCGCTTCAGCGAATAACGTACATCAAAGAAATAGGCAGCAGGAAATTCCTGTTCTCCATGTAAAATACGGACAAACTCATCGGTTTGTTCCAGACGTTCAATAACGGTTGAATAATCTGCCGAAAAATCCATTTCGGCTACCCGCTCTTGTCCCAGCGGGCTTAAACATTTATCGGAAATTAAACGGCGAACTTTATCGAACCCCGTTTTTTGTTCAAAGTTTTGTGGATATATCACGTTAGTTAATATGCTTTATTTTATCTCCACCGTAATCTCCCTGCGGATAGTAGGGCGGACGATGATTTCCATTTTGTTCTTACCCCTTTTGATGTCGAACGTACAGGCGTTGTTACCTGCCGGATTGACATATGGAGCATAATAATACAGGTAGGAGAAGGCTCCTACATTGCCAGAGCTTTGCAAGGCGTCGGCAACCTGAGAGTATTTGAATGTATCCCAGAACATACAACGTTTGAATCCGTTAGCATCCGTAAACTGTGTTTTTGGATCGCGGTATTTCATTGTTTTTGATATGAAGTTCTTATAGCCAGCTGTAAATTCTTCAGCGGAATAATTCATTTTGTTTCCATTGATCTTTTCGATCACATCACGCGGACGAAGGCCGGAGGTATAAGCCGGTGAATTACGGTCGACATCCGTAATCAGCTCCAGACGGTCGATATCATAGCTGATACCCGTATAATTATAGGTTTTCTGACTAACCTTGTATTGTACGTTGCGACCATATTTTACATACGGATACTGCATCAGCATTAACGGCGCATGGATACGGGCGTATTCTTCCAGACGGTAAGAGTCTTCCAGTAATTCGTTAGCCTCACATTCCCAGATGATACGTCCGGGTACAAATGCCTGGTCGATCATACGAAAACCGAACTGCAACAGATATTCAGCTTCCGCTTCCGCTGCGGAATTACCCAGGAACGGGAAAGATTCCATCTTGCTTTGAGTGAAATTATAGCGGTAGATGGGTTCTTTGTTTACCAGGATTACATTCGTTCCTTTGAAATTTGGGTTTTTGTCAAAGAAATAAAATGTCTGTATCAGGATATCCGGTTGAGCTATATCAAGCACCATCCCTTTTTTTGTCAGTTCTTTTTCGATGCATTCGTTAATCACTGTTTCCAGTTTGCGGTTGTTTTCGTCGATCGCAGCAAAAGCAAATGTTTTGAATTTACTGAAATTGACAGAGTCGGGTGTAACTACTGTTTTGAAAGGGCATGTAAAAGTCCGTTCGCCGGTTGTCTCCAGGCTATACATTGAGAAGGCGGATGCCAGCTGATCTTCCATTATTGAATTGATCTTTTTACAGTCTTTCTTTACCATTACCTGTTTGGTCGGAACGGAAAGATTACTGATCGTGAGGATCACTTCATTTTTACCTGCCGGATTGAATAGTTCGGCAATCTCCTGAGGGGATACTTCCGTTGTGGCTACTCCGTCTATCGCTTCTATCACATCACCTTGTTTTACCCCGGCCAACTCTGCAGAAGAATAGGGTATTATTCCCGTTATTACGGGTTTATCTTTCCCCCAGTTTTTACTTTGGCTGATATCATATGTAAATCCTAATCTGCAAATGGATGCATTCCGGTTCTGGGCATAGCCGGTCATAAATACAAACAACAGTAATATGGATAAAATAATTCTCTTCATAACGTCAGAAATTCTATTATTAGTATTAATAATGCCTGTTTAAATCTAAATATACAGGCAAAGGTAAAGATATTTTTGTTGTCTATGAATAGTTGGCAGCATATTTGATGTTATTCCAGTGCATGACAACAGGAATAACTTTATCGATACACCTCGTGTTGGTAGATAAGGTGAGTTGTATATGGCTGACAATTAGGTAATAATAAAAATATTAAGATAGTTATGAGCAAGATGAATTTTAACGGAAAGAAAGAAACATCTGAAAAAGATGAGCGTTTGAATCAGGAAGATGCGACAAATTTGCAGCACGAACAGGAAAATGCGGCAGAAGAAACTGCACAGACTGACAATGTGACCGAAGAACTGGATGAGTTGAAGAAGAAGTATAACGAACTGAATGACTCTCACCTGCGTCTGATGGCTGAATTTGACAATTATCGTAAACGCACATTGCGTGAAAAGGCCGATCTGATCAAGAATGGTGCTGAAGCTGCTTTGAAAGGATTGCTTCCAGTTGTCGATGATTTTGAACGTGCATTACAAAATATCCGTAACTCAGACGATGTTGAAGCTGTAAAGGAAGGAGTAGAACTTATCTATTCGAAGTTTATGGCTTATCTGGCCCAGCAGGGTGTAAAAGCCATAGAGGCGGTAGGACAACCTTTCGATACCGAAATGTTTGAAGCTGTGGCTACTATTCCTGCTCCGGAACCTGGCCTGAAAGGAAAAATCCTCGATTGTATCCAGACCGGTTATACTTTAAATGACAGAGTGCTGCGTCACGCTAAAGTAGTAGTAGGAGAATAAGCAACGTGCTAACGGGCAAATAACAACAATACAAAGATGGCTAAAAGAGATTATTATGAAGTGCTGGAGGTAGAAAGAACTGCCACAGTAGAAGAAATTAAGAAATCATATCGGAAAAAAGCGATTCAGTTCCACCCTGACAAGAACCCTGGTGACAAGGAGGCTGAGGAGAAATTCAAGGAAGCAGCCGAAGCATATGATGTATTGAGCGATCCTCAGAAACGTCAACGCTACGACCAGTTCGGACATGCCGGAGTAGGAGGTGCTTCTCAGGGAGGTGGCTTTGGTGGAGCCGGAATGTCAATGGAAGATATCTTCTCTCAGTTTGGAGACATCTTTGGTGGACATTTCGGTGGCTTTGGCGGTTTCGGTGGTTTTGGAGGAGGTTCTCGTGGAGGCCGCCGGGTGAACCGTGGATCGGATTTGCGTGTGAAGGTAAAACTGAACCTGAAAGAGATTGCTAACGGAGTTGAAAAGAAGATAAAGGTTAAGAAATATGTTCCTTGTAGCAAATGCCACGGGAGTGGTGCTGAGGATGATCATAGCAGCAAAACCTGTGATACATGCCATGGTAGTGGTGTAGTAACACGTGTTGCCAATACGATCCTGGGGCAGATGAAGACGCAGTCTACTTGTCCGACTTGTGGGGGTGAAGGAAAGATCATCACAAAGAAATGTAGTGAATGTAACGGTGAAGGTATCATGCGTGATGACGACATCATTACAATCAATATTCCGGCTGGTGTTGCAGAAGGAATGCAACTGTCGATGAGCGGTAAAGGAAATGCTGCCCGTCATGGAGGTGTAAACGGTGACCTGTTGATCCTGATCGAAGAAGAGCCGCATCCGGAATTGATCCGTGATGAGAACGATTTATTATATAATCTGTTACTCAGCGTACCTCAGGCTGCCTTGGGAGGAAATGTTGAAGTTCCAACTATTGATGGTAAGGCGAAGGTGAAAATCGAACCGGGTACACAACCGGGTAAGGTACTTCGTTTGCGGAACAAAGGACTTCCTTCGGTGAACAGTTACGGGACAGGCGACTTGTTGGTTAATGTAAGTGTATATATCCCGGAAACGTTGTCCGCATCAGAAAAAGAAACATTGACCGGTTTGGAAAACTCACCTAACTTCCAGCCGAACCGTACGATGAAAGAGAAGATATTCAGCAAATTTAGACATATGTTCGATTGATTTCTTTCAAAATAAAATGAAGAATGCCCCTTTACCATCCGGTATCGTGGGCATTCTTTTTTTGAACAGAGCTTATCAAGGGGTTGCTTAAACTATCTTGTTTCTTTCAAAGCATCTTCCAGGCTGATGCCGAGTGCATCGGCAATACCTTTTCCATAGGCCGGATCGGCTTTGTAACAGTTGCGAACGTGACGTTGCTGGATGAACAATTCGGCTCCACCGATCTGACGGGCAGTGTTTTCGAACAGGAGCTGCTGTTCGTCGGCAGGCATCAGACGGAAGAGGTCGCCCGGCTGGCTGTAATAATCGTCATCGTATTCGCGTTCGTTGTAATTGTAGATATCGCCGTTGGCTTTCAAAGGCGGTTCTTTCTTTTCGGGAGAATCCTGCCATTCGCCGTAGCTATTCGGTTCATATCCTTTTGCAGAACCGTAGTTACCGTCTACGCGCATAGCTCCGTCGCGATGGTAAGCATGAAAAGGACAACGAGGTCTGTTTACCGGTATTTGCTCAGAGTTTACACCCAAGCGATAACGCTGTGCGTCACCATAAGAGAACAGGCGGCCCTGAAGCATTTTATCCGGAGAGAAACCGATACCTTCTATCGTATTGATCGGGTTGAAGGCTGCTTGTTCCACATCTGCGAAATAGTTTTCCGGGTTACGGTTCAGTTCGAGAATACCCACGTCATGCAGCGGGAAGTCGCCGTGCGGCCATACCTTTGTCAGGTCGAACGGATTGATACGGTAGTTTTCTGCCTGTTCTTCCGTCATCAGCTGGATCTGGAATTTCCATCTGGGGAAATCACCTTTTTCAATGCTTTCAAACAGGTCACGCTGGTGCGATTCACGGTCTTTTGCGATGATCGCTTCCGCTTCCTGGTCGGTCAGGTTCTTGATTCCCTGTAATGTTTTCAGGTGGAACTTCACCCAGATACGTTCGTTCTTGGCATTGATAAAGCTATATGTATGGCTACCGAAACCGTGCATGTGGCGATAAGAATAAGGGATACCGCGAGAACTCATGGTAATGGTAACCTGGTGTAATGCTTCCGGAAGCAATGTCCAGAAATCCCAGTTGTTGTTTGCACTGCGCATGTTTGTTTTCGGATCTCTTTTGACGGCGTGATTAAGGTCGGGGAACTTTAACGGATCGCGCAGGAAAAATACCGGTGTATTGTTTCCGACTAAATCCCAGTTACCTTCTTCTGTGTAAAACTTCATGGCGAAACCACGAATATCGCGTTCTGCATCTGCAGCTCCGCGTTCGCCGGCAACGGTAGAGAAGCGAACGAAACAGTCTGTCTTTTTACCGACTTCACTAAAAATTACAGCCTTTGTGTATTTAGTAATGTCGTGTGTCACGGTAAAGGTTCCGAATGCTCCGGAGCCTTTGGCATGCATACGTCTTTCAGGAATGACTTCGCGGTCGAAGTGAGCTAGTTTTTCCAGGAACCAGGGATCTTGTATCACCATTTGTCCGCGCGGACCCACTGTCTGTGAGTTCTGATTGTCTGCAACGGGGCGACCGTTGGCAGCTGTTAGTTTTTTGTTTTCCATAAATAATTTTTTTATTAGTATAAAGCCGACAACATCTTACCTTGAATATTCATGTAACCAACCTTATACGTGATTTGTTTTAGATTACTCAACAAAAGTAAAATGTTATTAAACAGAAGTCAAATAGGTAATTTTGATAGGTACATAGGGGCTATTTATTAATGGTTTGTATTAGGGGACGCAGAAAACGCAGAAAACGCAGAGTAACGCAGATAAATTATTGTTTAAAAGAAAATAAAAAGTCTGCGAGCGTCTGCGTTTTCTGCGTCATCTGCGTCCCCTAATACGATCTGAAAGGATCACTTCTTCCCCCCGGAGCTGTTGGGCGACGCTTTATCCAGCCACTTTTCCTGGATGGTTTGCATCCATTCGTAAAAGCTCGGGATGAAAGCGGTGGCGAAGATTGTATTGATCGCCATACCGAATACAACGGCTGCACCCAATGAAACACGACTGGCTGCTCCGGCTCCGGTAGCGAACAGCAACGGCATAACACCCAACACGAAAGCAAACGAAGTCATCAGGATCGGGCGCAAGCGGACGTGTCCGGCTTCGAGAGCCGATTCGCGGATGGAATTACCGGCGGCACGGTAGTCGCGGGCAAACTCGACGATCAGGATACCGTTCTTTGCGGAGAGGGCTATCAATAGAATAATACCGATCTGGGTGTAGACGCTGACAGGTACGCCCATAATAAAGCAACCCAGGATAGCACCCAGTAACGCAATCGGCAATCCCAGGATGGCCGCCAGCGGGCTTGTCCAACTTTCGTACTGTGCCGAAAGAACAAGGAAGGCAACCAGTAATGCCATACCGAAGATCAGGATCGTAGTCGATCCGGCTTTCGTTTCCTGATAGGCGACGGAGGTCCATTCGTAACCGAAGTTATCGCCCAGTTGTTCCTGTATCAGTTCTTCCATGGCCTGTATGGCTTCTCCGGAACTGTATTTCGGGTTGGCGATACAGGTGATGGAGGCAGAGGAATACATATTATACAGGTTGATCTGGTCCAGTCCCAACTGTTGTACGGCTTCTGTAAAGGCGGAGAAAGGAACCATTTTACCTGCGCTGTTCTCCAGGCTTAACCGCATGACATCGTCGATCACTTTCTGAGCCTGTCCGCTGGCTTCGATCTTTACCTGGTAGATGCGTCCGAACTCGACAAAGTCATTTACATAAGCGGCTCCCATATAATAACTCAACGTCGAGAAAACATCACTCAATTGTAATCCCAGCAACTGTACTTTATCGCGGTCTATGTTCAGTCGGTATTGCGGCACATTGGCCTGATACATACTGGATAAACTCAGGAGTTGAGGCTTGGTATGATAGGTTTCCAGCAGCGTTTCGATGGCATGCTGCATTTCGGTCGGTCCCAGATTCTTGCGGTCTTCCAGTTGCAGTTGCAGGCCGCCGGAAGCACCCAGGCCAGGGATGGCAGGAGGGACCAGGGCAAATATCTGTGCTTCCTGGATACCGTAGGCTTCCCGGTTGAAGCGGGTAACGACATCTTGTGCCGTATGGCCTTTCCCTTTCCGCTCATTCCAGTTTTTCAGTACGACGAAATAGGTTCCGGCATTCGATAATTCGCCGCCTCCCATCACGGAGAAACCGCTGATACCCATATAGGTTTTGACTTCCGGATAACCGTCGAGTATCTTGTTGATCTTCCGGCTTACTTCCTGTGTACGGGGCAGACTGGCTGCCGGAGGCAACTGGGTTGAAACCAGGAAGTAACCGTCATCTTCTTCCGGAATGAAAGTAGACGGCCAGCGTATGAACATAATAGCTGCTGCGGCTGAGACGATCAGGAAGATAACCAGTGTGACGATCTGATGTTTCAGCATGCGGTCGACTACATCGTCGTAAACCTTTTGTGTCTTATCATATACTTTATTGAACGCTTTGAATACGAAAAAGGTCGGATCTTTGGTGACTTGCAGGAACAAGGCACAGAGAGCCGGCGTCAACGTCAGTGAGTTGATACCGCTCAATACGGTTGCGGCTGCGATGGTCAGGGCGAATTGTTTGTAAAGCTGCCCGGAGATACCGCCTATAAAGGTCGTCGGGATGAATACCGCCAATAAGACCAGTACGACACCGACGATCGGTCCGACAATCTCGCCCATCGCTTTGGTCACTGCTTCGCGTGCCGTATATTTTCCCGTGTCCATGTATCGCGACGAGTTCTCGACGACTACGATCGCATCATCCACCACAATGGCAATAGCCAGGATCAACCCGAACAATGTCAGGGTGTTGACCGAGAATCCCAGCGCCCCCATTACAGCCAGTGTTCCTATCAATGAAACAGGGATGGTGAGGCAAGGTATGATTACTGCCCGGAAGTTCTGGAGGAACAGGAAGATAACCAGGACGACCAATGCAGTTGTCTCCAGGAAGGTTACTAATACTTCGTCGATGGAGGCGTTTATGACTTCCGTCGTGTCGAGTGTTACATTATACTCAACACCTTGCGGCAGGGTAGCGGCTATTTCTTCCATTTTCGCCCGTACGGCTTTGGATACTTCCAGCGAGTTGGAACCCGGTAACTGGTAGATGGCAATCGCTGCCGCCTGTTGTCCTTTTAGCTGGGAGGTCACATTGTAAGAGGAACTGCCTAGCTCAGTACGGGCGATATCTTTCAGGCGGAGTATTTTGCCGCCTTGTTCAGTCCGTATAATGATATTTCCGAACTCTTCCGGAGTAGTCAGGCGACCTTTTACCGTTAGGGTATATTGGTAAGGATTGTTTGCCTGTGCAATCGGTTGTCCGACATAACCGGCGGATACCTGCCTGTTCTGCGTAGAGATGGCCTGAAAGACCATATCAGGCGTCAGGTTACGGATACGCATGACTTCGGGATCGAGCCAGATACGCATACTGTAACTACCGGCTCCCATGACATTAACCGAACCGACTCCCGGCAGACGGGCCAATTGGTCGGTCAGGTTCAAGCTGGCATAGTTACTCAGGTAGAGCCCGTCATAGAGGGGATCTTTAGAGGTCAGTGAAAGCATCATCACAATGTTCGACGATTGTTTGCGGGTTGTGATACCTTGTACGATCACGGCTTCCGGAAGGCTGCTTTGCGCAATGCTGACACGGTTCTGTACCATGACGGTCGCCATGTCGATATCCGTACCGACCGCGAATGTGATGGTCAGTGAATAGGCTCCTGAACTGGAGGAATTGGAACTCATATAGAGCATTCCGTCCACCCCGTTCACCTGTTGTTCGATCGGTAATCCGACGGTCTGTGAGACCGTTTGTGCATCCGCCCCCGGATAAACTGCCGAGACCTGTACGGTAGGCGGCGTGATATCCGGATATTGGGCGATGGGTAATACGTTGAGTGTAACCAATCCCGCTACCACAATAATCAGGGCAAGAACGGTGGCAAAGATCGGTCTGTTTATAAAGAATTTTACCATGACGTTCTTATTTTATGGGGGTAATACTCATTCCGTCCCTAACTTTCAATAAAGCGGTGGTGACGTAACGTTCGTTCGGTTCGATCCCGCTGATGACCTGCCGCAGCGTGTCGTCCACCAGTTGTCCCGGTTCTATATGGCGGTATCGTACGATATTGGAATCATTGACAATATAAAGGTATTTTCCCAGCTGGTCGGTACCGATGGAGGCATCGCGCACCAGGACGGCGTCTTTCTTCTCGCTGTAAGGGAGGGTGATGGTGACGTATAATCCGCTTTTCAATTCCCCGTTCTTATTATCGAGATTGGCACGGACATTCAGTGTTCCGGTCGAGAGGTCTACGTTAGGCGAAAGGTAATCCAGCCGGCCTGTGTAGTTCTGCCGTCCGTTATCTCCCAGATGTACGGAGATTGTTTCGGGAAGTTTCACGGTGGAGTCGTTCTGGGCGGCTGTGATCATCATCTTCATAAACTGGTTGTCCTCGATGTTGAAGTTTACATACATCAGGTCGTCTTTATACAAAGTGGCCAGTGTGACAGGTTGGGCCGCTCCGTTTATATAGTTGCCGATATCGTAGCTGGCGCGGGTGATCCGTCCGTCGAACGGGGCGCGGATATAGCAATATCCCAGATTGGTGCGGGCAGTATTCAGTTCGGCTTCCGAATTACGTACGGAGGCTTCCATCTCTGCCACGGTCGATTGAGCCTGCAAGACCTGGATCTGGCTGACGGCCCCGCTTTTGGCTGCTTCTTTCATTCGCTCATAATTACTCTGGGCATAGTCCAGTTGAGCTTTAGAAGTTTTCAGTGCAGCTTCCGCCTGGGTGACATTATCTTTGTAGGTATCCGGTTCGATCACGAAGATGAGGTCTCCTTTCCTGACTTTACTGCCTGGTTTGAGATGTGAAGTCTGAAGGTATCCGTTTACGCGGGATACGAGGTTTACCATCAACTCGGAGCTTAAATAACCCGGATAATCTTTAGTCAATGTAATATCTTTAATCTCCGGTGTTGTTACGCTGATGGACGGGGCAGGCATTTCTGTCGGCTGCTTTTTCCCTTTGCAGGATGCCAGCAGAAGGAGAGACAGGGAGACTAGGGCGATTTTAGTTGTTGTATTCATATTTATAATTATTAGTTTTGTGGATGATCTCTTCATCCCGGCGTTATTGGATAACTGACTTTGTGTTTTGCCATACCTATGGCAGAACTCTGCCAAGCCTGTGGCAAGACTCTGCCAAGCTGATGGCAGGGCTCTGCCATGCCTGTGGCAAAATCATTTGATGCAGGATCTCAATCACTACTCCAGCCTCCGCCGAGCGCCTGATATAGCATTATCAGGTTGAGCAGCGAGGAGCCTTTCGCTTGCGTCAATTGATTCTCGTAGGAGAGCAGGGAGCGTTGCGCGTCCAGTACGTTCTGGAAAGGCGTCAGTCCCTGTTTATAGAGGTCGAGTGACAGGTCGAGCGTCTGCTGTCCCTGGTTGACTACTTCGCGGAGGGCAACGATCTGTTTGACCGAGTTCTTATAGGCATTCATTGCATTGTCGACTTCCTGTACGGAGGTGAGCACCGTCTGGTTGAATTGGCGTATCGTCTCATCCAGCTGGGCTTTGGCAAGCCGCGTGGATTGTGCCAGTTTCCCTCCCTGGAAGAAATTCCAAGAGATAGCCGGGGCGATCTCGTAAGTCAGGCTGTTGTGATTAGCAATCTTATCGATATCATGCGATGCAAACCCGATCGAACCTTTGACAAAGACCTGAGGCCACCAGTCAGATTTAGATGCTCCCAAAGTGGCAGCCTGTGCATTTACCTGGCGTTCGGCAGAACGGATATCCGGCCGGCGGAGAAGCAGATTGGCGGGGATACCGATGCCGACCGTCTCGATGTAATTGGGCAATGGGCGAGGTGTATCCATCAGGTGTTTTACATCCTGGGGATATAATCCCATCAATACGGCGAGCGAATTGGTATATTGGATAATGCCTGCTTCCAGTGCCGGCAATGACGCCTTGGTGCTGTAATAGACCGATTGCGCCTGTGCCACATCCAGCTTGGAGACAAGCCCGGTTTCATATCTTTTCTTTGTGATCTCTACGACGGCTTGCTGAGACAGGCAGTTTTGTGTCACTACCTCCATTTCCTGCTGCATCTCCCTCAGATTGATATAAGCCGTAGCCACCTGGGCACAAAGGGAAACCATCACGGCATTATACTCTTCTTTCGACGCAGCAAAGTTTTCTTTTTGTGCTTTCACCCGGTTACGGATACTGCCGAATACATCCAGTTCCCAGCTCATGGAGAGTGCAGCATCGGCATATTGGCTCGTTGTCTGTGGCAGGCTACTGGTGTTGCCGCTGGTCTGCTGTCGGTTCCATCCGGCAGAAAGTCCGAGGGTAGGTGCGTAGCTACCTTGCTGTATACGAAGATTGGCTTTCGCCATCGCGATACGATCGGCCGCCATTTGCACAGAATAGTTCTGTTTCACGGCTACGTCGATCAGGGAGTCCAATACCGGATCATTAAAGTTTCTCCACCAGTTATCTTCAACGGGGAGAGTCTGTTGGAAATTACTGTCGTTCTCCTGCCACGCTTCCGGCAATGCGTGATCGAGGTACTTATGCTCCGTCTGTGCCATTAGCGTCATTGGGAAAAAAAGACAGAGCATAGCATAACACCATGTACTTATGTGCATAATTTTTTGTTTAGATTTAATTCATAACAGCAAAAGGAAGGGATTGGTTTTAAATGAAATGGGTTATCTTTGCCGACAAAGTGAAATTAACAGGAAGGAAATATGGCCAAAAATAAGAAGGAAGAGTATAAAGAAAAGAATATTCAATTCCTAACGGAGATTGCTTTGCAGGAAGGCGTTGTAAAGTTACCGGGAGGTGTGTTATATAAAGTGGTGGAGCAGGGGACAGGTACTGTTTCTCCACAACCGAGCAGTGTCGTTTCCGTTCATTACCGCGGAACGTTGATCGATGGTCGTGAGTTCGATAACTCCCGGCAGCGCAATTGTCCTGAGGCATTTCGCCTGAATCAGGTGATAGATGGATGGCAACAGGCGCTTCAACAAATGCATGTGGGAGATAAGTGGATCATATATATTCCTTATACATTGGGATATGGTAATCGCCCGTCGGGTCCGATTCCTGCTTTCTCCACATTGATCTTCGAGGTGGAATTACTGGGTATATCTTAATTACCGCCGTAATAGCTACGGCGGTAACAAGAATTCATCGATCTGTCATTTCAGATAGTTGTTGAAGAATATTTCTATCTTGTCGAAAGGGATTATATCCATACGGTCGTATAAATCTACATGACTTGCTCCGGGGATAATCATTAGTTCTTTATTGTCGCCCTGTAACTTTTTGAAAGCATCTTCACTGAAATAGCGAGAGTGAGCTTTCTCTCCATGCATTACAAGTACGGCACTGCGGATCTCATCGCTGTATGAAAGCAGCGGCATGTTGATGAACGGCAAAGCCGATGTTTTGTTCCAGCCATTATTCGAGTTGAGTGAGCGGGGATGATAACCGCGTTCGGTCTTGTAGTAGTCGTAGTAGTCCTTCACAAACTGTGGAGCATCGGCGGGTAGCGGATCGATTACACCACCGGCAAGCGCATACGTACCGTTCTTTGCATCCTCTGTCCGTTGAGCGTTGAGTTGTTTGCGGAGTTCGTAACGGGCATCGGCATCCATCGAGTCGAAATAACCGTTGGCATTGACGCGACTCATGTCGTACATTGTCGAAGTTACCGTTGCTTTGATGCGGGTATCGATAGCCGCCGCATTGAGGGCTAAGCCACCCCAACCACAGATCCCGAGGATACCGATACGTTCGGTATCGACGTCGTCGCGTGTCGATAGGTAATCGACTGCCGCACTGAAATCCTCGGTATTGATGTCGGGAGAAGCTACATATCGGGGTTCACCTCCACTTTCGCCTGTATACGAAGGATCGAAAGCGATGGTCAGGAATCCACGCTCGGCAAGCGTCTGCGCATAAAGACCCGACGACTGTTCCTTTACTGCACCGAACGGGCCTGAGACAGCGATGGCAGCTAGTTTGCCGACTGCATTTTTCGGTACATACAAATCTGCTGTAAGCGTGATGCCGTAGCGGTTGCGAAAGGATACTTTACTGTGATTTACATTGTTGCTTTGTGGGAATACTTTGTCCCATACCTGCGTTAAATTCTGATTTTCGTCCATCGTTATATCTGTATTAAAATTGTTACTTGCTGTTTCGGATGCATCCATCGTTGCAACAATATAAAAGCATGCGACCATTGCTATGCGTAGTTTCCTGAATGAATTTCTTGCCATACTTTTAATGTTTAATTGTGTAAAGTCATTCTTTATAAGTTTCATGTTACAAAATTAAAGGATTAAAGCAAGCGGCTTTGTACCAAAATCAATGATAGATTTACCTGATTTACGGATTTATTACATCTAGCGAATACAGACGGGTGAACTGGTGGAGAATAGTAGTAGAAAAGGAGTAAATATCGGTAAAAAGAAAAAGTACGGAGTAAATGTCTTACCCCGTACTTTCTTATGTTTTAGTAAAATAGAAACCTATTGTTACTTTATTTATTCTCCTTTCTCAATCTGCTCCTGTACAATAGCATCTACAACAGCAACCGTTGTCAGGTTGACGATGTCGCGTGTAGAGCTTTCTACGTCGGTGAAGTGGATAGGTTTGTTCAGACCCATCTGGATCGGGCCGATTGTTTCGGTAATGCCCAGTGTATCCAATAATTTGTAAGCACTGTTGGCAGAGCTTAAGTTGGGGAATACCAAAACGTTTACGTCTTTTCCTTTCAGCTTATTGAACGGATACATATCGTCACGCAGCTTCTTATCGAGAGCGAAGTTAACCTGCATTTCTCCATCGATCATGATCTCCGGATGGTTTTTGTGCAGATAATCGATCGCATCGTGTACTTTCAGCGGACTGCCTTGCTTATCGGAACCGAAGTTGGAGTAAGACAACATAGCCATCACCGGATCGTGTGCAAAGAACTTAACTGCATCATGTGTAAGACGGGCGATGTCGATCAATACTTCGGTGGAAGGATGGCGGTTGATCAATGTGTCGGATATAAAGAAAGTACCTTTCTTGCAAGTCATAATGTTCATAGCTCCGAAATGCTTGTACGACGGTCGTATACCGATAATCTCTTCTGCAAGTTTAGTCACTTCCGAGTAGCGGCTATAAACACCAGTTACAAATGCATCAGCATCACCGGTTGCCACCATCATCATACCGAATGCGTTACGGCCGACCATCTTTTCGCGTGCTTCGGAGAAAGTGACGCCTTCGCGTGCTCTCTTTTCCGATAGGATGCGGGCATAACGGTCGCGACGTTCTTCTTCGCGGTCGTGACGCAAGTTTACGATCTCGATACCTTCCAAGCTCAGGTTCTCTTCTGCTGCAATCTTAGCCAGACGTTCTTCGTTGCCTAGGAGGATCGGGTAGCAGATACCTTCGGCTTTTGCCTCTACGGCAGCTTTCAACATATTGACATGGTTGGCTTCGGCGAATACCACGCGTTTCGGATTGGCTTTTG
Source organism: Parabacteroides timonensis (assembly GCF_900128505.1). Taxonomy (NCBI): domain Bacteria; kingdom Pseudomonadati; phylum Bacteroidota; class Bacteroidia; order Bacteroidales; family Tannerellaceae; genus Parabacteroides; species Parabacteroides timonensis. Next base: position 511,391 of record NZ_LT669941.1, read on the forward strand.
CCATATCGGTAAAGGAACGAAGCATCTTGTTGTCGTATCCCATCATTTCACGCAGATGGTTGGCATAGCCATCCCAGTCGGTGATTGTTTTGCGGGATACACCCGATTCGATAGCGGCTTTGGCCACGGCTACTGATACACGTGTCAATAAACGGGGATCAAGTGGCTTCGGCAGGATATAATCGCGTCCGAAAGAAGTCCGTTTCAGTTTGTAGGCTGCATTGACAACATCGGGTACCGGCTCTTTCGCCAGTTCGGCAATAGCGTGAACTGCAGCCAGCTTCATCTCTTCATTGATCGCTTTGGCATGTACATCCAATGCTCCGCGGAAGATATACGGGAATCCCAGTACATTATTGATCTGGTTCGGATAATCGGAACGTCCGGTTGCAAAGATGATATCCTTGCGGGAGGCCATTGCGTCGGCATAGGAGATTTCCGGATTCGGATTAGCCAAAGCGAATACGATCGGATTTTCATTCATGCTGCGAACCATATCCTGAGTCAATACATCGGCGACAGACAATCCCAGGAACACATCACAACCAGCAACTGCTTCCTGTAATGTTTTAATGTCCCGGTCAGTTGCAAATTCCTTTTTAGCTGCATTCAGGTCGGTACGGTGAGTAGAGATAACCCCTTTACTGTCGCACATGATGATGTTCTCTTTGCGGGCTCCCAGCAGTACATATAATTTTGTACAGGAGATAGAGGCAGCTCCGGCACCGTTGACAACGATCTTAACCTCTTCGATTTTCTTTCCTGTCAGTTCCAGTGCATTCAACAATCCGGCTGCTGAAATGATGGCGGTACCATGCTGGTCATCATGCATCACCGGGATATCCAGTTCTGCTTTCAGGCGGGTTTCGATCTCGAAACATTCGGGTGCTTTGATATCTTCCAAGTTGATTCCTCCGAATGTGGGAGCAATGGCTTTCACTGTCTGGATGAATTTCTCCGGATCTTTTTCGTTTACTTCGATATCGAATACATCGATTCCAGCGAAGATCTTAAACAGTAATCCTTTTCCTTCCATAACCGGTTTGCCGGCAAGCGGACCGATATCACCTAATCCTAAAACGGCTGTACCATTGGATATTACAGCAACTAAATTTCCTTTTGACGTATATTTATAAGCATCAAGCGGATTCTTTTCTATTTCCAGACAGGGTTCGGCAACTCCGGGGGAGTAGGCGAGCGACAAATCTGTTTGTGTACTATAAGGTTTTGTCGGTATTACTTCAATCTTTCCGGGTTTACCTTCCGAATGATACCGTAGTGCTTCTTCTTTTGTAATCTTTGCCATAGACTTATGATATTAGTAGATTTAATACATGTTTTGAAAACGACTGCAAAAGTAACAAATTATTAGATATCTAGTACTGATTGCTTACAATTAGTTGGTGTTAAATTCGTATAATCATACACTCACAAAACAAAAGCTTTGACTAATACATCGAGTAAACTACTGATGAATCGTTCCGGAATGGAGGAGATCGGTATTCTCTCGTCTTCGGGTAGTTCGATCGTGTCCGGATCGGCCCCTTCTTTGTAAGGAGAAAACGATAACTCTTTTATAGTGCAGGTATTTTCTTCATATTCGAAAGGAAGCCGTGCGGCGATATCCAACGACTTGTCTATGATATAAAGAGTTTGTTCCTCTATCCGGGAAGTCAGATCTCTCGATTCAAATTCGTATATACTACTCAATCGAACCGTTCTTCCGGCATAACGGGAGATTTCATCGCCTTGTTTTTCCGCATCGTTTAACCGATGAACCGGAACGGATAGTTGCGACAACAATGGCTCGATCTTATTTTCATGCAATTGTTTTTGCCATTGGGCAGTAAGGTTGTCGTCCAGCTCTACCGGATGAACGAGTGAAACAACAGCATTTGCAGGAAGGATGAATTCTTTTTGATCTACCGTTATCAGGTTTCCGTTTTCCAGATAGCGGAAAGATTCCTGTAACCGGCCTTCTTTATATACACCCCAGATCAAGCCGTTTGTTATATAACGGAATATGGGGTTTTCGACAAAAATGGTCTGCCACGTCTCTGCAGGCCAGGTTCGTCCGTTTTTCAGGACTTGTTCGAGCCGTCTCCTTTGAAGGGTTGTTTGTGTTTTGACCTGCTTTTTCAGTCTTGCCAGTTCTTCCTTCGCTTCTTCTGCTTTTTCCTTGTCGTCCATTTTCAAAGCGGCGGGAAGGGATTTGCTTGTTTTCTGTTTGGAAGTGTCGAAAACGGATATGGAAAAGTCCGGCAATAGTGTCAGGCGTAAAATACGGGGACCGTAATCGATCTCTTTTTCTCCTGAACGGTTGAGTCCGAATGTGGGAACAAGCTGATCTGCCAATTCATCCATAGTGAGCCCCCGATGGATGGCAACCTGACGGAATGCTTTCAGGGCTTCACGCCTGTATGCACCCTCCGGCATCAATTCTATCCATTCATTGAGAACTGTTAGCGCAGTGGGAGTAGCCTTTAATCCGAGTAATCCGAGTGTATATCCGACAAGACCTTTGCGGCCTTTCTTCAACCAACCCTTTAATAGGGTATGTAGGCGTTCGAATTGCCATTCTGCACCATAAAAACAATATGGGGCCAGGATGCCTTTCCTGTTGGCTTCTGCTCCATCATCCAACCAGAACTGTAAAAGTTGTTCCAGTGAGGCATACCATTCCGGCTGATTGAAAAATGGAACGATCGAGTCGCAGTCTTTTAATCGGATAGCCTGAGGGAATGCCATATATTCACTTAATATGTAGCGGACAACCGGACGTGGCACAAAATCGGAACCGTCTGACCACGGGATCATCGTGTAGGGCTTTAACGGTAACCAGGCTATTTGCATGGTACGGTAAAGCTCGATGTGTTTACTGCAGTAATCGATAACTTCCTTTTTGTTCTTGAATTTGATTTTAGCTTTGCTATGTGTATTATCCCAGAACCTGAACAGTTGTTTGGCCCAGTTTTGAGCTTCTTCGCTGAGTTCCGGGTATTTCTGTTCTATCGATTCACGGGTTTTTTTCTCTTTGTTACTTATGACTCTCTCAATGTATCTCCGAATTAGTTTGGAGTCTTCAGTGAGCAGGTTCAGTAATGGTTCGTAGTCCGTCAGGTTACAATCGGAATAAAGCTTGTTTATCCAGATCAATTTTTTCTTCTGGGATATATCACTCCCTAGAAAGTCGTATGCTATTTTTTTGTGCTTACGGATCAATTCGTCTAACGGCATCTCCTGAAGGGATTCAATCAGACTGATATTGGAAGTACTATGAGCTTCGCAATAGGTATCGAACAACATATAAAGAGATTCATGCTTTTTACTCAAATTATCTTTAGGGGTGCTATCCGGCTTTTCTCTTTTCGTCATACTATTTCTATTTGTAAATCATCCTGTTATTATGGACAAGAACAAAAGTATAAAAATTATTTGTAACTTTGCACCTTCTCAAAAGAATATGGGTGTGGGAGAAAGGATGGTTAAATATATGAAATGGCTGCTACCGGTGATCTTCATCGCGTATTATAGCAGCATTACTTTATTTATCCATGTCCATATAGAGAATGGTACGACAATTGTCCATTCGCATCCTTTCGGAAAGGTGAATGGCGGTGTTTGCCATCATCATGCATCCTTATCTGAAATACAATTATTCCACATACTGACAACTATCAGTGTGGAAGATGGTGCAGTTTATGCCTACCATCTTGATTTCCATGCATTACAAATTGCCGAAATAGTAGAAATACCGGTCTGTCCGGATTATCTGGTCCCTGTTAAAGGGAAGCTTTCTCTCCGTGCCCCTCCTGTTGTCTGATAAAATATCTGTTACTTCGTTATCGTAAGGATGCTTGTTGTTAATACAAACGTCCCTTACTTTTAATTATTTGACCTTGGTAGTAAACATTTTCGACCTAGGTGATAATTGTTTTCGATCTGGGTGGTAAAGCTTTTCTACCTAGGTCAAAAATATAAAACGTCGGGTACTTTCAATTAAAAGGTGCCTGGTCGTAGATTAGTACATTATATATTTATCAGAACAAATTGCAATGAATAAGATTTTTATACTTATACTATGCCTGTATTGTGTCGTTACATCAGCATGGGGAGATGATGCTCCTGCCCTGAACCCTTCGGATGCCAATATCGTAGGGCACATACTGGATAAGGAAACGGGAGAGCATCTGGCTTTTATCACTGTCTTTTTAAAAGGTACGACCATCGGTACAACGACTGATGCTACCGGGCATTATTATCTAAAGAACCTGCCTGAAGGAAAGTTTACATTGGTGATGAAAACGTTGGGGTATAAAACGATAGAGAAACCGGTTACCTTGAAGAAAGGTAAAACATTGGAAGTAAATCTCGAAGTGGAAGAGGATGCCGTCTCTTTGGATGGTGTCGTTGTCTCTGCCAACCGGAATGAGACGACCCGCCGGTTGGCTCCTTCTCTGGTGAATGTGCTGGATTCGAAGACATTCGAGACTACACATGCGACTTCTCTGGCTGACGGTTTGAACTTTCAGCCAGGTGTACGTGTGGAAAACAACTGTCAGAACTGTGGTTTCCAGCAGGTACGTATCAATGGTCTGGAAGGCCCTTATACGCAGATATTGGTAGACAGTCGGCCTATCTTCAGTGCGTTGACCGGCGTATATGGTCTGGAACAGATTCCGGCTAATATGATTGAGCGTGTGGAGATTATGCGTGGGGGAGGATCGGCTCTGTTCGGTTCTTCCGCTATTGCCGGAACAATCAATATTATCACTAAAGAACCGTTGAGAAACTCGGCACAGATCGCCCACTCGTTGACAATGGTAGGTGGCGACCGTCCGGATAACAATACGACGATAAATGCTTCGCTGGTGACGGACGATCATAAAGCCGGTATCTATATGTTCGGGCAGAACCGTTATCGTGGTGCTTATGACCATGATGGCGACGGATATACCGAACTCGGAAAACTGAATGCCCGTACACTTGGTTTTCGTTCCTATCTGAAAACAAGTACCTATTCGAAGCTGACTTTCGAGTACCATAACATCAACGAATACCGTCGTGGTGGTGACCTGTTGGATTTACCTCCTCATGAAGCGAATATCGCCGAGCAGACGGAACATAATATTAATGGTGGCGGCTTGAAGTTCGACCTGTTTTCGAAAGATTACAAACATCGCCTGAATGTGTATACCTCAGCCCAGCATACGCAGAGAAGTAGTTATTACGGTGCCGGAAAGAACCCGAATGCCTATGGTAGCACAACGGATATGACCTTTGTAGGTGGTGCGCAATATTCCTATGAGTGGGAAAAATGTCTTTTTATGCCAGCCGAGTTTACCGGGGGAGCCGAGTATAACTATGATGATTTGCAGGATAAGATGTTGGGCTATCATCGTACGATCGAACAGACGGTGCATATCGGTAGTGTCTTCCTGCAGAACGAATGGAAGAATGAAAAATGGAGTTTTCTTGTCGGTGCGCGTATGGACAAACATAACCTGATCGACCATGCGATATTCAGTCCGCGTGCCAATGTCCGTTTTAATCCGAGCAGCGATATTAACCTGCGTATGTCTTATTCAAGTGGTTTCCGTGCTCCTCAGGCATTTGATGAAGATTTACATATAACGGCTGTTGGTGGTGATGTGGCAATCATACAGATATCCCCGGATCTGAAAGAAGAAAATTCGCAGAGTGTGAGTGTGTCTGCTGACTTTTACCGCCGCTTCGGTCCGGTGCAGACAAACTTCCTTGTAGAAGGTTTCTACACAGACCTGCGGAATGTTTTCATTCTCGAAGAAATAGGACGTGATGAAGACAACAATCTGTTGATGGAACGTCGTAACGGAAAAGGTGCCCGTGTGATGGGTATTAACCTGGAAGCGAAAGCTGTCTATTCATGGTTACAGTTACAAGCGGGTACAACCGTTCAGCGCAGTCGTTATAAAGAGCCGGAAACTTGGAGTGAGAATGAGAATATCGCACCTCAGAAGAAAATGTTCCGTTCGCCGGATGTATACGGTTATTTTACATCTTCATTTACTCCGATAAAGCGGCTGACCGCTTCGTTGACGGGTACTTATACCGGTAGTATGCTGGTTCAGCACCTGGCTGGTTATATTCCGGAGGATAAGGAAGAAAAGACAAAGGATTTCTTTGACCTGAATGTGAAGGTAGCTTATGATTTCCCTCTTTACAAATCAGTTACATTACAGGTAAATGCTGGTGTTCAGAATATCTTTAACTCTTATCAGGATGACTTTGATAAGGGACCGGAACGGGATGCGGGATATATTTATGGCCCGGGTATTCCGCGTAGTTATTTCATCGGTTGTAAGATTAGTTACTAAAATTATCCTATTGTATGTATAAAAGCCCGGTAAAAGTTTCTTGCTTTTACCGGGCTTTATGTTTACTTTCGCGGGAATTATAAATGAAATCTGATATAATATGAAATTAAGTGATCCCAAGGATTGTTTGTATTGCACGAACAATCAGACTTTGCATGATCTGATGATCGAGATAGCTCCATTATCTGTCTCCACGTTGTTCCTTTTTAAAGAACAGACATATTATGGGCGTTGTCTTGTTGCCTATAAAGAGCATGTACATGATCTGAATATGTTGAGCGATGATGAACGCAATGCGTTTATGGCGGATGTGGTGAAGGTGACACGTGCTATGCAGAAAGTATTTAACCCACAGAAGATAAATTACGGAGCTTATTCCGACAAACTCTCGCATCTTCATTTTCACCTGGCTCCTAAATATGAGGATGGTCCCGACTTTGGCGGTACATTTACAATGAACCCTCAAAAAGTTTATTTGTCGGATCAGGAGTATGAAGAGATGATTGCGAAACTAAAGGAGGCAATTGGAGGCTGAGGTCGCACGGCAATTATACTTGGCGAGGCGCAACCTTACGGAGTGGACACTATCCACTCCGGCATAATTGTGGCGATATCCATGCAACCTGATACCATCTCGCTCCCGGATAAGTTTAACCTTTTAAACTTTTATTTATATCATCAATATAATTGAGAATTTCTTCGCGTCCTTCTTTTTTCTCGGAAGAGGATAAGAGAATGGGAGGGAGTTCTTCCCAGGTTTCCAGTAATTTGTCCTGATAAGCTTTCAGGTTCTCTTTCAAACGTCCTTTGCTTATTTTGTCGATCTTGGTGAAGATGATTGAGAAAGGTACGCCATTCTCTCCTAGCCATTCCATAAACTCCAGGTCTATTTTTTGTGCTTCATGGCGACAGTCGAGCAACACAAAGAGATTGGTCAGTTGTTCACGTTCCAGGATATAATCTTCGATAATTCGCTGGATATTCTCCCGTCCTTCTTTTCCGCGCTGGGCAAAGCCATAACCGGGAAGGTCGACCAGGAACCAGTTGTTATTAATCATGAAATGATTGATAAGCAATGTTTTTCCCGGCTTCTGTGAAGTCATTGCCAAGCCTTTTTTGCCGGTCAGCATATTGATAAGGGAGGATTTGCCTACATTACTTCGCCCTATAAAGGCATACTCCGGAAAGTTTCCTGCGGGGCATTTCTTTACGTCTGTGTTGCTGATAACAAATTCTGCACTTTTAATTTCCATATTAATTAATCTTTTGTTGATTTATACTTAACTGAGGCTGCCCATAGTCCGAAGAAGGTGATGGCGCCGTTTACCATCAACATTTCGTAACCGAAGGTATAACCTGTCTGCTGTTTCACCAGATAATCCATCGCAAAGCAGATTAGCGGTGAGAGAATACATATATAAGGAACATATTTGTCACGTGGTTGTTTTTTAGTGAACAGGCCAAAGACAAATAATCCGAGTAAAGGACCATACGTATAAGATGCAATCATGTAGATGGCGTCAATCACACTACGGCTGTTTACGGCCTTAAAGATAAGGATAATTATTGCAAACAGCACCGAGATAAGTAAATGAGTCATCAACCGGGTACGCTTGGCCTTGTGTGCTTCCTCCTTTTCTACTCCCAGAATATCAACGCAAAAGGAAGTGGTAAGTGCCGTCAGGGCAGAGTCGGCGCTACTGAATGCTGCTGCGATGATCCCGATGGTAAAGAAGATCAGGATAGAATGTCCCAGAATTCCGGAAGTACAGAACATCGGTAAGATGTCGTCATTCAGTGCGGGCAATGCAATGTTTTTCTGAGCTGCCAGTGATAATAACAGGACACCCAGCGCGAGAAACAGGAAGTTGACCGGTGTAAAGGCAAATCCATAGGTGTACATATTCTTTTGCGCATCTTTCAGGCTTTTGCAGGATAGGTTCTTTTGCATCATATCCTGATCCAGTCCGGTCATTACGATGGTGATAAAGATACCACTGAAGAACTGCTTAACGAAATGTTGCGTGCTGTGCCAGTCATCAAATTCAAAAATACGGAAATGAGGATTGGCTACCAGTGTTTGTACCATGCCATTCATATCCAGTTCCATCGCATCTTTCACCTTCCAGATGATAACGATCAGCATGGCAATCAGGCAAAGGGCCTGGAGCGTATCGGTCCAGATAATAGTTTTAATGCCACTGCGATAAGTGTAGAGCCAGACAAGGAATATACTTATCACAACAGTTACCCAGAAAGGTATGTTCCAGGTACTGAATACATAATGTTGCAAAATAAGGACAACCAGATAAAGCCTTGCCGCTGCTCCCACGATCTTGGATAGAAGGAAAAAAGAGGCCCCTGTCTTATAACTCCGTCGTCCGATACGGTCGCCCAGATAGGCGTAGATGGAAGTCAGTTGCAGTTTATAGTAAAGCGGCAGAAGAACTTTGGCAATCAATATATATCCGAAGAAAAATCCCAGAACCGTCTGCATATAAGTCATATCTATACTACGCACCATTCCAGGAACAGAAACAAAAGTTACTCCCGAAAGCGATGTCCCGATCATTCCGATAGAAACTATGTACCAAGGGGATTTACGGTTACCAAGAAAAAAAGCATCATTGCTGGTGCTCTTTCTTCCTGTGATCCATGCGATGAGTAATAGGATACCAAAATAAATAGCAATGATCGAGAGAATTATATAGCTGTTCATTTATCGGGACTTATTAAGTAGAGCAGGAGGGCATCCCCCTGTCAAATGTTCGGAGACAAAGATAGCTATTTTTATATAAATGTAAGCTCTTTATCCGGATTCTCCTGGTTGGAGTCAGGTTCATTTTATCGGCATAATAACCCTTTTCGTGGGGAAATTACACCCGTTAATCTATTTTGTTTGCCACCTTGTAGCTTTGTTTGTTCCTTTGTAACCGTTAGAGCTCGTGAGAGTCAAGACAAACCGGCTACAACTCGTAGCCGATAAGATAGGTAAACACAAAAAAAAAGGCCGCTATCGTGAGATCAGCGGCCTTTTTAGTATATCAGTTTAATATCTTTTTTCTATCTGTGATCCTCGGAAGTAATGTGCCAATATTTCCGTATAAGAATATCCTTGTGCTCCCATTACCGCAGCTCCGATCTGGCAAAGCCCCACTCCATGACCCCATCCGGCCCCTGTTAATACAAAACGTTGAGGGATGTTGATACGGATATCTTCTTTGTCTATCACGAATGCCGAACTGTAAAGATGCGTTTCTGATAATGTACGCCGTATCTCCAGTTCCTTACCGATCGTATATATCCGGCGTGTTCCTATAATTTTCAGTTTCTCTATCCGACCGGAAGTTCCCCTTTCCTGTGGGATAAGGTCTTGTATCTCGCCGAAATCGATACCGCTTTTACGGTGGATCAGTTCGGCCAACTCAGTTTGAGTATAAGATATTTGCCAACGGTAGAAATTGGTTGTTTCCTGGTCGTAGTTATTTAACACCTGGCTTAGTATCTCTTTGTCAGTTGTGTTACAGAATGCTTCCGGTGAATTGCGTATCCACATTTCTGCTTCGATTGGATCGGTCAGGTCCGGAAAAGAGGCTTTTTTACTGTCACGTATAGCTGTCAGATAAGAGTGAGGCACCGGTTCCCAGCAATGTTCGAACTGTTCGGTTACACCTCCGCAACATTTCGAGAAGCGAGCGTCACAAATAGATTCACCATCTGTCAGGATCTCACCACGGGTTTCGTGAATCACTTCCCGGACAATTGGTGTCGAGGCCCGGGTGATGCCCTGATAACGTTGACAATGATCGTCGGCACATACATCGAACATCGTATGGTCTTCACGGTCGTACCAACGGATCAACTGATCATGTTCACGATGACAACTCCGGTATTTCTCCGAAGTATTGCCCAGGCGGAAATTCTTTTCTATCTGGGCTAATAGCCAGCTGCGTGAGATGACGGCGTGTGCTTTCAGCAACTCCTTCGACGCGGTAGCACTCATCTCTGACGAGATAACACTGGTAAGGTATTCTTCAACATCGATACTGTTGATCACAACAATGCCTTCATTTCCTGCTACCAGATTCAAAGACCCTTTGAAGCGTTGATCCTCCTGGCGCTGCCAGTGGAAATCAACTCCGATCGTAACGGCCTTCAGGTCGAATGAGGAGTCTGGTGAAGCCGGTTCAAAGAAAAGTTCTTTGTACAGCTTGCCGTTGTATACAATATTCCCGTTTACGAACAACGCTCGTTGTTCCCCGGTCAGGAAGGCACTATTCTCCGTATGGATATACTCTCCGTTGAATACGAAAGAGACAGCCTTCTGCGTCATAATCCCAACATTAACTACCGGTGCATCCATTATTTATCTTATTCTTTTTTTGCTTTCAGTGAACTTATCGCCAGGTAAGCCATCAATGCTATATACATTACAACAGCTAACGGTTCTGCAAAGTTCCCTTCCAGCCATTTCTCATTAACAAGGTTGATACCGCCGAATCGTAAGGCAGCGCTGATAACTCCCATCAAAGCACCTCCGGCAATGAATCCGGAAGCAAGCAGCGTCCCTTTCTCTAAACGTACTGTATTCAGTGCCTGGTCTTTACTACGGCTTCCTACATACCAGCTGATGGCTCCCCCAATCAACAACGGAGTGTTCAACTCCATCGGGATAAACATACCTAGTGCGAAAGCCAATGCCGGAATCTTACAGAAATTCAGGATAATAGCCAAAACGGCTCCAATACCGTAAAGCACCCAGGGTGCTCCCGAGCCACTCATCAGTGGCTCGATAACAGCTGCCATAGCGTTGGCTTGTGGTGCAGCCAGTTGTCCGGTTGTAAAACCGTATGTCTGGTTCAGAATCAGAATTACACCACCTACGGTAGCAGCTGAAACAAGTGTGCCGAGGAACTTCCAGGTCTGTTGCTTGGCCGGTGTACTTCCTATCCAGTAACCGATTTTCAGGTCGGTGATAAAACCGCCGGCCATAGACAGCGCTGTACAAACAACACCTCCGATAATCAGTGCCGATACCATACCGGCAGTTCCTTTCAGACCTGCAGCAACCAGGATAATTGACGATAAGATCAGTGTCATCAATGTCATGCCGGAAACCGGGTTGGTTCCTACGATAGCAATGGCATTGGCTGCAACAGTCGTAAACAGGAAAGCTATAATACCGACGATCAACAGACCGATCAGGGCATAATACCAGTTATCCAATACGCCGAAGTGGAAGAACAGATAAGTAACGATCAGCGTAGCAAAAATACCGATCGTGATGATCTTCATCGATAAATCTTTCTGGGTACGTATCGTTTCCGTATCAACTTCCGTATTTTTACCTTTCAATTCTTTGGCAGCCAGGCCGACAGCTCCACGAATAATACCCCATGAATTGATAATACCGATTACACCGGCAGTTGCAATACCTCCGATACCGATATGGCGGGCGTAAGTAGTAAATATCTGTTCTGCACTCATACTGCCAACTGTTGCTGTGATTGCGTCATTTCCTAAAGTCAGTACATCTGAGCCGAAGAAGGCAGACATTAACGGAATAATCACTAACCATACCAGGAATGAGCCGGCACAGATAATTGCGGAATATTTCAAACCGATGATATAACCGAGTCCCAGTACGGCTGCTCCGGTATTTACTTTCATTACCACCTTTGCCTTGTCTGCCAGCATTTCACCGACTCCGACAATACGGGTGCTTATTGTTTCGCTCCACCAACCGAAGGTGGCTATAATGAAATCGTACAGACCGCCGATCAGACCAGCCAGAATAAGAGGTTTAGCCTGACTGCCGCCTTTTTCACCGGAAACCAGCACCTGCGTAGTGGCTGTAGCTTCCGGGAACGGATATTTACCGTGCATATCTGAAACAAAGTATTTCCGGAATGGGATCAATAATAGGATACCGAGAATACCTCCCAGCAGTGAACTCATGAATACTTCGAAAAAGTTGATAGTGATTTCCGGATATTTATCCTGTAAGATATAAAGGGCAGGGAGGGTGAAGATGGCTCCGGCTACAATTACGCCGCTACAAGCTCCGATAGATTGGATAATAACGTTTTCCCCCAATGCATTTTTTCGTTTAAGTCCACTTGATAAACCTACGGCAATGATGGCGATAGGAATAGCTGCTTCGAATACCTGTCCGACTTTTAAGCCCAGATAGGCTGCGGCAGCACTGAATATCACGGCCATTACCAGCCCCCAGAATACAGACCACGGAGTCACTTCCTTATATTGCTTGTCGGGTGACATAATGGGGTTATAAACTTCTCCTTCTTTGAGTTCCCTGTAGGCATTTTCCGGTAGCCCGATTACCTTTTCTTCATCTTCCTTCTTCACGGTGACTATTATTTTTAGTTAGATTTAATCTGAAATGTGTTTTCCCGTTTTTTATAGCGTTACAAAACTACGTTATTTTTTCAATTGAACAAATGATTATAACAGGTAAGAGCGGCAGATGATTAGATATTTTTTTGTTTTTCAATGAAGACGAGATGTTTATTATGCCTATATTCGTGATATGATAATAAGTGCAAGTAGGCGGACAGACATCCCGGCCTTTTATTCGGAATGGTTCTTTAATCGGATTAAAGAAAAATATGTGTTGGTTCCCAATCCGTATAATCCCAAAATGATCAGCAGGATAGAGTTAAATCCGGCTGTTGTTGATTGTTTTGTCTTTTGGACAAAGAATCCAAGTCCCATGATAGATCGATTGGATGGATTGAAGGATTATAAGTATTATTTTCAGTTTACACTGAATCCTTATGGTGAAGAAATAGAAAATCATATACCTTCTATAGAAAAACGTATTGAAATATTTAAACGGCTCTCTGATAAAATAGGAAAAGAAAAAGTTGTCTGGCGATACGATCCTTTATTCACAAATAAGAAATATGATGTTTCTTTTCATAAGAATACATTTGCTGAAATTGCTTATAAGCTAAAGGAGCATACAGGTCGGTGTATGCTTGGTTTCATAGATCATTATCAGCATATTCGTAGTGAAGTAGGTAAATTGGAAATTTATCCTTTAAAGAAAGAAGAAATTGAAGAAATGGCTGTATCTTTTAAACAGATGATGGATCAATATCCTTCGATTGAATTTGATACCTGCACAAAGAAAGTTGATCTGACTCATTTGGGAATTCCAAGCGGGTCGTGTGTCGATAGAAAGCTGATAGAAACCATTATCGGTTATCCTATTTCTGCCAGGAAAGATAAAAACCAGCGGGATATCTGCAATTGTATAGAGAGTATCGACATAGGGACTTACGAGAGTTGTCTTAATGGATGCATCTATTGTTATGCGATCAAAGGAAATTATAATACAGCCGAGTTTAATAGTAGAAAGCACGATAAGAATTCACCTATGCTGATTGGGAATGTGAAGGATGGAGATATTATAAAGGATAGAGAGATGAAAAGCCTTATTGATAATCAGCTTTCTTTCTTTTGATGTTACTATCATCACCATACTTTGATATTATGCATAATATCTGTACATATATAAACGAGAGAGCAATCTAATGTGAAAGTTTGCTGAAGCGTCTTTAGTTTCTTTCGGACGAAACTATTGTTTCCTCCGGACGAAACTAAAGTTTCACCTAGGTGAAACTTTAGTTCTATTCTTTCTCGTATTTCTTATGTAAGCTTCTTAGTTCAAAAGATAGCATAACCCGGAAGATACCGATGATAAGCAGTGCGTAGGCAATCATATAAACCAGTGTGAAAACTCCTAATCCCGGTTGCCAGATAATTGCAATACTGCAAATAATAGCCAAGATACCGAAAGCCATATACCAACCCCAGTTACCGGTCCCGAACCGTTTCAGATCCATAGCATAACCGGTAGAGGAGAAGCCTCTAAACATTAGCCAGAAAGCCAGGATGAAAGGAAGGACAGTCATACTTAGACCCGGACTAGCCATCAGATAAATACCAAGTATCAGATCAATGATACCGCCAGCCAGATACCAACCCCAGCTGGAAATATGCTTCCGATTCGATACGGCAAACAGTATCTCGAGCGTACCGCTAACGAACATGGCAACACTGAAAAGAATACTTAAAGCAACATAACTGGCCAGTGGTGTGAACATTAGGCATATAGCAATCAGGATATAGAGTAATCCCAGGAGAAGTGAAACCCACCAGTTCTGTACGGCGGAACTAATTTTTTCGTTAAATGCATTCATATTGAGTAACTTTTAAAAATTAAAGAATTTATACTGTAACAAAGCTTAGGAAAGAAAGGTTTTAAGGTAAAGGCAAACCGGAATATTTTATATACATTTGTCCTCTGTTAAAATAAATTATACACAAGAAAAAGTCTGCTCTTATGAAAGGTATTGTACTGGCAGGAGGTTCGGGTACCCGTTTGTATCCAATCACCAAGGGTGTTTCCAAACAATTGTTGCCAATTTATGACAAGCCGATGATCTATTATCCTATATCCGTTCTTATGCTGGCCGGAATACGGGAAATATTGATCATTTCTACTCCGTTGGATTTGCCGGGATTTCGTCGGTTACTGGGAGATGGTTCGGATTATGGTGTCCGTTTTGAGTATGCTGAGCAACCTTCGCCCGATGGTTTGGCACAAGCTTTTATTATTGGGGAGAAATTTATTGGAAATGACTCGGCTTGCCTGGTTTTAGGCGACAATATTTTCTATGGACAAAGCTTTACGGCTATGTTAAAAGAGGCCGTTAACAATGTTGAGAACGAACAAAAAGCAACCGTGTTCGGTTACTACGTGAACGATCCGGAACGCTATGGAGTAGCCGAATTCGACAAAGACGGGAACGTGTTGAGCATCGAAGAAAAACCGGAAATTCCGAAATCGAACTATGCTGTGGTAGGACTCTATTTCTATCCGAATAGAGTGGTTGAAGTGGCAAAGAATATTAAGCCGTCATCACGTGGAGAACTGGAGATCACAACAGTCAATCAGGAGTTCCTGAATGATGGAGGACTAAAAGTACAACTGTTAGGGCGTGGTTTTGCCTGGCTTGATACAGGTACGCACGACTCGCTTTCGGAAGCTTCTACCTTTGTCGAAGTGATTGAAAAACGTCAGGGATTGAAAGTCGCTTGTTTGGAGGAAATCGCTTTCCGGAAAGGCTGGATCGACGCGGTTAAACTGAAAGAGCTTGCTGCCCCAATGATCAAAAATCAATATGGTCAATATTTATTGAAACTGATAAAGGAATGAATAAAGATAGTAAAATATTCGTAGCCGGACATCGTGGCCTGGTTGGATCGGCAATTTTGAAGAACCTGCAACAGAAGGGGTATACGAACTTTGTTTTGCGTACGCATGCAGAATTAGACCTGACCGATCAGTTGGCAGTAAATGAATTTTTTGTTGCTGAGAAGCCTGAATATGTGTTCCTTTCGGCTGCTCATGTCGGAGGCATTATGGCAAACAGTGTGTATCGTGCGGATTTTATTTATATCAATCTGATGATACAGAATAATGTGATCCATGCCTCCTATATTAATAAGGTAAAGAAGCTTTTGTTTTTGGGGAGCACCTGTATTTATCCGTGTGAAGCTCCCCAGCCAATGCCGGAAGACTGTCTGTTGACATCACCTCTGGAATATACCAATGAACCATATGCTATTGCAAAGATCGCAGGGATAAAAATGTGCGAAAGCTATAACCTGCAATATGGAACCAATTATATCGCTGTGATGCCGACGAATTTGTACGGTCCAAACGATAATTTTAACCTGGAAACTTCTCATGTCCTTCCGGCTATGATCCGTAAGATCCATCTGGCAAAATGTTTGCATACAGCCGACTGGGAAGCGTTACGCAAGGATTTGAACGCACGTCCGGTGGAAGGAGTATCAGGAGATTCTTCTGAAAAAGATATTTTGGCTATCCTTGAAAAGTATGGAATTTATCCGGGTAGAGTGGAGCTTTGGGGAACAGGAAAACCGCTTCGTGAATTCCTTTGGAGTGAGGAAATGGCGGATGCTTCCGTTTATATAATGGAGCATATCGATTTCGCAGATGTCCGTCCTGACGGTAATGAAGTCCGTAACACACATATTAATATAGGTACGGGAAAAGAATTATCCATTAAAGATGTGGCTACCCTGATCCGGGAAAAGATCGGTTTTGAAGGTGAACTTACCTTTAATTTATCCAAGCCCGATGGAACTTTGCGAAAGTTAACCGATGTAAGCAAACTCCATGCCCTGGGCTGGCGCCACCGGATAGAAATTGCCGAAGGAGTAGAACTTTTGTATAACTGGTATTTGAACAAACAATAATAAACTTAGTATAATGAGTAAAGTAGCTTTAATAACAGGTATAACAGGACAGGATGGAGCCTATTTGGCTGAATATCTTGTAAAGAAAGGGTATACCGTACATGGTATCAAACGTCGTTCGTCTATGTTTAATACAGATCGTATCGACCATCTCTATCAGGACCCGCATATCGAGAACAGAAACCTGATCCTTCATTACGGTGACCTGACCGATAGCTTGAATCTTACTCGCATTATCGGTGAAGTACAACCGGATGAAATATACAATCTGGCAGCAATGAGCCATGTGAAAGTAAGTTTCGATACCCCCGAATATACCGCCAATGCCGATGGTTTAGGTGTTTTGCGTATTCTGGAAGCTGTCCGTTTGTTGAATCTGACACAGAAAACCCGTATTTATCAGGCGTCAACATCTGAATTATACGGTTTGGTGCAGGAAGTTCCTCAGAAGGAAACTACACCTTTCTACCCGAGAAGTCCGTACGCCGTAGCAAAACTTTATGGTTACTGGATAACTGTCAACTATCGTGAAGCATATAAAATGCATGCATCCAACGGTATTTTGTTCAATCATGAATCGCCGTTACGCGGTGAGACTTTTGTTACTCGTAAAGTAACCCGTGCCGTATCGCGCATAGCATTGGGAATGCAGAAAAAAGTTTATATGGGGAATTTATCCTCTAAACGTGACTGGGGGCATGCGAAAGATTATGTTCGTGCCATGTATGCCATTCTTCAACAAGACGAACCTTCTGATTATGTAATTGCTACAGGAATAACCACGACTATTCGTGATTTTGTCAGCAAAGCATTTAAAGAAATAGGTGTAGAAATTATTTTCAAAGGAGAAAATGTTAATGAGGTTGCATCATTAAACTATATTGACGAAAAAATGTTTATAGAGAAAGTGGGTGAGTCTTACCTCGAAAGTTTTAAAGAACGAATAGGAGAGGAAGTTGTTGGTGTTGATCCGCAATACTTTCGTCCGACTGAGGTAGATTTACTTATCGGGGATGCTACAAAGGCCCGTACTCGGTTGGGATGGGAGCCAAAATACAGCCTCGATGCTCTTATTCAGGATATGATGCAGAATGATGTCAAGCTTATGAAAAAAGAGTCTTACCTACGTGAAGGCGGGTACAAAATTCTGAATTATTTTGAATAAATTAAGAACAAAATGTAGATTTAATTTGTTTTAGTTAAAAAAAGAGTTAATTTTGCTCTAAATTTGAGCGTTATTTGAGGTAATTGATTGTTTAATTAAAATGTTGATGAATATGAAGACTAAAGTATTACTTTTGGCTTTGTTGTCAGGTTTCGTTTTTTCTGTGTCTGCACAGGAATTTAAACCACAAGTTGGTTTTAGTACTGAAAAAGGGTATAAGACAAATTTCAAGAAAAACAAAGCTGGCGACAATTGGTTTATTTCTGTTGCTGGTGGTGCAAGTATTTTATTAGGTGACCAGAATAATAAAGCAGATTTTGGTAACCGTTTGAATTTTGCTCCTCAGTTCTCATTTGGTAAATGGTTTAATCCGTATCTGGCTTTCCGTGCTCAGTTGAACGGTGGTGTTTTACATGGATTTTATCAGAATGAAGCCGATGCTACTTTGATGCAGCATAATAAATATGCAGCTGCTCACGTAGATTTGTTATGGGATGTAACTAATTTCTGGGGCGTTTATAACGAAAAAAGAGTATTCCGTTTGATCCCTTGGGTTGGTTTTGGTTATGCGCAGCGTTTCAAAACTACAGAATCTGCTGAATTTGCAAGAACTGAATCTCCTACATTGAATGCCGGTATCCTTACTGCTTTCCGTTTGAGCAAACGTGTTGATTTGAACGTGGAAGTTCAGGCTTCTTTATTGAACGAACAGTTTAACCGTATTTCTATGTATCACCTGACTGACGGTATTGCTCAGGTAAGTGCAGGTTTGACATTCAAATTGGGTAAAACTGATTTCGAAGTATTGGAACCGATGGATTACGCTTTGTTGAACGACCTGAACAATCAGATCAACTCTCTGCGTGCTGCTAACGACGAATTAAGCAAGCGCCCGGAATCTTGTCCGGAATGCGAAGAAGTAGTAACAACTGTTGTAAACAATTACGTTGACAATGTAGTATACTTCCGTCTGAATAGCTCTAAGATCGACAAGAACCAGCAGATCAATATTTACAATACTGCTGAATTCATGAAGGGTAACAATACTCCGATCAAGGTTATCGGTTATGCTGATAAGAATACAGGTAACTCTAAGTATAACATGGGTCTTTCTGAAAAACGTGCTAAAGCCGTTGCTAAAGAATTGATCGAAAAATACGGTATCAACTCTAACCAGATAACTATCGAATGGAGAGGTTCAGACGAACAGCCATATAGCGAAAACAACTGGAACCGTGTTGTTATCATGTCTGCAAATAATTAATTATTTTTTAATTATATCTGAAAAAGGCTGCACATTATGTTGTGCGGCCTTTTTTTTGCACGGATTTATGATTACTTTTGTGGAATTTTAGAATATAATTATGGAATTCGACAAAAAACATGGTTACCTTATCCAATGGTGCATAGGAATGGGCGATTTGCTTGTGATAAATCTGCTGTTCTTTGCTGTCTATTATGGTTTGGGGGAGTTTTATACGAAAGCGATATCTTATAGCCTGAGAGAGGTGATTCTTCTATTGAATTTTTGTTACTTTTTCTCTCTTTATTTTATCCCCATGCAATTGCATGTGGCGGTCGTTTTTATCGATAAGATCGTTCAGCGTGCTTTTGCCCTGATATCTATACTGGTCTTTTTGTTTGCAACCTGTCTTATATTCTTGAATATCGGTGATGTCTTGGCGACATTCCTGTTGGTTTATTATGTAATTACGGTTGTGGTCTTTTCGCTTTGGCGTGTTTTGGTTCGTGTTACTCTGAAAATGTACCGAAGGAAGGGATACAACTTTAAGAAAATTATTATTGTCGGAGCTGGAAAGAATGGTATGGAATTGTATCGGGTCATGAAAGATGATCTGTCATACGGTTTTAATGTAATGGGCTTTTTCGATGATAACTTATCCTTGCAAAGTGCATTGCCAAACTATCTGGGAATGACACACGAAGTGGAAGATTATGTTCTGGCAAACGATATAGACGAGGTGTATTGTACATTGCCGGGAACACAGGATGAAAAGATATTGCGGATAATGAATTTTGCTGAAAAGCACATGATCCGCTTCTATATTGTTCCGGAATTTTACAGGAATATAAAGAAGAGCCTTGTTATGGAAATAATGGAGTCGATTCCATTGCTGGCTATCCGCCGTGAACCATTGCAGGCAGCTTATAACCGGGCTTTAAAACGGTCGTTTGATATTGTTTTTTCTTTGGGCGTTTTATTGACGATCTACCCAGTACTGTATATTATTATCGGAACTCTGATAAAGATAACTTCTCCGGGACCAATCTTTTTCAAACAAAAACGTACAGGTCTGTATGGGCAGGAATTTGAGTGTTATAAATTCCGTACAATGCGTGTGAATGCTGATGCCGATAAATTGCAGGCTGCAAAAGACGATCCCCGTAAAACCCGTGTCGGTGATTTTCTTCGCCGTACGAACTTGGATGAATTTCCCCAGTTTATTAATGTATTGAAAGGGGAAATGTCGGTAGTAGGTCCTCGTCCTCATATGCTGAAAC
Source organism: Parabacteroides timonensis (assembly GCF_900128505.1). NCBI lineage: Bacteria > Pseudomonadati > Bacteroidota > Bacteroidia > Bacteroidales > Tannerellaceae > Parabacteroides > Parabacteroides timonensis. The sequence continues at coordinate 531,752 of NZ_LT669941.1, forward strand.
ATACTGAGCAATATTCAGCCCTTATCGATAAATATATGGTGCGTCACCTGGTAAAACCGGGAGTTACAGGATGGGCGCAGGTAACCGGCTACCGCGGAGAAACAAAAACATTGGAACAGATGGAAGGCCGTGTAAAGAGAGATGTGTGGTACATCGAAAACTGGTCGTTTTTCCTGGATTTGAAGATTATTGTGGTAACGGTTTTGAATATGTCAAAAGGTGAAAAGAATGCCTATTAAACTTATAAATTGCACACTTTTTATGTATTTGTGTAATACGAATGCATATTTGTGCTATCTTTGCAGCCGATGGGAAGGATACTAGCAATTGATTATGGCCGGAAGCGTACCGGAATTGCTGTTACGGATACTTTGCAAATGATTGCAAACGGTCTGACGACAGTGCCAAGTGGTGAACTTGTTGCCTGGTTATCCGGTTATGTATCTAAGGAGCCGGTTGATCTGTTTGTTGTCGGTCAACCTAAGCAGATGAATAATGAACCCTCCGAGAATATGAAATATGTAGAGGCTTTTGTTACACATCTGAAACGAACTATCCCGGATATTCCGGTAGAATATTATGATGAGCGTTTTACTTCTGTTCTGGCACATAAGGCAATGCTTGACGGTGGTTTAAAGAAGAAGAAAAGACAGGATAAAGGCCTGGTAGATGAGATCAGCGCCGTTATTATCCTACAATCATATTTAGAAAATAAAAAATATCAGTTTTAGTTTATGATTTTACCAGTATACTTATATGGTCAGCCCGTATTAAGAAAAGAGGCTGAAGATGTTCCTAAAGATTATCCCGATTTAAAACAATTAGTGGCTAACATGTTTGATACCATGTACAATGCCGACGGAGTTGGATTAGCAGCTCCCCAGGTGGGATTGTCGCTTCGTCTGTTGGTGATCGATGCCGATGTGATGGGGGACGATTTTCCGGAATGTAAAGGTTTCAAGCGTGCGATGATCAATCCGGATATCGTGGAACGTAGCGAAGAAGAAATTTCAATGGAAGAAGGCTGTCTCAGTCTTCCGGGAGTACATGAAAAGGTGTCTCGTGCTAAAAAGATCCGGGTGAAATATCTGGATGCGGATCTGGTGGAGCACGATGAAGTTGTGGACGGTTTCGCAGCCCGTGTAGTACAGCACGAATGTGAGCATTTGGATGGCCATGTGTTCATAGACAATGTGTCACCCATCCGTCGCCAATTGAATAAAGGAAAACTAAATAGTATTATTAAAGGGACTGCTCGTTGTTCATACAGGGCAAAAGCTGTCGGTAAATAATAAAACTCTATTAAATAATCAGTATGACAGATTTAAGTAAAAACATTCAGGCCCTCAGGGAGAAGAAAGCCGTCGTAGAGATGGGTGGAGGCGAAGCAGCTATCGAAAAGCAGGTTGCTATGGGTAAACTTACTGCCCGTGAACGTATTCTTTCCTTGCTGGACAAGAACTCTTTTCATGAGTACGATTTGTTTGTTAAGCATGATGGTCGCGATTTCGGGATGGACAAGAAAGACTTTCCGGGTGACGGTGTAGTTACAGGTACAGGTACTATCTTCGGTGCTCCGGTTTGTATCTATGCACAGGACTTTACGGTTGCCGGTGGTTCATTAGGCTTGCAGCATGCCCGTAAGATCACGAAGATCATGGACCATGCACTGAAAATGAAATGTCCGATTATCGGTATCAACGACTCGGGAGGTGCTCGTATTCAGGAAGGTGTTGGCGCTTTGGCCGGATATGGTGAAATATTCTATAGAAATACAATTGCATCAGGTGTTATTCCTCAGATCTCTTTGATCCTGGGTCCGTGTGCCGGTGGTGCTGTTTATTCTCCTGCATTGACAGACTTCGTGTTTGTAGTGGAAAACATATCTAAGATGTTTATCACCGGTCCGAATGTAATCAAAACTGTGTTAGGTGAAGATATCTCTATGGAAGACCTGGGTGGTGCCCGTGTTCATGCAGAAACAACAGGTAATGCTCACTTCTATGCCCTGAGTGAACAGGAATGTTTCGATCAGGTAAAACGTTTGGTAAGCTTTATCCCTTGGAATAATGCAGACCGTGCTAAAACGATAGAAGCTAAGGAACCGTCTGCAATGTTGAACATAGAACAGGTTGTTCCTGCTGATCCGAAGCAACCGTATGATGTTCGCGATGTTATTAAATGTATTGTCGATGATTCAGACTTCTTGGAAGTGCAGGAATTGTGGGCTGCCAATATCGTAGTCGGCTTCGGTCGTATGGGTGGCGAAACTGTCGGTTTCGTAGCTAACCAGCCGATGGTGCTGGCAGGTGTATTGGATTGCGACAGTGCAGACAAAGCAGCTCGTTTTATCCGCTTCTGCGACTCATTTAATATTCCTATCATCACATTGGAAGATATGCCGGGTTATCTGCCGGGCGTAGACCAGGAACATGCCGGTGTGATCCGTCACGGAGCTAAAGTATTGTATGCTTATTCTGAAGCAACTGTGCCTAAGATCACCGTTATCTTACGTAAAGCCTATGGTGGTGGTTATATTGCAATGAACTCTCGTCACCTGGGTGCCGACTTTATGTTTGCATGGCCGAGTGCAGAAATCGCTGTAATGGGACCGGAAGGTGCAGCAAACATTATCTTCCGTAAGGAGATCATGGAGGCTGAAGACCAGAATGCAATGCGTCAGGAAAAGGTAAAAGAGTATATTGAGAAGTTCGCTAATCCTTATGTGGCAGCTTCAAAAGGATTTATCGATTCTGTTATCGAACCGAAAGAAACACGTGCGTTGTTGCTTCACGCTTTGAAACTTTCTGTTTTGAAAGAGGAATACAGACCGGCTAAAAAGCACGGAATTCCTCCGTTCTAATTGAATCCGTAATATACTTTTGGAATATGGAAAATAAAGAAAATGAATATGTAGATTTTGTAGTTACTGCCCGTAAATACAAAACACTGCTAACAGACAAATATAAGAACCGTAAGATGTGGCATAAGCCCTTCGTTGGTGATGTGATTTCTACTCTTCCGGGTACAATTGTGAAGATTCATGTGGAAAAGGGACAACAGGTTGAAGCCGGTGAGTTACTTCTTATCCACCAAGCGATGAAAATGTACAATCGTATCGTTGCTCCGGTGTCCGGAGTGATCGCCGAATTGGATGTAAAAGAGGGAGATAAAATTACAAAAGATCATTTGATGGTAAAAATAGAGCCTAAGTAAGATAATTTACTTATTTTTGCCTCACTCAAGTTGATATTTAGAATAGATGAAGAAGGCAATACTCTTTTTTATATTACAAATATGTTCACTTTCGCTGGTAGCACAGATCAATACGGACCGTGTACTGGCCATAGGACGTAATGCTTTGTATTTTGAGGACTATGTCCTGTCAATACAGTATTTCAATCAGGTAATCAAAGCAAAACCCTGGTTGGCGGAACCGTATTTTTACCGTGCAGTAGCAAAAGTGAACTTAGATGATTACAAGGGTGCCGAGGAAGACTGTACATTATGTCTTCAGCGGAACCCTTTTTTAGTGCAGGCTTATTATGCCCGCGGAATAGCTCGTCAGAGCCAGGAAAAATATGCAGAGGCCATAACTGACTATGATAAAGGTCTTGAGTTTAGACCCGAAGACCGGCAGATGCTCGTCAACAAAGCTGTTGCCAATATCCAGCGGAAAGATTATGACGAAGCGGAAAAGACATTTGATGTGCTGATGAAAGCACATCCTAAATACTCGATGAATTATCTGACACGTGGTGCTATGTACAGCGAGAAAGGAGATACCGTAAAAGCGCTTGCCGATTACAATAAGGCAATCGAGATGGATCCTTATTATGCTCCGGCTTACGGGAACCGCGCTATTTTGCTTTATCAGACAAACAACCTGAAAGATGCACTCGCCGATTTGAATGAGGCGATTAAATTAAATACCCGTGAAGGCGGATATTATATTAACCGTGGTCTGGTGCGTTATCAGATGAACGATCTTCGTGGAGCTATGGCTGATTATGACCAGGTTATCAATATGGATAAGAATAACCTGATTGCTCGTTTTAATCGTGGTTTGCTTCGCTATCAGGTAGGAGACAACAACCGGGCTATTGAAGATTTCGATGTAGTCATCCAGTTGGAGCCGGATAACTATATGGCTTATTACAACCGAGCTTTGCTCCGTTTTGAAACCGGTGATTACCGCGGTGCCATACGCGACTTCGATGTGGTGCTCGGACAGTATCCCAACTTTACCCCCGGATATTTCAGTCGCTCTGATGCCAAACGTAAGATCAATGATGCGGTAGGTGCCGACCGTGACTACTGGACTGCTGTCGAAATGGAAAATAACGCCAAGAAAAACCAGCAGACAGGAGGACAATCCGGAACAGCTACAGCTTCAAACAGTGGAACAGGGCAGGGGAATAATTCTTCCTCTTCGGGTAATAAAGACGAAAATACCCGTGAAAAATCGGATAAGAATATCAGCAAGTTTAATCGCCTGGTGGTATATGATAAAGATGAAGAACGGAGAAATAAATATCAGAGCGATGTTCGTGGACGTGTACAGGATCGTAATGTCCGTGTGGATCTCGAACCTCAGTTTGTCCTGACATATTACGAAAAAATTGATCCGATCAAAAAGATTGTCTATTATGATAAGATGATTGAAGAGTTCAATGCCCGTATGGTTCTGTCGCGTAAACTTCGGATCACCAATGAAGAAGCAGCTCTTACAGAAGATCAGATTGCTGTACATTTTGCATCGATCAATGATTTTTCTGCTAAAATAGAGGCCAGGCCTACCAGTGCGGATGCATATTTCGGCCGTGCTGTCGATTATATGCTGGTGCAGGACTTTTCCGAAGCAATCAAAGACTTCAATAAAGTAGTAGAACTTGATCCTACCTATACAATGGCTTATTTCAACCGTGCAGTAGTACGCTATAAGCAATTGGTTTACGATATGTCTCAGGCGTCGACAACAGATGACCTGTCTGCTTCCATGGGAAGTATGAACTTCAATATTGGTAAGAATCAGTCCTTGTCGAGAACACCGGCCGATCCTTCATCGGCAAGCGTGAAAGAGAACAAGAGAGCCTACGAGCATGAAATGATCACACGCGATTATGATATGGTTATCCGTTTAAATCCGGGCTTTGTTTATGCCTACTTCAACCGGGGAAACCTGCGTTGTGTACAGCGTGACTTCAGAGCCGCTATTCAGGACTATAACGAAGCAATCAAGCGCGACCCCGACTTTGCTGAAGCTTACTTCAACCGGGGACTGGCACGTTTATCTCTGGGCGATGCCAATCAGGGGATTGCCGACTTGAGCAAGGCTGGCGAACTCGGTATTATTAATGCTTATAGTATCATTAAGCGCATGACAAGTAACTAATGTATTGCTTATTTAAGTTCAAAACAGATATGGTTTGCCAACAAAACATGTCTGTTTTGGGTTTAAAGCATATATCTTTTGGCTCAAAAGGATTATTTTACGAAAAAGAATGCTAAATTTGCATCCTAATTATAAAGAATTATAGAGAACAGATTATGATAAAGATTACATTTCCGGATAATTCCGTAAGAGAGTATGCCGAAGGAACTACTGCAATGCAGATTGCAGAAAGTATCAGTTCCCGTTTGGCTCAGGAAGTTTTGGCCGCAAGTGTGAATGGAGAAACATGGGATTTGACTCGCCCTATTATGCAGGATTCGACAGTGAATCTGTTAAAATGGGATGACGAAGAAGGTAAACATGCATTCTGGCACTCAAGTGCCCACCTGATGGCAGAAGCCCTGCAGGAACTTTATCCTGGCATCAAATTCGGTATCGGTCCGGCTATCGAGAATGGATTCTACTACGATGTGGATCCGGGTGAAGCTACAATTAAAGAAGGCGATTTTGCAGCTATTGAAGCAAAAATGCTTGAACTGGTAGCCAGAAAAGAAGAAATCAAACGTCAGGACATTACCAAGGCAGATGCCATGAAAATGTTCGGTGACAGAGGTGAAGAATATAAAACTGAGTTGATCAGTGAATTGGAAGATGGCAAGATTACCACCTATACACAAGGCTCTTTTACCGACCTGTGTCGTGGTCCGCATTTGCCTAACACTTCTTACCTGAAAGCTGTTAAGATTCTGAGTGTAGCTGGTGCTTACTGGCGTGGTGATGAAAAACGTAAACAGCTGGTACGTCTGTATGGTATCACTTTCCCGAAAAAGAAAATGTTGGATGAATATCTGGCATTATTGGAAGAAGCGAAGAAACGTGACCACCGTAAAATCGGTAAGGAACTGGAATTGTTTACATTCTCTACTGCAGTAGGAGCAGGTTTACCTTTGTGGTTACCTCGCGGTACTCAGTTGCGTTTGAAACTGGAAGATTTCCTGAAACGCATTCAGAAGAAATACGGTTACCAGCAAGTGATGACTCCGCATATTGGAGCCAAGCAGTTGTATGTAACATCAGGTCACTATGCAAAATACGGTAAGGATTCATTCCAGCCGATCCATACTCCGCAGGAAGGTGAAGAGTTCCTGTTGAAACCGATGAACTGTCCTCACCACTGTGAGATTTTCAAATCGTTCCCACGTTCATACAAAGATCTGCCTCTTCGTTTTGCAGAGTTCGGTACCGTATACCGTTATGAACAAAGTGGCGAGTTGCACGGTTTGACAAGGGTGCGTGGATTTACCCAGGACGATGCTCACTTGTTCTGCCGTCCGGATCAGTTGAAGGATGAATTCCTGAAAGTAATGGATATTATCTTTATTATCTTTAAGGCTCTTGATTTTGAAAACTTCGAAGCACAGATCTCTTTACGTGATAAAGTAAACAGAGATAAATATATCGGCTCGGAAGATAATTGGGAAAAGGCTGAAACCGCTATCATCGAAGCTTGTCAGGAAAAAGGCCTGAAAGCGAAGATCGAATATGGTGAAGCTGCATTCTATGGTCCGAAGCTCGACTTTATGGTGAAAGATGCTATCGGCCGTCGTTGGCAGCTGGGAACAATCCAGGTGGACTATAATCTACCGGAACGTTTCGAACTGGAATATACCGGAGAAGATAATAAAAAGCATCGTCCCGTAATGATTCACCGTGCACCGTTCGGATCTATGGAACGTTTTGTTGCCGTATTGATCGAACATACCGGCGGTAAGTTCCCGTTGTGGTTGACTCCGGATCAGGTATGTATCATGCCTATCAGCGAAAAGTTCAATGATTATGCATGGGATATTGCCCGTCAATTGGAAGAACAGGATATCCGTGTATTGGTAGATGATAGAAATGAAAAAATTGGCCGTAAAATTCGTGATAACGAATTGAAACGTATTCCTTATATGCTCATTGTCGGAGAAAAAGAAGCAGAAAATAATGAAGTTTCTGTAAGAAAACAAGGTGAAGGTGATAAAGGTTCGATGAAAATTGCTACCTTTGCAGCGCTTTTGAACGATGAAGTAGAGGACATGATGAATCGTTGGCAGAAAAATAATAAGTAAATAACTAATAACGAGGAGAATAAATCTTTTTGAATGAAGAATGACAATCTGAAAGAACAGTACAGAATCAACGAACGTATTCGTGTTCGTGAAGTTCGTTTAGTAGGTGACAATGTAGAACCGGGTGTGTACCCGATCTCTCAGGCATTAAAAATTGCCGAAGATCTGGGACTTGATCTGGTAGAAATTTCACCCAATGCTGCGCCCCCCGTTTGTAGAGTAACCGATTACCAGAAATTCCTCTATCAGCAGAAAAAAAGACAGAAAGAGCAGAAAGCCAAGTCAGTTAAGGTTGTAGTGAAGGAGATTCGTTTCGGACCTCAGACTGACGATCATGATTATAACTTTAAGTTGAAGCATGCCAAAGGATTTCTGGAAGAAGGAGCAAAGGTTAAAGCGTATGTGTTCTTTAAAGGACGTTCCATTCTTTTCAAAGAGCAGGGAGAAGTATTATTACTTCGTTTTGCCAATGATCTGGAAGAGTTTGGTAAGGTTGAGCAATTACCGGTATTGGAAGGGAAGCGTATGATTATCATGCTGACACCTAAAAAGGCCGGAGCTCCGGCAGCTGCACCGAAACCGGCAAATGCAGCAGGACCTGCAAAACCTGTGGTGAAGAAAGTTATAACTCTGAAGCCTAAGACTGAGTCTGAGGCTAACGAAAATAAAGAATAAGAAAAACCACCCGTTAGAGGGTGTCAAGTTTAATAATTAAAACAAAATTGGAAAATGCCTAAGATGAAGACTAATTCCGGTGCCAAAAAGAGGTTCGCCCTTACCGGAACAGGAAAGATCAAAAGAAAACACGCTTTTAAAAGTCATATTTTGACTAAGAAGACTAAAAAAGCTAAGAGAAACCTTACTCACACAGGCCTTGTTGCTTCTGTTGATGTAAACAGTGTTAAGCTAATGCTTGGCATGAAGTAATCTTCTTAAATTAAGCGAGTTTTACAAAGATTTTTATTAACCGAATGTTTTTAGCAAGTAAGATCATCAAAAATTAAGATGGCGCTAACATTCAAAACAGATTAGAATTATGCCTAGATCAGTAAATCATGTTGCTTCAAGAGCAAAAAGAAAACGGATTTTAAAACTTACCAGAGGTTATTATGGTGCACGTAAGAATGTGTGGACCGTAGCTAAGAATACTTGGGAAAAAGGTTTGACTTATGCTTTCCGTGACCGTCGTAACAAGAAACGTAACTTCCGCGCATTGTGGATTCAGCGTATCAACGCAGCTGCACGTTTGGAAGGAATGTCTTACTCTCGTTTGATGGGAGCTTTACACGCTGCAGGTATTGAAATCAACCGTAAAGTGTTGGCCGACCTGGCTGTAAACCATCCGGAAGCTTTCAAAGCAATCGTTGCTAAAGTAAAGTAATTGATATATCATAATGTCAATAGGAGAAGAGTCCTCATTTGGGGACTCTTTTTTTGTTTACTTTTTACAATTCATACGTTCTGAAACACTGTAAGTTCACTTTTTTATTTAATATTTAAGGGGAAAAACTCTACATTTTGTTTGGAAAAGTCAAAGCCTTTACTTATCTTTGTAATAAGAAAAATGAGTTAGCCGCACTGTTCGATTGGGAAACTCATCAGTTTATTTTAATTCCGAGACACAGCTCTTGTCGCTAATGGCGGGCCGCACCCTTCGGGGATGCATCGCACAGCGGATTACAAAGGTGGCAAAGCACTCAAATCCTGTCATACGGAGTTTGTTCATATCTAAGGTGCGGCTTTCTTTTCATATAAAGGGAAAATCTCTTACGGGATTTTCCCTTTTTTCTTTGTATATTTACCGCACCAAGAATAAATACACAAAAACTGATTATTATGTTACTGCCAAAACAATCGCTCATGACGATGACAGGTGTCGCCGTAGCGTGTTCTTTGTTTCTTTTTGCTTGCTCTCCGAAAGAGACAGTGCAACTGAACGTAATCCCGCTGCCTGCACAGGTCAGCGCATCGGGAGGTTTCTTTAAAGCTGATAGTGCTGCAGTCTTCTCTTTTGAAAAACCTGCAAATGTCCATTTTATTGTGGATGAATCATTAGGTGGAAATCCGGAAGGATATCAACTTACAGTCAATGAAAAGGGTATCGACTTGAAAGCGGCTACCGAAGCGGGCCTGTTCTATGGTGAACAGACACTCCGCCAGTTGTTCTCACCGCAGGGTTTTCCTTATGTTACCATACAGGATGAACCCCGTTTCAAGTATCGTGGGATGCACCTGGATGTGTCGCGCCATTTCTTCCCGAAAGAAGAGGTCTTTAAATTGTTGGATGTAATGTCTTTTTATAAATTGAATAACCTTCACCTTCACCTTACGGATGCCGGTGGCTGGCGTATCCAGATGGATAAATATCCTAAACTGACAACAGAAACCGCTTTCCGTACAGAATCCGACTGGAGGAAGTGGTGGGATGGAAAAGATCGTAAATACCTGCCGGAAGGAACTCCGGGAGCTTATGGAGGCTACTATACCAAAGACGATATCCGTGCGATTGTTGCCTATGCCGCCTCCAAACATATTAATATAATACCCGAGATCGAGTTTCCGGGTCACTCGGAAGAGGTCCTGTTTGCATATCCGGAATTGAGTTGTTCGGGTATACCTTATAAGAATGGTGATTTCTGTATCGGTAATCCCCAGTCATTTACTTTTATGGAGAATGTACTGGATGAAGTGATCGAGCTATTCCCTTCCGAATATATTCATATCGGTGGTGATGAAGCGGGTAAAGGTGCCTGGAAGACCTGCCCGAAATGTCAGGCTTTGATGAAAAAGAACGGAATGAAGAGTGTCGACGAACTTCAGAGTTATATGATCCATAAGGCTGAAGATTATCTGATTTCTAAAAATCGTAAACTGATCGGTTGGGATGAAATCCTTGAAGGCGGTCTGGCTCCTGAGGCAACCGTTATGTCCTGGCGCGGTGAAAGTGGTGGAATTAAATCAGCCCGTATGGGACATGATGTAATCATGACGCCTGGTAACTATATGTATTTCGATTTCTATCAGGCAGATCCTAAAACGCAACCGTATGCCATTGGCGGATATACTCCGATTAAAAAAGTATATAGCTATAACCCGGTTCCGGCGGATTCGCTTACGGCTGAAGAGAGCAAACATATTATGGGAGTTCAAGCCAATACCTGGACGGAATATATTCAGGATGAAAAGCATTTGGAATATATGATGTATCCGCGTGCCCTGGCTTTGGCTGAGATAGCCTGGTCACCTCAGGAAAAGCGTGAATGGGAAGACTTCAAGCCACGCATGAATGCCCATATCGGAAAATTACAACAAATGGGTATTAATACATTTACCCTTTCTGACGAACTTGAAGTAACGATGAAGGTCGACACGGTCAATAGACAGATCGAAGTCTTTCTGGATGCAGAAAAGTATCCGGCTGAAATTCGTTACACAACAGACGGAACTGTTCCGACTGCTTCTTCCATCCTTTACGATGGTATGATTATGGTAAAAGATTCAGCTTATATCAAAGCGGCTATCTTTAAAAATGGAGAGTTAAAAGGTTCTCCGACCGAAAAGAAAGTCGATTATCATCGCGGTATCAACAAACCTATACATTATAATAGTAAGCTATACCCCGGTTATATGGCCGGTGGCATGAATGCCCTGCTTGACGGATACCGTGGTGGACTAACCTATCTGGACGGTCGTTGGCAAGGCTATCTGAACGATTTGGACTGTGTGATCGATATGGAAGAGACAACCGATATCCATAAAGTTTCAGCCCGCTTCATGCAACTGATCGGTCCGGGAGTGTATCAACCGGCCAGTGTGGAGCTGCTTACATCTGAAGATGGAACCAATTTCACCTCTCAGGGCATTATTCCGACAACAGCATCTAACAAAGATCCGGAGCTATCTTTCCAGGAATATACTTTTAATGGTGAATGGAAAGCTCGTTATGTCCGCCTGAAGGCTGTCGAAGCCAACAATGGATTTATTTTTGTTGACGAGATCGTCGTTTGGTAAATCAATACGCATATATTTAAATTATTAACTAAATAAATCAAGAATGAAGAAGCAAGTAATGAGCCTCCTATTGTGTGGAAGCCTGATGGCAGCAGCACAACAGCCGGTAGATTATGTAAACCCCTTTATCGGGACCAGCAACTACGGGACAACCAATCCCGGAGCCATCTGTCCCCAGGGTATGATGAGTGTCACTCCATTCAATGTGATGGGGTCGGAGAGTAACCGCTTCGATAAAGATAGCCAGTGGTGGTCGACTCCCTACTCATCCGACAACGATTTCTTTACAGGTTTTGCTCATGTAAACCTGAGTGGAGTCGGTTGCCCTGAACTGGGGAGTCTTTTACTGATGCCTACAGCCGGCGAACTGAATGTAGACTATAAGCAATACGGTAGTAAGTACAAAGACGAAACCGCCCATCCGGGATACTATGGTAACGTCCTGACCAAATACAATATTAAAGCTGAAGCAACTGCCAGTATGCGTACAGGCCTGAGTCGTTTCACTTTCCCGAAAGGGCAAGGCAACATTCTCCTGAACCTGGGTGAAGGACTTACAAACGAAACCGGAGCAACTGTCCGTATGGTCAGTGATACGGAGATCGAAGGAAGCAAACTGCTGGGAACATTCTGTTATAACCCCCAGGCTGTTTTCCCTATCTATTTCGTTATGAAGGTGAGTAAAGCTCCCAAACAAGTAGGTTACTGGAAAAAACAGCGTGAAATGAAGGGGGTAGAGGCCGAATGGGATATCTATTCAGGCAAGTATAAACTCTATACCAAATACGACCGTGAAATGAGCGGTGACGATATCGGTGTATGGTTCACCTATGACACAGAGGAAAACGAAGCTATCGAAGTAAAGATGGGTGTCTCTTTCGTCAGTATAGAAAATGCCCGTTTGAATATGAATACGGAGCAACCCGATTTTAATTTCGACAAGGTAAGAAATGCCGCAAGCACTATGTGGAACAACGACCTGTCTCGCGTTAAAGTAGAAGGAGGCTCTAAAGATGATAAGACGATTTTCTATACAGCACTCTATCACCTGTTGATCCATCCGAATATTATCCAGGATGTAAACGGTGAATATCCGATGATGGAAAGCCTGAAGGTCGGTCATACAACTGGCAACCGCTACACTGTATTCTCTTTGTGGGATACGTATCGCAATGTTAGTACCTTGATGACTTTACTTTTCCCCGAACGTCAGTTGGATATTATTCGTACCATGATCGATATGTATAAGGAAAGCGGTTGGCTGCCTAAATGGGAGCTCTATGGACGTGAGACTCTGACTATGGAAGGCGATCCTTCTATACCTTATATAGTAGATGCCTGGATGCGTGGTTTACGTGACTTCGATGTAGAAACAGCTTACGAAGCGATGCGTAAGGGAGCTACTACTCCCGGCGAGTTCAACCTGCTTCGTCCGGACAATAATGATTATATGAGTAAAGGATATGTTCCTCTTCGTGAACAGTACGATAACTCTGTTTCACACGCTCTGGAATATTATATCGCCGACTGGAACCTATCCCAGTTTGCTAAGGCATTAGGCAAGAAAGAAGATGCTAAATTGTTCCATGACCGTTCAATGGGTTATAAACACTATTACAGTAAGGAGTTCGGAACACTTCGTCCGATCCTGCCTGACGGAACATTCTATTCACCTTTCGACCCGAAACAAGGTGAAAACTTCGAACCTAATCCCGGTTTCCATGAAGGAAGTGCCTGGAACTATACATTCTATGTTCCTCACGATATCCCCGGTTTGGTTAAGTTGATGGGAGGGCAGAAGAAATTTGTCGATAAGCTACAAATGGTATTTGATGAAGGTCACTACGATATGGCTAATGAACCGGATATTGCCTATCCGTATCTGTTCAGCTATTTCAAAGGCGAAGCTTGGCGTACACAGAAACTTGTTCGTGAATTGTTGAATAAGTATTACCATAATGCACCGAACGGTCTCCCCGGTAATGATGATACCGGAACAATGTCGACCTGGGCTGTATTCTCTATGATGGGATTTTATCCTGCCTGTCCGGGAGATATGGATTATGTGCTTACTTCACCAACCTTCAATAAAGTTACTATCGACTTGGATAAGAAATTCTATCCGAAGGGAGAGTTGGTAATCGAATCCATGCATCAGACTCCGGAGGATATCTATATAAAGGAAGTGACGGCCGGAGGAAAGAAGTTGAAAGGTTATACCATTTCTCAGGAAGAACTGATAAACGCCGGTACACTTAAATTTATTTTGGAAGATACACATAAGTAAAAGAAAGAGATTTTTAATAAGAAAACCCTGGGAAGTTATAATACTTCTCAGGGTTTTTTATGTTCAAAAAAGACTATGTTATGTATAAATATAGGAGATTGAAGTGTTTCAGAATGTAAATTAAGCAAAACTTTGAAAAGCTCTAAAAATCAAAATGACTAGAAAAAACGATCGTTTTTTCTAGTCATTTTTTTTGTGCTGCAAATGTAAGTGATATTTGTTGAAAAACAAAGAGTTTCGAGAAGTTTATCTGTTTGTTTTCCAATGTTTTAATTTGATTTTTTCAAAATACCGCATCAATCATGGGTTAACAAAAATTTGCCAAGCTGGAGTGACTAAAAAAAACGATCGTTTTTTTTAGTCACTCCAGTTGCCTTTAACTATAAGAACATCAGTAGTTTATGTAAGTTAGCCGTTTGGGACTGACGAACCTTTTTACATAATATCCCTAATTTATAACTTATGAATATCAATAGTTTTGCACTAGTATTATCACGTGTTAAATTCTTTAACCGTTGGATCGTCTTATTTATTGATTTATTTTTATCAATTCTGGCTACTGCGACTTCCCTGTCATTCCTATGGTATATCCTGGGGACGGAGCTTGTAGACGATTCTCTTTTTCATATATTATTCATTTCTTTTTGTGCCAGTCTGGTTAGTTTCTTTTTATGCCAGACTTATAAAGGTGTGATCCGTCACTCAGCTTTTACTGAAGCAGGGCGTCTGGCTTTATCTTCCTTACTGAAGGTTCTCTTCATTGTCGTTTTGGTTTATCTGACCACGACGATTCAATCTCCTCGTGAATTAGCGTTGGGAGCCGTTGTCGACTTGTTCCTGACATTCTTCCTTTTGACTATCCTCCGTGTTTTCATGATTGTTTTCTATACGATTATAGTCGATAGTGTATCCTCAAATCAAGGGAAACTATTGATCTATCAAGGGGATAAACCCGGGCCTTTCTTGTTTGATGCTTCTATAAATGATAAGCTACTATATAAGGTATGTGGATTCCTTCGTTTTGGAGATTACAAACGCTTGCGTGTAGGTAAATGTAGTGTTTATTCAATCAAAGAACAGGTAGGCTTTAACCATTTGGTTAACCGAAAAAATATCAAAGCGGTCTTGTTCACCGACTATCATCTGGTTAAAGAGGAGAGTGAACGTCTGGTCCGCTACTGTGAGAAGAAAAAAGTTCGTATGTTGATACTTCCTTCGGTCGACGAACTGAAAAAAGGAAAAATCAACTTTCATAACCTGCCTGAAGTACATATAGAAGATTTGCTGGGTCGTGAGGAGATTTGTATCAATATGACAGAGATCGTCGCTTCCCTGAAAGGAAAAGTCGTACTAGTCACCGGAGCAGCCGGTTCTATAGGCAGCGAACTTTGCCGCCAGTTATGTACCTTCGACCTGAAGCAGCTGGTCTTGTTCGACAGTGCCGAAACCCCCATGCACAATATACGTCTGGAACTAGAAGAAAAATTTCCTCAGGTAGAATTTACTCCTGTAATGGGAGATATCCGGATGCTCGATCGTGTTGAATCTGTTTTCCGTCGTTTTCAGCCTCAGTATGTATTTCATGCTGCCGCCTATAAGCATGTACCTCTGATGGAGGAGAATCCCTGTGAAGCCGTTCATACGAATGTATACGGTACGCGTAATGTAGCGGATATGGCAGTCAGGTATAATGTCGATAAGTTCATTATGGTTTCTACCGACAAAGCTGTCAATCCGACGAATGTGATGGGAGCTTCCAAGCGTCTGGCAGAAATCTATGTACAAAGTCTGAGCATCGCTATCAGCAAAGGTTTGCATCCTGGTAAAACCCATTTTATCACCACCCGTTTTGGAAATGTATTAGGCAGTAACGGCTCCGTTATTCCTCGTTTCCGTGAGCAATTAGCGAAAGGTGGTCCTTTAACAGTCACCCATCCGGACATTATCCGTTATTTCATGACGATCCCGGAGGCATGTCGTCTGGTACTGGAAGCAGCCTTTATGGGTAAGGGAAATGAGATATTTGTCTTTGATATGGGTTCTCCTGTAAAGATCGCCGATCTGGCTCGCCGTATGATTGAACTGGCAGGTCTTATCCCCGATGAAGATATAGAAATCCAGTACACCGGTCTTCGTCCCGGCGAGAAACTATATGAAGAACTTCTGGCAACGAAAGAAAATACCCTTCCTACGAATAACGCCAAAATATACCGTGCCCAGGTGAGAGAATATGACTACGAAGACATTTGTAAGGTCATGAATCCGTTGATCGAATTGGCGATCAAAGTGGATAAAATGGGTACAGTTAAGTATATGAAAGGGATTGTACCGGAGTTCAAGAGTAAGAATTCGGAGTATGAGGTGTTGGATAAGGTTGAATAATATCCTGTTGATATTCTTGGTCATCTTATCCATCCTTTGTTTGATTGGAGGACGTTGTGTTGAGGGAATTTTTATCTGGCTTTCTCTTCTGACATTAGCTGTTTGGCCAATATTGGTGGGTAATCTGTTGATGGGAATAATCCAATTGTTTACAAAGAAGAAGTGGAGAAGTCTCATTTCTCTGTTTGCCATTTTGCTTCATACAGATTATTTATTGGCGGTTTATCAGCCGCTATATTGGAACAAATCAGTCGTATCGGAACAAGAAGGAACTCCTCTGACTGTTGTCACTTACAATACCAGCCATTTTAGTTGGAATAAGAAGTACACAATGAATGAAGCTGCCGCTTATATAAAGGAACTTCAGCCGGATATTGTCTGTTTCCAGGAAGCACCCAGTGCCAATGACGGGTATTATCATCCGGACAGTATTCGATATGCATTTGATTATGTTTTGTATAAATATATAAGCAAACGTACAGATCATTTGTCGGCAACGATTTACAGCCGTTATCCGATTCATTCGGTGAAAGCCCTTTATTATGAAAACTCTCGGAATATGTCATTGATAGCTGATGTAAAAGTGAAAAATCAGTATATCCGAGTCATAAACAATCATTTGGAGACAACAAGTGTCAATGCTTATTTAGGAAGAATCATTGCACCTGGCAAGGATTTAAAAACTAGGTTAGATGCAGTTAAGGATTTAATTCTTCAGATGAATAGTAATAATCGGAAACGAGCTGAACAAGCGGACATGATACGTGCAGAGATTGAGGAATCTCCTTATCCTGTATTAGTTTGTGGTGATTTTAATGATACACCGGCTTCTTATGCTTATCATCGAATTCAGAAAAGCTTGGTGGATGGTTTTCGTGATTGTGGAAGGGGTTACCAATATACATTCCGGCAGTTGTATAAGTTATGGCGGATTGATTATATTTTGTATTCGAAATCGTTAGAAGGCAAGGAGTCTTATTCTCCAGAAACATCTTATAGTGATCATAATATGGTGATTTGGAAAGGTCTAATAAATAAATCTCAATAAAATCAATGAAAGTTTTAGTCACTGGAGGTGCCGGTTTTATCGGTTCCAATCTCTGTGAGTACCTTTTAGTAGAAGGGCACACAGTTCGTTGTTTGGATAATTTCGCAACAGGAAAATCTGAAAATATTTTTCCGTTGCTAGAAAAGTATCCACAAACATTTAGTTTACAAGTAGGAGATATTCGCAATATTGAAGACTGTCGAAAGGCTATGGAAGATATGGAATATGTTTTGCATGAAGCTGCCTTAGGTTCTGTTCCGCGTTCTATTAAAGATCCGATTACGACAAATGATGTCAATATTGGTGGTTTTATGAATATGTTAGTAGCTTCTCGTGATGCAGGAGTCAAACGTTTTGTTTTTGCTGCTAGTTCTTCTACATACGGGGATAGTAAATCCTTGCCAAAAGTGGAAGATGTGATTGGTAAACCATTGTCTCCATATGCGATTACTAAGTATGTTGATGAACTTTATGCCGATGTTTTTGCACGAACTTACGGAATCGAATATATCGGATTGCGCTATTTTAATGTTTTCGGTCGTCGTCAAGATCCCTTTGGGGCTTATGCAGCAGTAATACCACTGTTTGTTAAAAAGTTCATGAAGCATGAAGCTCCCAACATCAATGGAGATGGAGAATATAGCCGTGATTTTACTTATATAGACAATGTGATTCAAATGAATATGCTGGCATTGACAACTACAAATCCTGAAACAGTCAATCAGATATACAATACAGCATTTGGAGAACGTACTACTTTAAATCAATTGGTAACTTATTTGCGTGAATATCTTTCAGAATTTGATGCTGAAATAGCTGACATCGAGCCTACATACGGTCCGAATCGTGCTGGAGACATTCCACATTCTTTGGCTTGTGTAGATAAGGCTCGAAATTTGTTAGGCTATGATCCTCAATTTAGTATGAAACAAGGTTTAAAAGAATCTGTAAAGTGGTATTGGGAAAATATTTAAAAACGATAAATTGCAAAAATCAATGAATGCTGAAGTAAAAATTGCCGTAATAGGCTTAGGTTATGTAGGTTTACCCCTAGCACGATTGTTTTCTACGAAGTATAAAACTATCGGTTTTGATATGAATCAAGCACGTGTAGATACTCTAATGGCTGGACATGATACGACGCTTGAAGTTTCTGATGATTTGTTACAATCGGCTATTGCTAATGGATTCATATGTACTGCTAATATTGAAAATATCCGTGATTGTAATTTTTATGTAGTTGCAGTTCCTACACCTGTAGATGAGAATCATAATCCTGACCTGACTCCATTGTATAGTGCTAGTACGACAGTAGGAAAAGTAATATCTAAAGGTGATATTGTAGTTTACGAGTCAACTGTATATCCTGGAGTTACAGAGGACGAATGTATTCCTGTTGTCGAAAAAATATCAGGTTTGAAGTTTAATGAAGATTTTTTTGCGGGTTATTCTCCTGAACGTATCAATCCAGGTGATAAACTTCATACAGTAGAAAAAATTAAAAAAGTAACTTCGGGTTCTACTCCTCGGATTGGTGAAATAGTAAATGATATATATTCATCTGTAATTACTGCTGGAACACATTTAGCCCCTACCATTAAGGTCGCTGAAGCTGCTAAGGTTATTGAGAACTCTCAACGTGATATCAATATTGCTTTCGTGAATGAGTTAGCGAAAATTTTCAATCTAATGGATATTGATACACAAGCAGTTCTTGAGGCTGCAGGTACAAAATGGAATTTTTTACCTTTCCGTCCTGGTTTAGTTGGTGGGCATTGTATCGGTGTTGATCCATACTATCTCGCGCAGTGTGCTCAGCGTTATGGTTACAATCCAGAAATTATTCTCTCTGGTCGTCGTATGAACGATGGTATGGGTGAGTATGTTGCAACCGAGGTTGTTAAACTTATGCTCAAGAAAGGTATCGTTGTGCTCAATTCAGAAGTACTAATTTTTGGCTTTACCTTTAAAGAAAACTGCCCAGATTGTCGAAATACTAAGATTGTTGATATCGTAAAAGCTCTCAAAGAATATAATCTCAATATCTCTATCTACGATCCATGGGTAAATTCTGCAATTGCAAGAAACGAATATGGTATAGAAATAACTAATGAACTACCGAAAGAAAAATTTGATGCAGTCATTCTCGGTGTAGCTCACAATGAGTTTAAGGAGGTTGATATTCGTTCATTTTGTAAGAAAAATGGTGTAGTTTACGATGTTAAATGGTTGTTGCCTTATGAACAGGCAGATGGACGCCTCTAATGAAATAAACTCTTATTATACGATTAGCTGCAGGGGAGTCAACTCTCTCTGTAGCTATAATTTATTAAATTATTGATACCGCATTTTAGTTAATATGAAAACAATACTTCTTCTAGTTCCTACAATAGTTGGGCATGGACAAGAGCGTCAAGCTGTATTAGCTGCTGAGATTTTGAAATCAATATACGATGTCAAATTGGTAGTTTTCGATAATAGAGAAATAGAGTATTCTGTTAATGTTGATTTAATTTCATTAGATTTGCCAGCTTTGTTAGGGATAAAGAAAATAGTAAGATTAGCTAAAAGAGTGTATAAGTTAAAAAAACTAAGAAATAAACTTAATGTTTATGCTGTAATATCTTTTGGAACGAGTGCAAATCTTGTTAATTCTCTTTCAAGAGGGAGAGGAAAAACTATAATATCATATCGTGGTTTTGCAGCTTTACAACTGAGCTATGAACTTAAACTATGTTGTAATATGGCAGATAAGATATTCTGTATTAGTGAGGGTATGAGTAATCGTATCGCTCAGTTGTATCCTCAAAATAGTTCAAAAATATCAACTATTTATAATGGATTGGATATTGATGGAATAAAAAAGTTGATGAATGAGAAGATTGATTATAAACCAACTTCTCCTTCTTTTGTGACAATAGGCCGGTTGGAACCAGTAAAAGGTCACAAACATATATTAAAAGCTTTTAAAGAAGTTCTTGTTAATGAGCCTATGGCTTCTTTAACTATTATTGGAGAAGGTTCGTTGAGTGGAAATCTTGAATGCTTAGCTAAGGAATTGGGTATTGCTGAAAATGTGTTTTTTGTTGGTAAGAAAACTAATCCATTCCCTTGGATTAAGCAATGTGATATTTGTGTACAAGCTTCTATTACTGAAGGTTTTCTTAATGTAATAACAGAGGCTGGCGTTTGTGGTGTTCCTACTATTTCTACAGATTGCCCATCTGGACCTCGTGAGATTCTTAATGAGAAACTAACTGACAAAGAAATAGAAGATGTTGAAGTCTGTCGATATGGTGTATTAGTTCCTTCTTTCCTTACTTCAGATTCTGATGAACCACAGAAAGAATCAATTCTAGCAAAAGCCATGCTTTCTTTATGGCGTGATAAAATTTTATATAAAAGCCTTCAAGTAGCTATGACTGATAGAGTTAATGATTTTTCTTTGGCTGTTTACAAATCGAATCTCTTGGATATTATTAGATAATGCATTCATCAATATACTCAATTCGGACTTCAGGCTATAACTATTTGGTTGCGATAATAATATTGATCCTAAGTATTATTACCTCAGGGCTAATATTATTTGATGTAGCTAGACCTCCGCAATATGGGATGACTTGTTTGTTGCCTTTGGCCTTTGCTTTTACTGCCATTCCTTTATTGTTGCAAAATAAACCATTTGAATATATCTATAGTACTATTATACTTCTCACCTATTTTGGACGAAACGTTATAACACCATTATTTATGGTTTTAGGAGGATATCAGTCTGCATTATTAGGTAATGTAATATTGGAGACAATTCCAGAAGCCTCATTAATCATGGTGTTTGATACTATTGTGGTTCTGGCATTTTTATCTCGTACCTTGAGTCGACATCCTATAAATGAAATTAAGTATAATATAAACATAGCTAATTGTAAGCTATCAAAGAAGTTGGCTTTATTTATTGTTATTCTAATAGTTCTTGGTATATTGATATTAAGGATAGATAGTTCAATAGGTCAACATACGTTTCTTTATTTGCTAGACACAGAAAAAGAATATTTTGCATTGTCAGACCCTTCAAAGGGTATTGGAACACTAAGTATGTATGTCCAATTAATTAGTACAATATTTGTAATAATACAAATTTTTCTACCACCAATGCTCTTATATTATATTTCTAAAATAAAATTAGTATTTATTCGAACATTATTGTATGTTACATTGGTAGTTATTGTTTGTGTAGTTGCTACAGAAGATCGACTAAACTCTTTGCTTGCAGGTATTGCTTTGCTTCTAACTATGAGAGATGTCTTAGGTGATGAATTTCGTAATAAGTTTAAAGTCTTGTTGACATCATTTTTGATTTTAAGTATGATTGCATTATTGATTAAAACCAATGCTTTTTCTGGAAATGGAGATGTGAATTATGTAGATGTTTATACAACTTTTGCAGCTTACTTTAGTTATATACCAACTGTTGCTGATGGTGTTTTATTTTTGGAAAATGATGGAAGATTTCAAATATTTAGCATAATACCTGATTTTATATCAAAGATACCATATGCATCATATATATTGAATATGTTTGCTGATGTACATTTGCAAAATAGTAATCAATCTTTTAATATATTTATATCCAATCAAATAGGCCATTCAATAGGTCAAATATTGCCAACAACAATGGTTGGTGTTAGATATTTTGGATATTTATTAGCTCCTTTATTTCCTTGTATATTGGTCTCTATTTCTAATCGATTTGAAACAAAAATTAACGAGCAAAAAAACATTGTTTCCAGAATGCTATATATTTGGATAACTGTTTGTTGTTCTATGTCATTAGTGGTTGCAAGCGGTCTGTTGGTAATGGGTAAAATTGCATGGTTCTATATTTTGAAAATTATTTTTAAATTATTCGATAGGAATAAATCTATCTAAATATTTTTACTTTTAAGATTTACTTGATAACTAACCTGGCTTATTTCAATGACTAATAAGAAAAAACTATTTTTGAACATATTGGCATCCTATGCTTTTGAATTTGTAAGTATAATTTCAGGTTTTATTATACCAAGATTGATGCTTGTTGCTTACGGATCTGATGTAAATGGTCTAGTTAGTTCAATAACCCAATTTTTAGGTTTTATAAGTTTTCTGGAGGCTGGAATAGGAGCTGTTATTAAAGCCAATTTATATAAACCATTAGCTTGTAAAGACTCTATAGCATTAAGTCGAGTGTTAAAATCAGCAAGAAATTTTTTTAGAGTGATTGCTATAATACTATTGATTTATACAGCAGTATTAATAGTTGTTTATCCTTCTATAGTAAGTTCTAATTTTGATTTTGTTTTTGTTGCATCTTTAATAATAATTATATCTGCAAGTTCTTTCGCTCAGTATTTTTTTGGTATAACAAATCAAATATTACTAAATGCTGATAAGTTGGTATATGTTCAATTATTCATTACAATAATTGCTGTGTTGTTAAACACTGTATTGTCTTGGGGGTTAATAACGATGGGTTGTTCAATACATATAGTAAAATTATCAACAGCAATTATTTTTATATTGAAACCTATAGCTCTTGATTTGTTTGTAAAGAGGAACTATGTTATCGATTATACTATTAGATTATCAGATGAGCCAATAAAACAAAAGTGGAATGGTATGGCTCAACATATGGCAACAATAGTTCAAGACAATGCAAATATAATAATCCTAACAGTTTTTTCTACGCTGAGCAATGTTTCTATATATGCCGTGTATTGTCTTGTTACAAACGGAGTTAAACAACTAGTTGCGACTATAAGTTTGGGTGTTTCTCCTATTATTGGGGAATTGATTGCTAAAAACGAAAAATTAGAATTGAATAATATTTTCTCATATTATGAGTGGAGTACTCATATTCTTTCTACTTTTCTGTTCTCAATAACATCTGTATTAATAGTTCCTTTTGTGATGGTTTATACTTTAGGTGTAGAGGATGCAAATTATTGTGTTCCATTGTTTGCTACGTTATTGTGTATCACTGCTGCATTGCGCTGTATTCAGCAATGCTACAATGTTGTAGTCCAATCAGCTGGGCATTTTAAGCAAACACAAAATGCAGCTATTATTGAACCTGTTATAAATTTAATTCTTTCAGTTTTTTTAGTAAAGTCTTATGGCTTGATAGGAGTTACTATTGCAATGATAGTATCATTGTTTTACAGAATGTTGTACCTTGTATATTATTTAAGACGACAAATACTAAATAGAACTTTTAGATCTTTCATATATCAAATGTTTGTTGATATAATAAATATAAGTTCTATAGTTTCATTTGGCAGTTTGTATACTTCTACTCAAAATTGTGATGGTTACATTGATTGGATAATAATGGCGATTGTGGTTTTTTGTATAGCTTTTATTATCACATCGGTTGTTAATATTTTGTTTTTTCGAGATAATTGTAGAATAGTATTAAATTTAATTATAAGGAAATTTTATGCAAAATAGAAAAGAAATTGATAGAAATATTTCTATTGATATTCTAAAAGGAATAGGAATATTGTCTATGATTATTGGACATTCTAATTTTGGCTCTATAACTGAAATTTATATTGCTGGTTTTCATATGCAATTGTTTTTCATTATATCAGGTTTATTTTTTTCTCCTGATAAATATTTACTTGTCGATTTTCTAAAAAGAAAAGCCAAAAGTCTTTTGTTGCCATATTTTTCTTTCGCTTTGATAACAATATTTCTTTGTTTAATAGTGAATTGGATAAGGGGAGAGGAATTATATCCTATCGAAAATATATTGAAAGGCATAGTTTTTAGTAATAGAGCAATATTTCCGATAACTGGAGCTTTATGGTTTTTACAATGTTTGTTTTTTGCAGAGTTATTTTTTTTCTTTATTGTAAAAATTAAAAATAAAGTTATATTGATGATACTTTTAGGTTTTATTGCTTCATTATCATATTGGCAGAGTATTTCTAATGTGTGGTTCCCGTTTGCAATTGATTCTGCTTTATCAGCTGTGGTATTTATAGGAGTCGGTTATTTATTTAAGTCTTATATGAACAAAATAAATATTTCTAAGAATCAAATATTGTCTTGGGCTATAATTATTCTATTTATTTCTTTAATAACAATTTTTTATAATGGTCAAGTTAATCCTAGAATATGTACATATGGTAATATATATTTATTTTTTTTTAATGCTATTATTGGAACTATTGGTTGGTATTTATTTTCTGCATATTTATTTAAATCAAAATTTGAATATTACTCTTTTTTGTCTTATATAGGTAGGAATTCTATTATCTATTTAGGACTAAATCAACTAATAATATTAGCTTTATATCATATTTTTAATTTGATGTATAATTTTGATTATTTTATTCTGAAAGCGGTTAGAAATATTGCTATTTGTTTTTTGACAACAATAATGTTGTATTATATATCTATTCTATTTAATAAATCAAGATTAAAAATTTTAATTGGTAAATTTTAATTTGCATAATATGTTTGATTTGAAAGAAAGATTTGTTGCTTTTAAAAAGAAATTGAGAGGAAGTCCATCATTAATACCAGAGTTGTATGATGCTATATTAAGAGAGGAATGGTCGCGTTATGATTTATTGAAATATAGTTTTATAAGGCGAAAAGAAATAGTTACTTATGCTTATAACCATTGTTCTTTTTATAAAAAATATTATGACGATAATGGTTTTCATCCTACACAGTTAATTACAGAATCGGATTGGGAAAAAGTTCCGATAATTATCAAAAAAGATATAAAAGATAATTATGATAAATTAATTTCTGATGATGTTCCGCAAGGAATTGGTAGAATAAAATCAACAGGAGGATCAACAGGTACACCTTTGAAAGTTTTGTCAGATACCAGAGTGTCATACTATCCTATTTTGTATAGATCATTAAGGTGGTATAATGTGTCATTTGCATCAAATTATGCAGATGTAGGTAGAAATGTAAAGCCTATAAATTTCAGGCATCGATTTTTTCGATTTCTAAACAGTTTTCCTGTTCGAAAGATGGTTCTTGATGCTTCATCTATCACAGAGAAAGATTTGAGTAATTTTTGTAAAAAAATTGATAGAGTAAAACCTAAATATATTTGTGGTTATGCAGGTACTATACTAAATATAGCACGGTATATTGTAGAGAATAATATTCAAGTTCACAAAATAGATCTCATATGGACTACCTCTTCACCTATTAGTAACTTAGACAGACATATCTTAAAAAAAGCATTTGGTGGTGAGATAATGGATCAATATGGATCTGTAGAGGTTTCTGCTATAGCAATGGAGTCTCCAGAACATATAGGACTATATGTTCCAGATGATTATCGATATGTGGAAATCGTAGATGACGAATATAAGTTAGTTGAGGATGGGGTCTATGGAAATATTGTTGTAACTGATTTTTGTAATAGAGTCTTTCCTTTAATAAGATATAAAAATAATGATGTGTCAAGAAAGCTAACTAATAAGGGAATATATCCATTTACACTTATTGATTCTATAAAAGGTAGAGTTTCGGACTATATAATTACGCCTTCTGGACGTCAAGTAAGTGGAGAATATCTTACGACAATATTTGATGATTATCCTGATATAATATCGGCATTTCAGGTTATACAGCATAAAGACTATTCTTTGACAATAAAGTATATTCCATTGTCAGAAGGCGAGATTCTTACAAACTCTATTGAAAATGTAAATAATAGCCTGAAGAAAGTAACAAATGAAGAGGTACTTATAGATATGATTGCAGTTTCAGAAATAAAAGATGAACTTGGAAAGTTTCGATTTGTAATAAATGAACTAACGGGAAATTTAAAATCCATACAAAATAAAATAGATGCAAGCTAAATACCTTATTAGATTAGATGACGCTTGTCCAACAATGGATAAGATAAAATGGTTTCGTATGGAATCTTTACTTGATAAATATAATATCAAACCTATGGTTGGTCTTATACCTAATAATCAAGATCCTAAAATGATGATATATCCAGAAGATATGACCTTTTACGAAAAAAAAGGAGTAATAGATAGGTGGAAGAAGAAAGAGTGGTCCTTTGCTTTACATGGATTTAATCATACTTATACATCTTTCAATGGTTTACAAGGAATAAATCCTGTTTGGAAAAAATCGGAATATGCAGGATTATCGCTTGAAGAGCAACGATTTAAGATTCGTGCTGGTTTATCAATTTTAAAAGAAAAAGGAATCACTCCGAGATATTTTTTTGCACCTAGTCATACTTTTGACGAAAATACTCTTCAAGCATTAAAATTGGAAAGTGAAATACGTGTTATAAGTGACACAATTGCCAGAAAGCCTTATAAATCAAATGGGTTTGTTTTTATTCCTCAAATAAGTGGGCATTGTTGTGAAATGCCGATAAGTGGTGTTTGGACATTTTGTTTTCATCCCAATACAATGAAAGATACTGATTTTGTAAATGCAGAAGAGTTTTTTTCTAAACATAAAAATGAATTTATTTCTTTTGAGGATATAAATATATATAATATAAAAGAAAAAGATTTAGTTAGTAAATTGATGTCTTGGGCATATTTTTCTTATAGAAAAATATGCAGGTTTTATTAAATAATGTGTGCTTCTTGATTTCATTACTTATTTACTATTGTTTATTATACGCTTAAGATCAGCTGGATAGTTTTTTCTGATGAATGGTCTTAGGGCTGTGTAAGTTTAAAAAAGACAATCTATATGCCGTATAAATGTAAAAAATGTTATTGTTTTAGTCCTATCAGTATTGTAATGGTGGGTAAAGCTGATGGGAAATATGAAGGATGTGAAATTTTAATAGATAGATAGTTTTTGATTATTCTCCACTGGTTTGTAACTTTGAAATGAGATAATAAGAATGAAGAAAGCTTTAATAGTAGTACAAGCAGATACAAGGAAGGGGGGGGCAGAAGAGGTTTCATATCAAGTATGTAAAGAGTTGTATTCTCAAGGATACTTGATGGATGTATGCTTCTTATTGAATCAAAAAATGGGAGATTGGGACGATATAAAACAGAGAGGTATAACATTTCATTATACAAAAGCGTCTAACACTCTTGGACAGTTTGTTCAGTTGATACAAAATTGTATCAGTCTTCGAAAGAATAAATATACTTTGGCTTTTTGTTCTTTATCTCGTTTAATCCTTATAGTAGGGCTGTTACGTAGATTGAAAGTACTAAACATTGAGAAATTTGTAGGAAGAGAATCAACGAATGTATTTCTGCGTTTTAGAGGTGTTAAATTGACTTATAAAAAGATTATTTATAAAATAGGTTATCCAGCACTGGACACTCTGGTATGTCAGACCTCATTGATGAAACAACAGTTAATTGAAAATATCCCTTGGCTTAGTAAATCAGCCAATGTAATTGTTGTTCATAATCCTTTTAACAATTCAACGCGTGAGATGATGAAAGATTCTATGGCGGACATACAAGTGCCTAAGCCTTATATTGTAACGGCTGGAAGATTTATTCCAGAAAAAGGATATGATATACTTATTGCTGCTTTTAAGAGACTTCGAGACGATTTTCCTAACCTTAATCTTCTTATTTTGGGAGATGGAAAACTGAGGTGTGAAATTCAATCGCAGATTAATGCATTAGAACTTGGACAAAACGTAATATTGGCAGGACGGGTAAATAACGTCTATCCTTATTTTAGAGACGCAGAAATGTGTGTTGTTTCATCTCGTCAAGAAGGATTTCCTAATGTTTTATTACAAATGATGTCGCAAAACAAGAGAGTTGTATCAACACTTTGTGCTGGTGATATAGATTGTATTGAAGGTTTGTTTCTTTGTAAACCATGTGATGAAGATGCTTTGTTACATGCTTTAAGAACTTGTTTAGAATGCGAATGTACAGAGTGTAAAGTGAAATTTGAGAAAGAACTTGAAAAAAGAAATATCCAAAGTTTTGTAAATAAGGTGTTTTTTTAAAAAATGAAAAAAAGAAAAAAATTAATCCGTATAACAACAGTTCCTATATCGCTTAAGACTCTGCTGAAAGAACAGTTAAAGTTTATGAGGGACTACTATGATGTTATTGCCATATCTTCAGATGGGGATTGTTTTAACCAGATGTTGGAGGAACAAGGTAATCCTCGCAGTTACAGAGTGGAGATGTCGCGTAAGATAACTCCATTCAAGGACTTAGTATCACTCTTTAAATTGATATGCATCTTTGTGAAAGAACGCCCTGACATAGTGCATACGCATACGCCTAAGGCTGGGTTTCTTGGTATGTTAGCTGCTTGGATAACAAGAGTACCTAACCGTTTCCATACTGTTGCAGGTTTACCTTTATTGATTGCAACAGGTAATAAACGTAAGGTGTTGAATTGTATAGAGCGTTTGACTAATGGTTGTGCCACCAGAGTATATCCTAACTCTTTTGTAATGCGTGACATAATGGAAAAGGAGCGTTTAGCAAATCCCTGTAAAATGAAGGTGATTGGTAATGGTAGCTCTAATGGTATTGATACATTATTTTTCTCTCCTGATGCTGTTACAAAAGCAAAAGAAGAATTGCGTAAGGAATTGGGCATAGCAGATGATGAAGTTGCATTCATATTCGTAGGTCGTGTAGTACAAGATAAGGGTATGAATGAAACTTGTGAGTCTATGCGCGAACTAGTGAATGAAGGTAAGAAGTGCAAACTAATTGTAGTGGGTAACTTTGAGAATGAATTGAACTCTCTAAAACCGGAGAACGAGGCATTTATAAGGAATAACTCTTCTGTGAAATTCTTGGATTTTCAGACGGATGTGCGTTCATTTCTGAAAGCGGCTGATGTTCTGATACTAGATAGTTATCGTGAAGGTTTTCCGAATGTAGTGATGCAGGCAGGTGCCATGGGATTGCCTTGTATCGTAAGTGATATCAACGGTTGTAATGAAATTGTAGTAGAAGGCAAGAATGGCTTAATTGTTTCCCCGCAACAAACAAAATCTTTGTATGAAGCAATGAAGAAGTTGATAGATAATCCAGATATACTTGTGACAATGGCAAAGGAGGCAAGAGTAATGATAACCAGTCGTTATGAACGGAAAATTTTATGGGAAGCGTTGTTGGAGGAGTATAAAACTGTAGAATAACATACTTATAGATGTAAGTCTTCGCTTGTAAAAAATATCAATAGGATATGTGTTGGTGTCCGATTTTGATATATTATATTTCAAGAAAAAAGTGGAATTATAAATAAATTATGAAAAATTTAAAAGCAAATGTTATTTAATTCACTTAATTTTATGTTGTTTCTCGTAATGGTAGTATTTATTTACTATTCTATAACTGTGAATCGGTGGAGAAAAATATTCCTATTATTGGCATCATACTATTTTTATGCATGCTGGAATGTGGTATTCGTGGGCATCCTGTTTTTTGTTACAATGATAAGCTATGTGTTTGGACTGTATCTGTATAGAAGGAAATCAAAGTTAGTACTGACTGCAGGGATAATAACCTTATTGTTGCCACTTGTGACATTCAAGTATCTAAACTTCTTGTTATCCTCAGCCAACGATGTGTTTAAGGCTTTTAGTTTTGATATATCTATACGATTGGTAAATTTGATGTTGCCTGTGGGGATATCATTTTTCACATTTATGGCTATAGGCTATGTTGTCGATGTGTTTAAGCAAAAGGTGGAGGTGGAACGGAATCTGATGGACTATGCTCTTTTTTTAGGTTTTTTCCCCCAGATAACAAGTGGTCCTATTGGAAGAGCCGGACAACTGATTCCTCAGTTCAAAGAGAAACAAATCCTCATTTATGAGAATTTCGCAATTGGTGCTCGGATGATGTTGTGGGGATTCTTTATGAAACTTGTTGTTGGTGATAGAGCTGGTATTTATGTTGATACTGTTTTTGGTGCATTTGAGCATCATTCAGGTATATCTCTCATGCTTGCTTCTGTCTTGTATTCAATTCAAATATATTGTGATTTTGCAGGCTATTCATTTATTGCGATTGGGTGTGCTCGTATTATGGGATATCAATTGATGGTAAACTTTATGCGTCCTTATTTCGCAATTTCTGTAGGTGATTTTTGGCGTAGATGGCATATTTCGTTATCTACTTGGTTTAGAGATTATGTATATATACCCCTTGGAGGTAATCGATGTAGTAAGTTTAGACAGTTTCTGAATCTGATGATAACGTTCCTAGTGTCTGGTTTATGGCATGGTGCAGCATGGAATTTTGTCTTGTGGGGAGGGCTTCATTCTGTTTGTCAGATAGTTGTAAAGTTGACAAGTAAAGGTAGAGAAAAAATATGGAAGGATTGTACAAGTTTGTGGATAAAGAGACTACGTACAATAGGCAATATGACTTTCACCTTTGTAACTGTTACATACCTTTGGATGATATTTAGAATACCTTCTTTTTCGCAAGCTATTGAGATTACAAAAGGATATTTACAGGAGGGTTCATTGTATCTGCATCCAACAACAATTTTCTTTTTGGGAGTTGGATTTGTTATTTTGTTGATAAAAGACTTAAAAGATGAGTATTTACCAGAGAAACATTTTTTCTTGGAGAGTAAATATGCAGTGGTACGTTATGGTTCATTTGCAACCTTACTTGCTATAATAATTTTCATTGGTATTTTGGGTGATGGTCAGTTTATCTATTTCCAATTTTAAATAATGAAAATGATGAAACAAATTCTTTATTCAATCACTGGAGTAATTATAGCTTTTTGTATAATAGACTCTACTGGTGGTTTTGTATGTGGACAACTATATCATAATGCAAAATATAGTTTGTTTGCAAGACAAAATTATGTATTAAACGAATCGGAAGATGATATTCTAATTATAGGTTCTTCACGAGCTGCACATCATTATATTCCTTCGATAATTGAGGATTCTTTAGGTTTGAGTTGCTATAATGCTGGTAGTGATGGTATGTGTATCTATTATCATTATGCCTTATTATCTTCTATGATAGAGAGAGGGCACATGCCAAAGATGGTAGTTTGTGAGGTTATGGAGACTGATATTGTATCTTCTAATAGTGCTACATTTTCGTTGGATGCTGCTGTATCAAGATTGGCTCCAGAGTTTGGTAAGTATGCAGCGGTAGATTCTCTCATAGCGTTGAAAGGGTATACTGAAATGGTTTATATGCATTCTGCTTTGTATAGATATAATTCTCAAATTGTGCAATTATTACGTTGTAATTATTCTCCTCAAGCAGATGATAAAGGATATGAACGTCTTGATGGTATTTTTTTACAAAAAAATAATATAGCAAAGAATTCTGTTTCAGATGAGACATTAAGAATCGAGAAGGGAAAACTTGAATGTATCAAACAATTGATAAAGCTCTGCAAGAATAATGGAATAGCTTTGATGTTTGTTTATTCACCTACAAATATTGATGTAAATAAAGAAGCTGTTAAAGTGGTAATGAAGATTGCTCAATTGGAGTACATCCCCTTTCATAATTTTTATAATAATGTGGTATTTTGTTCTAATGAATTATTCAAGGATGGTTCTCACTTAAATCATTCTGGTGCAACCTTGTTTACGAAATTGATAGTAAAAAAAATCAAAGATATATATAATTAAATATAATTTATATTTGTGTGATTTTACTCCCCCTTTGAGTTTTTGAATTAGTAGAGAAAGGTGTTGTTTTTTCTTTGAAAATAGATGTGCTTTACGATGCAATAATTTGTATAGTAGAGAGGATTACTACAATTCTCAGTCAAAGAATACCCATGTGTAAATCATTTCATGTATAGAGTTTTGTGTGTAATTAATTATATGATTTTTCAACAAGATAGTATGTATAAACACTTTTTCAAACGATTGATAGACTTTATCATCGTTTTTAGTGTACTAGTCGTGATTTGGCCGGTACTATTGTGTATTGCCCTTTGGTTACATTTTGCCAATAAAGGGGCAGGAGCTTTCTTTATGCAGGAGCGTCCAGGGAAAGATAAAAAGATTTTCAAAGTAGTTAAATTTAAGACAATGACGGACGAGCGAGATGTGGAAGGCAATCTACTTCCAGATGCGGAGCGTCTCACAAAAGTTGGTCGCTTTGTCCGCTCTACATCTATGGATGAACTGCCCCAGTTGATTAATGTCCTGAAAGGAGATATGGCATTGATTGGTCCGCGCCCTCTGCTGGTTCAATATTTGCCTTTGTACAATGAGGAACAAGCTCGTCGGCATAATGTTCGTCCCGGCATTACCGGATGGGCACAGGTAAATGGACGCAATGCAATCAGTTGGACAAAGAAGTTTGAATTGGATGTTTGGTATGTGGATCATTGTTCACTTCTGTTGGATATAAAGATAATTTTTTTGACGATAAAGAAAGTCTTTGTTCGGGAAGGTATATTCCAGGAAGGACAGGCTACGATGGAGTATTTTACCGGTAATAATTAATAATCATGTATTTATACGGGGCAAGCGGTCATGCTAAAGTGATCATTGACATATTGAAAGCAAATGAAGTAGATGTTGATGGGTTGATTGATGACAATCCGGAGATAAATGACCTTTTAGGATATCCAGTTTTTCATGGAAAAGAAAATCTTTTTCCTTTGATTATAAGTATTGGTAATAACAATATTCGTCGGAAAATAGCCGAAAAATTAAGGGGAGAATTTGGTATAGCCATTCATCCTTCGGCTTTGCTTTCTCCGTACGCTTCAGTTGGTGAGGGGAGTGTAATAATGCAGGGAACAATATTGCAATCATGTGTACAAGTTGGGCGACATTGTATTATAAACACAGGAACTTCTATCGACCATGAATGTATAATTGAAGATTATGTACATGTTTCACCACACTCTACTTTATGTGGAAATGTTTTTGTTGGAGAAGGTACTTGGATTGGAGCTGGAACAACGATTATTCCAGGTGTAAAGATAGGTAGATGGTCGATAATTGGTGCTGGCTCAGTGGTCACAAAAGATATTCCAGATAGAGTTTTAGCTGTAGGAAATAGGTGTAAAGTATTAAAAAATATATAATATCAATGAACAAACGAATCTACCTTTGCCTCGCCCACATGAGTGGCAAAGAACAAGCATTCATAAAAGAAGCCTTCGATACCAACTGGGTAGTTCCACTCGGTCCGAATGTGAATGGCTTTGAGAAAGATTTGGAAATATTTGTAGGGGAGGACAAACACGTCGTTGCCCTCTCAGCCGGTACAGCCGCTGTACACCTTGCTCTCTTAGCCTGTGGTGTCGGCCCGGGTGATGAAGTAATTGTACAAAGCTTTACCTTTTGTGCATCTTCACATCCTGTGACTTATTTGGGAGCTACTCCGGTCTTTGTCGACTCAGAGGCAGAGACTTGGAATATGGACTCGGAACTATTGGAGAAAGCAATTGTTGACCGAATAGCGGTTACAGGTAAGAAGCCGAAGGCTATTGTCCCTGTTTATCTGTATGGTATGCCAGCTAAAATTGAAGATATTATGGCTGTGGCAAACAAATATGATATTCCGGTTATCGAAGATGCTGCTGAAGGATTAGGTAGTCGCTATGATGGCCAGGTTTGTGGTACATTTGGACAGTATGGAGTACTCTCTTTTAATGGGAACAAGATGATAACCACTTCCGGTGGCGGCGCATTGATCTGCCCGGATGAAGAATCGAAAAAGAAGATTATGTTCTATGCAACCCAGGCTCGCGAGTCCTATCCTTATTACCAGCATGAAGAGATAGGTTACAACTATCGCATGTCGAATATCTGTGCCGGTATCGGACGCGGACAGATGACAGTACTGGATGAACATATTGCTCATCATAAACATATATGTCAGCTTTATAAGGAACTGCTTGCTGGAGTAGAAGGAATTAGATTGCATGAAAATCCCTCTTCCCGGTTTGATAGTAACTATTGGCTGAATACAATTTTGCTTGATCCATTTTTGCATGTGAAAGGCGAAGAACATGCTTATGAAGAGACTATACAGGGAGCCGTAGGAGGTGCAGCCGGTGTGACGCATGAGGCTTCTTCCTTGCATACTGCCTCCGAGCCGAACCGAAATGTAGAAGCTATGCGTATGGCATTGGATGCTGCCGGTATCGAATCTCGTCCGTTATGGAAACCGATGCACTTGCAACCCGTTTATAAGAATAATCCTTGTTATGTGAACGGTGTAAGCGAATCTTTGTTCAAACAAGGTCTTTGTTTGCCGAGTGGACCTTGTGTGACGGATGAAGATGTGGTTTATATTGTGCAAGAGATCAAGAAGGCGATTATGTGACTTATGGTGACTACTTTGAAGAAAAATAAGTTATGATAAAGTCTGATACATGGCGAGTTGATATATCCAAAGATGTAATGACTTTGCGGGAATATAAACTTCAAGAGTTACACCGGATTACCAAATCTTTGGTAGTTGTGTATGATACAGAGAAAAGTGAGTGTGTGATGCTTAAAGATTTGTTGGAAAAGGTGACAGCATATACAATGGAAGCCATAAAAAACGGAGGACCATTCTATACTACATCTGAAGTTTTTGATTCTATTGACTGGAAATTTGGATGGAAGTAATTTGGTTGGCTTCGGGAGGCGGGGAGAGAGACAAAGGCAACTTCATCTTAGCCGGCATTACGATAGAACAGGTATTACAAGCTGTGGATGTAGCTGTTGAGATGAATAAAGACGGTACTTTAGGAATCCCTGTTCCTAATTATGTGGATGAGAATGTATCGGTGAATGTAGTCAAGCTAATACAAAGCTATACCGGAGTCATTAATAAAATGGTTTGGAGGAAATATTGAAACAAACGTACCTGTTGTTGCGGGGAAAGATTCGGATTATGTTTTATTCTGATGAGAAAGAAGAAATCGAATCAACCCTATTGGGTCCGTTGGCTGGATGCTATGGTGTACATATACCGGCTACCAGTGGCATACATTGGAAGTACTGGAAGCCGGTTCTGTATTGTTTGAAGTAAAAGACGGTCCTTATACTCCATTAGGGGAAAACGATGTATTGAAATAAGAATTTTTTTATTGGATTCCGATCGTATAAAAGTTGATTAAAAAAAGCTGTGGTTCCGGAAATAGTTCATACATTTGCCCGTATATTCTAAATAATATATGACTATGAAGAAAAAGAACGTAGAATACCAACATTCAGAAAGTGAAGGATCTTCACTGCAGGAACCTGTAGCTGTATACCAGCGAGATATTTCATTAAGACAAATACCTGAACATATTGTAAAAGATATAGAGGTAAGTAAAGA
The DNA here is from genome assembly GCF_900128505.1 of Parabacteroides timonensis. Classification (NCBI taxonomy): domain Bacteria; kingdom Pseudomonadati; phylum Bacteroidota; class Bacteroidia; order Bacteroidales; family Tannerellaceae; genus Parabacteroides; species Parabacteroides timonensis. The sequence continues at coordinate 567,258 of NZ_LT669941.1, forward strand.
AGAATATCAAAAAGGACTGGCTGTTCCTGTCTCAGAGTTTATGAGGAAATATAGGAATGTATAATCTTGTAATTACTCCTAGGGCACAATGGCTATTGACAATACATGTAATATAATTTTAAATGCGTGGGGAGTTAAATGCTATAATAACCTGATAGATGAATTGGAACGTTGTTTTAAAATAATACAATGTTATCCGTTGGCATTTCAGGAAAGTTCCCGATATTCTGGAATTAGACAGTGTGTCGTTACTTCCTTGAATATCTTATATTATATGATTGAAGGAGATGATGTAGTTATTTTAGCATTTGAAGATACACGAATGGACCCTGATAAAGTTTTTGATTTATAAGAACAGGGAGTGCATCACCTGACACACCCCCTGTCTCCCTTAAAAGGGAAGGATCGCTTACGCAATAAACCATTTATACAAACACCCAACCCCGCCCATCAGCATCAGGCTATATCCCGACATTCCGAGCCAGTCGGCTCCGGATGGCAGAGCTTTTTGCCGGTTTCCCCAGTCTCCCTGGGCGAGAGCGAGAGTATCGCCCCGATGCAGGTCAGGGTCACTTCCGTTTCCCTCATCAGGAGGGAGAGGAGGCTCAGCAGGAGCAGGCAGAGGATGAGGACAGGGGCAGTCACCGGCTGCCGGTCTTTGCTTGCGGGGGAAGATGATCCGGGCAAGGCGGGTGAGGAAGTTGAGAATTGTTTCAAGGACATTCATGGAATTTGAAAATTATAAATTGAAAATTAATTGGCCGGTAACCGCTCGATTGACCGGCAGATCGACACCAGCATCCGCTGATAAGCAGCGCGGTTGTCGCCATTTACTTCGCTGATGTATTTGCTGTAAGCGATCTCCTTGGCGTAGGCTTCGGGATGGAAGGTGAGGGTTGCGGCTATGGGATAAGCCGAGTGGATCAAACGGGCAAAGTCGAGGAAGCTATCTTCGGCAGTGAGATACCGGCGGAACCAGAGAGCCGGACGGTCTCCTGTGGCAGACAAGTCTGTGCGGCCACCATCCCAGAAAGGATTCGGACGGCCGTAGGCAGTGATACCGAAAAAGTTGTTATACTCCACGGCCAGCGAGCTTTCGCCCCAACCCGTTTCAATGGCCGACTGGGCCAGGAGGATGATCGGATTCATCCCGAACCGCTCTCCCGCCTTTTGGGCGAGAGGCAGATACTGTTTGATGTAATTTTGCTTTGTCATAACATTATTCGATTACCGGACGGTCGTCTTCCCCGCCTGAGGGAGGAGTCACTGAACCGGGAAGAGTCCATTTTTCAAAACTGGCATCGCGAACAAGATTCATCAACATCGTTCCCGGATAGAAAACGATATGAGCACGGTTGAACAAAGAGGTCTTAAACTCTTCTTCTGTAGTAGCCCCTTTACTGCCGGCTACCATACGGAAGCTGCCGAAATCGCCCAGATGGATCGATTCGCCATCGGCAAGGGATTCATTCATGACGGTGATAAAACCGTCTAAAACAAGTAGGATATCACCGCGGCTGGCTGTGCTGTATTTGCTGATACGGGCGCAGATACGGTTGAGATCTACTTTTTTGGTAATACTGGTCTGGGCAAAGTAGAGCTCGGTTCCTTCGGCAGCCCCCTTACTCATGTCCTTGCGTTTTACAAGTCTGTACTTTAATGGCATAGTCGGGAAATTAAAAATTAATAATTGAAAATTGTTGGTTATCGATAACATTACAAAGGTACGGCGGCCTGAAAACCCACAGACAGATAGGTGCAGCAAGAGTGGGATAGGAGCAGATAACGACAGTTAATTAACAGGCTTCAGAACACGGGTGTTTCAACGTTAAAACATATATGTTTTAAACGCGAAACATGTATGTTTTACATATAAAGGATATATCATTTCACAATCTCGCAGGCTATATGGATGCCTAATTGGAGAATGAATATGATTAACAAAATAAACAAGCAAATTGAACAACGGATAATCGCTTTTTTAAAAAGACCGTCCGTGAAATAACAGGGAAATATTTGTCGTATCCTTCCCTGGAGGAATCGATTGGAAGAGTGAAGAATAACAGCCATTATATTTTATTGCTGGCTTTATTGTTGGGTGATCCGGAGATAAGGGAAAAGAAAACATGGAACGTTTTGGCTAAATCGTTTTTTACGAATTACAGGGAGATGATATTGCTGTATTGCGGATATGATATCGGGCCGGCTAATCTGGAGCGTATTCGGGTAATGGAACCGAAATTATTTATCGAGTATATGTCGGGAATGTTTCGAAACGGCATGTTTGAAGAGAGTTCGTATGAGGAATTGGCTGAATTTATCAATCTGGTGTTTGATACGGGTTACGAACAGAGTTCTGTTCGCAACCTGCTGAAAGTGGCTCATGAGGATTATCAGCATATCCATGATGGGATCAGGATGGAAATAAAGCGGGAACCTGCCAGGAGAGAAGGAATTTAAATAATTAACCGGTTGATATATTGCCTGTTGGATTGTGAAATATACGCGAAAAACAGTTTTTTATATACGAAAGCTACTGTCTACCTTTGTTTTAGTCGTTGATATACGGTCTTGTTTTCCGAAAAAATGGAAAAATCTTGTATTTATAAATTTCTTATAAAAAGAAATACTTCTTACTATATTAAAGAGGAACCGCTTCCGGTCGGATAGAAAGCAAATAGCGTGTAAGGAAGAAGCAAGATAATTCAATGATTTTTGCAAATAGAAATCGTATAACAACGTAAATACTAATAGATATTAATATTTACGGTTATGAACAAAGATCTTCAAAACAGTAGCCGGGTAACAGATTTCCTGGGAAAAGCGTTTGTCAAAATGCCGTGCAAGTTATTAAACCTGTCATTGCATCCGGAGAAAAAAAAGCGTCAGTTGGCCTGTATGTATATGGCGCTGATCACATTGAGTTTCTTTCGTGATGGAACTGTGATGCTGGGAAAAAACAAACATGTTTGCCGCAGGGGAGAATATGTGGGTACTCATTCGGAACTGGCTCGTTTCACGGCTATCAGTCTCGGTTCGGTAGGTTATTATCTGAAGATGCTTGAAATGGACAAACTGATCGTGTTGAACGTCGTAAAGGGAGGTACCCGTATCGGGATTTGCAATTATGATCTTTTTTCCGGGCACGAACCGGAAATGAATGGCTGGCAGGATGCTTTGGCCGGAGAAGCCGGGCGCAGGATGGCCGACGTGGAACGTGCGATGGGAGGTCGGAACATGCAGGATTTGAATCCGGAGGAAAGGGGGAATGCCTGATGGATGCGGATAAGACGAATAATATGGGAATGGGTGGTATGACCATTGTCGAACTGGAAAGTACGCTGGTTTGTTGCCTGATGACTTCATTGGATGCTCCGATGCAGGTCTCCACGATGTTACGTAAGGAGATGTTTTCGGATAAATCGCTGAGATTTGTCTTCGGTGTAATCATGGATTTGTACGATCAGGGCGTGCAGCCGGATATGGTGACGGTAGAAACCGGAATGCGCCGGCAGGATGAAGCCCGCTGGAAGGAACTGAATGGACTGTCGTTCCTGCTTCCGGCGATGCTGAATGTGCGCAATGCGGAGAATGTAATACGTTATGCCGAAGAGGTGAAACGGCAATATAAGTTACGCTGCCTGATGCAGTTGTTCGTGACGTTAAATTTTAGTTCCGGGAAATTCGATGCCGATCCCGACAAGCTGATTGCGGAAGCGGAACAGTCGTTGCAGGAGCTTCGGCGCGACACAGCCGGTGGAAAAGCGATGCGTACGGTAGGAGAATTGGCGGAAGAAGCTTTGCAATGGCATAGCAGGCGTGCCGGGGCATCGGAGGATGTGACCCGTTTGTTGACCGGGATAGAGGAGCTCGACTATGTAACGGGAGGTTTGCACAGAGGCGAAATTATCATTCTAGGGGGCCGTCCGAGTGATGGGAAGACTGCGGTGGCACTTCATATAGCCGTCAATGCAGCGAAGGAAGGGAAGCATGTCTGTTTGTTCAGCCTCGAAATGTCGGATTTGCAGATGCTGAACCGTATCCTGGCCGGTATGACGGATGTGGATCCGGACCATTTGCGGATCAGCGGATTGACCGGGAAGGAACTGGAGCAATTGAAAGAGGCAAGCCGCAAACTGGAACATCTTCCTCTCTATATGGATTATACGCCTTGCAACACCGTCAGCGATATACGTGCCAAGGTGATGCTGAAAAGCAAACAAGGGGAATGTGATTTGGTGGTGATCGATTATTTGCACCTGCTGTCGTCTGTCCGACAGAAGAATGAAACACAGGATCAGGTCGTGGGGCGTAATGTGGTAGCCCTGAAACAGCTGGCCCTGGAGGCCGATTGTCCGGTACTGCTTGTTTCGCAGATGAACCGGGCCTGTGATACACGTGCCGACAGGGCACATATCCCGGTGATGAGCGACCTGAGAGATTCGGGTACGATCGAGCAGGTGGCGGATTGTGTCGTGTTTGTTTACCGTCCCGAGAAGCATGGCATTACGAAAGATGAACGGACGGGTGAAAACCTGGTAGGAGTAGGCAAACTCTATATTGTGAAGAATAGGAACGGGGCGACCGGCATTGCACGGTTCCGTTATAATCCTTCGTATACAAAAATCACAAACTATTGTAATACCGTAACATCATGACGCATCAGGAAATAAACCATATAAAACAGTCGGCTCCGCAGATCGAAGAGGTCATCGGACGATATGTGCAGCTGACACGGAAAGGCAAAAGCCTGCTGGGGCTTTGTCCGTTCCATGAAGACCACCATCCTTCTTTGGTTGTTAACCAGGAGAAGCAATATTTTACCTGTTTTGCATGCGGGGAGAAAGGGGATGTGATCCATTTTTTACAGAAGATAGAAGGGCTGTCGTTTAAGGAAGCGGTTAAGAAATTAAAAATTGAAAATGGAACATTGAAAATTAAATCCGAAGTCAAACCCGGAGTCAAATTGACAAACCCTGTTTGTGAAACAGAAAAATTTTCAATTTTCAATTCTCAATTTTCAATTGAAAAAAACCTTCAGTTTTTTTCGTCTCTCCTTCCTGCCGCTTCCGGAGATTCGGACCTGACTCCGACCTGGCTTGATTTTGAGGTAGGAACTTCCCCGGCTATGGTTGCCGGGGAATGGAAAGCGATGCGTAACCGGCTGGTATTCCCGATACGGGATGAAGAAGGCATACTGGTAGGATTTGGGGCGCGTCGACTGACGGAAGTACCGGGCTCTCCCAAATATATCAATTCGCCGACCAGTGAACTTTATCGTAAGAACGAGCTTCTTTACGGATTGAATATCGCCCGCAAGGCAATTAGGGAAAAAGGATATGCCATACTGGTGGAAGGCTACAAAGACGTGCTGGCGATGCATGCAGCGGGATTCGGAAATACAGTGGCGCTTTGTGGAACGGCTTTATGCGACGGCCATATTGCGCTGCTGAAGAAATATACATCGCGGGTATTGGTGATGCTGGATGCGGATACGGCTGGAAGAAATGCTTCGGAAAAGGCCGTTTCGCTTCTAAGGATGCAGGGTATACGGGCTTACGGGGTAGAATTGCCGGAGGGGGAAGATCCCGACTCGTTGTTCCGGCTTTGGGGAAAAGAGCGGTTTACCGGTTATCTCCGGAAAAAGCTTGCAGAGGACTCGCCCTCGGAAGAGGCTTTGTTATTGGAACGTATCCGGATAGGGATACAGACGTTGTCTGGCATTACGGATATGACGGAAAGGATGCAGGCGCTTCGTCGCCTGAATACCGGGATTGCTCACCTGACCGGTCTGTCGCAGAGGCAGAAACGTCCGGCCACTATGGATTGGAGGTGGGCATGAAACGGGAAGATGAAAAAGACAAGAAAAAATCTGTGGAAGAAGAAGAGGAAAAGAAGTGGAAGAACCGCAGTTTTACCTGGATGGAACTAGGCGTGTTGTATAGTCCGACACTGACTCCCGCGGCAGCTTCCCGCCGGTTGAAAGCCTGGGTGATAGCGAATGGTGGTCTGATCCGTAGCTTGACAAAGACAGGCTGGAACCGTACGCAACGTATTCTGACACCACGCCAGGTAGGGTGTATTGTGGAGGTGCTCGGGGAACCTTAAAAAATGTGTTTATGATGAATATATCGATCCGGTTTAAGAAACTGATTCTGTCTGCCTGTTGGTTGCTGATGGCAGTCGGCCTTCACGCCCAGCACTCAATGGGAGTGACAGGCTTGCTGAATATCCCGACGGCGGATATGCAGGCGGACGGGACATTTATGGTGGGGGTGAATTACCTGCCGGAGCAGATGCTTCCCGAGCATTGGGATTATAATTCGGGGAATTATTTCCTGAATATGACTTTTCTGCCTTGCCTGGAAATAGGGTATCGTTGTACGCTGCTGAAACTTAAGACTGGGAAGTGGAACCAGGACCGTTCGGTGTCGCTTAGGATACGTCCGCTGAAAGAGGGGAAATACTGGCCGTCGGTGGTCGTAGGGAGCAATGACGCTTTGACGACCGGGCAGCTGAATACATTCAGTGAAGTTACCGGTAACCGTTATTTCTCATCGGTGTACGGAGTAGCGACGAAGCATTTCCTGCCCGGCGGTCATGACCTGGCATTCACGTTCGGATGGAATATCCCGTTCCGCAAACATGCCGTTCGTGACGGGGTTTTCGGAGGGATGAGTTATTCACCGGCTTTCTGCCGTCCGCTTTCCCTGATGGCGGAATATGACGGAAACGTGGTGAATATGGGCGGGAGTGTCCGGCTTTTCAATCATTTTACGGTACATGTGTTTTGCTATGACCTGGAAGCGGTGTCGTGCGGGGTACGGTACGAACTGGTGTTACTGGGTAAGAAAGGGGGTAGACCATGAGGCGGAGGTGTTGGATGACGAGTCTCCTGCTGTTGTGGGGGATGGCTGTGGCTGTACAGGGGCAGCATTCGCGAAATCATCTGCCTACGGGCAGGTCGGTGGAGGAAGCGGCAGAGCAGGTGTTGTTGTCGCTGGGCATGGAGGAAGTGAGGGTGGCACGGACCGATTCGGTTTGCACTGTCGCTTACGAGGATAATATTTACCGGGGGACTTACCGGGGACTGGCTGCGGTGGCGGAGAGCTTGCGGAAACTGCCGGAGGCGGAACAGGCTGTCCGATATGAGCTGGTGGTGCTGGATGACCGGATACCGCGGTTGTTGCTGACATTGCCCCGGGAGGTGGAGGCTCTGGAGGTTAGCTACGATACGGATGAGGCGATGCGCCGGTTGAAAGGCAAGGAGAGCCGGAACCGGATGGCGGGACGGGTCGATGTGGTCTTGTATCCGGAGTTGTTTTTGCAAAATTCGTGGCTCGACAAGTTGTATGGGGTGGCTGTCAATTTCTCGCCTGCCATCGAGATGGACCTCTGGAAAGGGGCGGTACTGACAGGGCAGGTGATATTGCCGCTTTATACGAATATGACGGATTATCGGAAATACATACGTCCGGGAGTGATCACGCTCCGGCAGGAGTTCCGTTTGCCGGGCGGTGTGCTGGGACGGCTGACAGCGGGAAACTTTACGGGTAACCGGATGGGGGTGGACGCCGCTTTGCGTTATCAGCCTGCCCGGGGACGGTGGATGGTCGGGGCGAATGTTGGACTGACCGGATCGAGTACCTGCTATGGCGGGGAATGGGTGGTGTCAACCTGGAGGAAGGTGACGGGATCGGTATGGGGACGGTATAATGAACCGCGGTATGATTTGCAGATCGACCTGGCGGCTGTGCGGCTGGTGTACGGAGATATGGGGGCACGGCTGGATTGCCGCCGTCATTTCGGAGAGGTGACGGTCGGTGTGTATGGGCTGCTGACCGGCGGGGAAGTGAATGGCGGTTTCCATTTTGCTATTCCCATTCCGGGGACGAAGCGGGGGAAACGCCGGGCGGTCCGTTTCCGTTTACCGGAATACTTCGCCCATGAATACAGGGCACGGCATGGTGGTTCCTACGGCGATGAGCTGCTGGGTTACAGCTATGAGGTCCGTCCCGATGAGAACGGCAGCCGGGGGTATGATGCACCGGAGTTCGTTCGAAAAGAGGTTTTAAAGATCATTACAAGATAATAAAACCAACTAAACTTAAAATATATACTAAATATTAATATTAAACTTATCAAGTATGAAAACAACTAATTATTGTTCGTTGGGCCTGTTGGCTGCAACGCTGGTGTTTGGCGGATTATTTTTTAATTCCTGTAAAGACGATGAAGTGGAACCCGTTCCGGAAATCGTGGAAAACCCGCTGGAGAAAGATGCCTATTTCATCACCGGTAAGGTGACGGACGGGGCAAATGCCCTGGCTGATGTAGCTGTATCGGCCGGAAGTGTATCGGCGAAAACCGATGCTGCAGGTACTTATCTGATAGAAGTGACCAAGAAAGGTACATTTGAACTGAGCTTCGCAAAAGACGGCTATATCACGATCGGGAATGAAGTAACCATCGACAACGATGCCGATAAAGGAACCATCGTCTCTTATTCACAGGTATTGACAAAGAAAGCGGATGCTGTCAAAGTCGATCCGGAGAAAGATACGCAGGTGACTGCTTCGGAGGATGTCGATGTGGCTATCCCTGCCGGGGCTGTGAAGACGGAAACAGATGTGACGATTACTCCGTTTGTGCCTGCTGCCGATAAGAAGGTGAAAGAGGCTGCCGATAAGGCGATCGCTACTTCTACTCCGGTGGAAACATCGTCTGCCCTCTCTTTGACCAGCCTGAGTTGTGAACCGGACGGTCTGACCTTCGACAAGCCTGTGGAGATAAAGGTGAAGGCGGAAGAGGCTGAGAACGGCGTTTATTTCACGAAAGCGAAACATTATGTAAACGGTACGGAAGAAGGGGAAGCCGATTTCGATGCGGAAAATAAATCGTATGTGATTCGCCTGAATGGTTTCTCCGTGCATGAAGTGAAGGTCGCTACCGACTTTTCTGCCGAACCGGGTAGTGAATCCGTTTTCTCCGAAGTGATAGATAACCTGGGAAAGACGACTGCCGTATCGAAGACGTTCTCTTTCAAGATGAAAGACGGCTGGAGGATCGTATCCAAGAGCGCAGGTGTGACAGGCGGTATCGAGGCAAAGCTGATGGCAGCTCTGACCAATACGTTATCCAGCAGCGAAGGTATCTCTGAAACGGAAATATCCAAAGAGGTGGCAGTATGCGGGGATATGAAGATGTCGGTTGCTTTCAAGCAGGCATTGGTGAAGTATACTTTCCAGGTAGAGACAAGTGCAGGGACTGAAAGCATTACTGCCGAAAAATACGGAACCGTGTCACAAAGCATCGAAAAGGAACAGGGTAATATGAAACCCGAACATAACTAAAACCTCGTAAATGAATATGATGAGAAAATATGTGACCTATCTGTTGGTGTGTGTGGCGGTATTTTTTACCGCCTGCACATCGACAAAAAAGATACTCTATTTACAGGATGTCGTCCCGTTGAAGCAGCAGGAGATCGAGCAGAAATACGAAGTGATTATCCATAGCGATGACCTGCTGGCTATCATGGTGAACAGCCGCGATCCGGAACTGGCACTGCCTTTCAATATGCCGATGGTGACCTATCAGCTGGGATCGAACAGTACCGGACAACAGCGCGTCTTGGGATACCTGGTCGATACGAACGGGGATATCGATTTCCCGATCCTTGGAAAGATCCATGTGGAGGGGCTGACCCGTATGCAGTTGACGGAGCTGGTGAAGAACAAGCTGATAGAAGGGGATCTGATCAAGGATCCGATCGTGACGGTACAGTTCCTGAACTTTAAGGTGTCCGTCATGGGAGAGGTGGGCCGTCCGGGTAGTTTTACTATCTCCGGCGACCGTATTACGCTGCTGGAAGCGTTGAGTATGGCGGGCGACCTGACCATCTACGGACGACGTGACCGGGTAGGCGTGATCCGTGAAAACAACGGAAAGCGTACGATCCTTTTCCACGACCTGCGCTCGGCGGAGATATTTAATTCGCCCTGTTATTATCTGCAGCAGAACGATATCGTGTATGTGGAACCGAATAAAGCGAAGTCGGGACAGAGCGGCATCAACCAGAATAACACAATCGGAGTCTGGGTTTCCGTCATCTCCCTCCTGACGACCATCGCAGTATTAATCTTTAAATAACCGGATGATCCAATGAATTCTGAACAAGAAACAACTTATCTGCGTGAAGAAGAAAACGAACTGAATCTAAGGGATCTTTTCAATATTGTCCGGGCTAACTGGTATTGGTTTCTCTTGTCTGTCCTGCTCTGTAGCGGGGCGGCATTCCTGTATCTGAAATGGGCACCGAAAGTGTATACGCGTACGGCTTCCGTTCTGATCAAGGATAATGCAAAGGGGGGTGGTCTCAGTGAGTCGGCTGCTTTTGAAGAGCTGAACATGTTCAATGTAAAAAGTAATGTGGACAACGAGGTACTGGTATTCAAGTCGAAGCGTTTGATGAATATTGTTGCCGAACGGCTGAATCTGGATGTCAGCTATACGGTGAAGGAGGGATTGCGTACGGTGGAGCTGTATACGCAGTCGCCCGTTGCCGTACAGTTTCCGGAAACGGAGGCGGTACAGGCGTTTTCTTTGACGGTGACCCCCTTGTCGGAAAAGGAGGTGATGCTGTCGGACTTCTCCACGGACGAAGGAAAGATGCAGAAGATCGCGCTGAACGATACGGTAACTACCCCTGTCGGCAAGCTGGTGGTGACTCCGACGCTGTATTACTCGGATAAATACTTCGGCAAGCCGGTCGCTGTCGGCAAGAAGAACCGGGAGGATGTCACTTTGAGCTATAGCAATGCGCTGCAGGTGGCACTGGCCAGTAAGACGGCGACGATCATTAACCTGACTTTGCAGGATGTCTCTATCCCGCGTGCGGAAGATGTACTGAACATGCTGATTGCCGTTTACAACGAGGATGCGATCAACGACAAGAACCAGGTGACGGTGAACACGTCCAACTTCATCAATGACCGTCTGATCATTATTGAGAAGGAGCTGGGGAGCGTGGATGCCGATATCGAGACTTACAAGCGTGAAAACCAGTTGACGGACATCAGTTCGGAAACGGGCATGTATCTGCAGGAAAGCAGCCAGTACAGCAAAGAGGGGTTGGGGCTGGAGAACCAGCGGACGCTTGCCAAATATATCCGCGATTACCTGACCGATCCGCATAAAAGTTCGGATCTGATACCTGCCAATACGGGTATCGCCGATGTGAATATCGAGGGACAGATCAGCGAGTACAACAACCTGTTGCTGAAACGGGATAAACTGATCAGCAACAGCAGTAACAAGAATCCGGTGGTGATGGACCTGAACAATTCGCTGAATGCGATGAAACAGACCATTATCCGGGCGGTGGACAACCTGATTGTCGGTCTGAATATCAAGATCAAGAATATCAAGGAGCGGGAGGTGCAGACGTCACGCCGTATCTCGGCAGTTCCGACGCAGCAGAAATATGTGCTGTCGGTCGAACGCCAGCAGAAGATCAAGGAAGAGCTGTATCTTTACCTGTTGAACAAGCGGGAAGAGAATGCCTTGTCACAGGCGATTACGGAAAGTAATGCCCGTGTGATCGATGCGGCACAGGGAAGCCGGCTTCCGGTGGCTCCGAAGTCGATGATGATCCTGTTGGCGGCTATGGTGTTGGGGCTGGCTATTCCGGCGGGCGTGATCTGGCTGCAGGTGGTCATGAATACGACTGTGCGTACGCGTAAGGATGTGGAGGATGCCGTATCGATTCCGTTTTTGGGAGAGATCCCTTTGCGCGACAAGAAGAATAAGGATGAGATAGTCGTGCGTGAAAACGGTCGCGACAGTATTTCGGAGGCTTTCCGTATCGTGCGTACGAATATGGATTTCATGCGTGTGAAAGCGAAAGAGATGAAAGTGGTGATGTTCACTTCTTTCAATCCGAATGCGGGTAAGACCTTTGTGTCGATGAACCTCGCCATGAGCTTTGCACTGACCAGCAAGAAGGTGATACTGATCGACCTCGATATCCGTAAGGGTACCCTTACAAGCCATGTTAGCGGCGCCGCTAACATGGGGGTAACTAATTATTTATCCGGGAAGGTGGATGATATAGATGCCATCATTCAGAAAGGGGAACTTGCGGAAAACCTGGATATTATCCATACAGGACCGGTTCCTCCCAATCCTTCGGAACTTTTGTTGAGTAACCGTCTGGATACTTTAATGGAGGCGCTGAAGGAACGGTATGACTATATCATTCTGGATAATGTGCCTGCCGGTATGGTTGCCGATGCTGCCATTGTGAATCGGGTGGCCGACCTGACTATTTATATTCTGCGTGCCGGATTGATGGACCGTCGTCAGCTACCGGAACTGGAAAAGCTGTACAGACAGGAGAAATTCAAAAATATGTGTCTGATCCTGAATGGTGTACGCTATGGCCATTCCGGTTATGGCTATGGATACGGATATGGTTACGGGTATGGTTATGGGTACGGATATGGAAATGAGAAGAAAAAATAATAGGTTTTCGTCATGTTGACCTGGATTGTACCGAAGAGAAACATTCTTTATACCACATTGCTTGAGGGAATGACAGATGTGCATGCACATCTGCTTCCCGGTGTGGACGGAGGATCGGAGTCTTTGATGGACTCGATGGCTGCCTTGAAGAGAATGAAGGAGGTGGGGGTGAAACGCATCTTCCTTACTCCCCATATCGCAGATGAGTGCAAGAATAATTCGCCGGAACTTTTACAGGCTAAATATTCTATTCTGAAAGAGTGTTGTCCGCCGGATATGGAATTATACCTGGCTGGCGAATATATGCTGGATAGTGGGTTTGATGCCCGTAAAAGGGGAGAAATACTGACTTTCCCCGGAAAGCAGATATTGGTGGAGACTTCCTGTTCGTCGGCTCCGGAGAGATTCCTGACATTTTTATTTGATCTGGTCCTGGAGGGATATAAACCTGTTATCGCGCATCCGGAGCTGTATCGGTACATGACACAGAATGATTATTATTTTCTGAAAGACAAGGGGTATAAATTCCAGTTGAATTTGTTCTCGTTGGCCGGATTGTATGGAAAACAGCCCCGATCAGTTGCACGGAATCTGTTGGATAAAGGATATTATGATTATGTGGGTTCGGATTTTAGGCGGCTGGGGGATTACGAGAAAGGTCTGAAAAAACTGTACTTGTCAGCGAACCGGATACGGCAGGTCGGTGAACTGTTTGAAAATAACGATTCGCTCTGGCACAGCGGATCGCTGCCAAAACAAATATTTTAATTTATAAGAGATATGATGAACAAAAGAGAGTTGATATATTCTATTGCAGAGCAGACGGGATATACGCAGACTGAAGTAACATATTGAACACATTTATAAATACTATCTTCGAAGAGGTGAAGTCGGATAATAAGGTGAGGATCGGAGGACTCGGGGTCTTTTCTCTTCTGTACCAGAAGTCGCGCCCTGTACGTAACCCACAAACTATGGAGCCGATCGTACTTGCACCCAGAAATTCGGTGAAATTCCGACCGGCAGATGATCTGGTCCGAAAGCTGAACGGAGAAGAAAAGTAAATGTTTTCATAGAAACAGGCCAGGTAGCCACGGTTTATTCCGTGGCTATTTTTTTTCTATAGGCCATCGGTGATATGTCCTTGTATTTCTTGAAGAATTTACAAAAAGCCGCCTGGTCTGAAAAATGCAGTATCTCTGCGATCTGGCGAACCGGGATTCTGTCGTCTTCCAATAGGGTCATAGCCATGTGGAAGATTTCTTCGGAGATGACGGCATGAGGTGTCTTTCCCATCTGGTCTTTGATGATTCGTGAGAGGTGTTTGGTCGAGATACAGAGTTTGTCGGCATAGAAATCCACATTGTGTTCTGTCTTGAAGTGCTGCCATACCAGTTTCATGAAATCCAGCATGACCAGTTCTTTCTTTTCGATCGTGGAAGGGGTTTCATCTGCTGGTGCTCTGTGTTTGAAAAGCAGGTTGCCCAGCTCCAGCATTAAACTTTTGAAGTAAGTCCTGGCCAGCTCTGTCCGGTAATAGTTGTCTGTATTCCGGAGGCAGTCTTGCAGCAGAAGCATTTGGTTTTCCAGAATATGGTTCTCTTCGGGAGAAAAAGAGAGGATGGGAGCGTCCATGATGTCCAACATATAAGTCAGTGGTCCGGGCTTCAGGTTCTTCAGGGATTCACTGGCAAACTTGTAGTTGATGAACAGGCAGTAAGCTCTTATATCCGTGCTGGTATTGAGAATCTGGATGGTGATCCCGTCCAGCATATCCAGGAGTGTATGTTCCCTCATTTCGTATCGCCTTCCATTGAGTTGCAGTACCAGGCAACCTTTACATACCAGGATGAAGGCACGGGTACGTTCGATATAATGCTCCTTTAACCGTCCGAATTCGGATGAAGGAACCAATAACACCCTGTCGGTTAAAACACAGGCAGGCGGAAACATCGGGAATAGTTCTTCCAGGCTTAGTGGATTCATGGCTGTTTTTTTCGCGAATGTAATTATATCATGTCTAAAATGAGCAAATCTATGCGCTAAATAGACAAACGTTTTGCTAATAATCTATAATGATGGGCAAAATGGACAAATATGAGAGCGGATTGTACAAATGACGCTTGTAGGATAGCTTCTATTTTTGCCTTCGAGAAAAACAAATGCAAGAAAATGAAGGCAAGAAGTGTTATTACGATTGGTTTAGGTTTGCTGCTGTTTGTGGCTTGTAAACAACAGGAGCAACAACAGGTTGAAGGTGAAAATTACCCTTTATTGACCTTGAAGCCGGAGAACAGGCAGTTGTCTGTCAAATATTCGGCAGTGATAGAAGGAAAGCAGGATGTGGAAGTTCGTCCGCAGGTTTCAGGAACGATCACACAAGTGTGTGTGGAAGAAGGGGCACATGTCCAAAAGGGACAAGTATTGTTTGTGATCGATCAGGTTCCCTATGAAGCTGCCTTGCAGAAGGCGGAAGCGGCTGTGGCTACGGCAGAGGCGAATGAGGCAACTGCCAAACAGACGCTGGAAGGAAAACAGTTGCTGTATGAGGATCGTGTGATTTCCGATTTCGAACTCCGTACGGCACAAAATTCTTATAAGAGTGCCAAGGCTGCTTTGCTTCAGGCACAGGCGGAAAAGCGGGATGCGGAGAATAATTTGTCTTATACGCTGGTGAAGAGTCCGGTGGATGGGTTTGCCGGTATGACCTCTTACCGTATCGGGGCGCTGGTGAGTGCTTCGATGACCGATCCCTTGATCCGTGTATCGGACAATTCGGATATGTATGTTTATTTTTCGCTGACGGAAAAACAGGTTCTTTCACTGACCGCCCAATATGGTTCGCTGGATAAGGCGTTGGAGTCGTTCCCGGAAGTTTCTCTGGAGCTGAATGACGGAACGGTCTATGAGCAAAAGGGAAAAGTGGATGTGATCAGCGGGATTATAGACAAGACGACCGGGACTGTCAGTATGCGTGCGGTATTCGGTAATGAGGGAAAGCGTCTGATGAGCGGAGGTTCGGCCAATGTGATCGTGCCTTACGACCGGGAGAAATGTATCGTGATTCCTCAGGGCGGTACTTACGAGATACAGAACCGTATTTTCGCTTATAAGGTGGTGGACGGTAAAGCGGTGTCGACACCTATCCGGGTATTTGAGGTCAATGACGGTAAAGAATATATTGTGGAGGACGGACTGAAGGCCGGTGACGTGATCGTATCGGAAGGTGCCGGCTTGTTGAAAGACGGTACAGTCGTGTCGGGTACTAAAACAGAGGAGAACTGACTATGAAACTACAACAATTTATAGACCGGCCGATTTTATCGATGGTTATTTCGGTCGTTATCACGGTGGCCGGATTGATCGGGCTGTATGCTTTGTCTGTGGAACAGTATCCGGACATCGCACCGCCTACGATCCGTGTGTCTACCACTTATAGCGGAGCTAATGCGGAAGCAGTACAGAAGAGTGTGATCGTCCCGCTGGAAGAGGCGATCAACGGGGTGGAGAATATGACCTATATGACTTCTACCGCCAGCAATACCGGTAGCGCGGAAATCACGGTTTATTTTAAACAGGGTAGCGATGCGGATATGGCTGCCGTGAATGTACAGAATAAAGTATCTACCGCCACATCGCTGTTACCGGCAGAGGTGACCAAAGTCGGTGTGACAACGATGAAGCGGCAGAGCAGTATGCTGAAGATTTTCGGTTTGTACAGTCCGAACGGTACATACGACGAGACCTTCCTGACCAATTACCTGAGCATTAATGTGAAACCCCAGATACAACGTATCTCCGGTGTCGGTGAAGTGAATGTGATGGGAGGGGACTATGCGATGCGTATCTGGTTGAAGCCGGATGTGATGGCGCAGTACGAACTGGAACCGAGCGATGTGGAAACAGCACTTTCCAGCCAGAATATAGAAGCCTCCACGGGGGCTATCGGCGAGGACTCCAAGAATGTCTATCAATATACGCTGAAATATCGCGGACGGTTGGAAAAGGAGCAGGAGTTCGAGGAGATCGTGATCCGTGCTTATGACGACGGGCGTGTACTTCGCCTGAAAGATATTGCTACGGTGGAGCTGGGAGCGCAAAGCTATTCCTATACCGGTACGGTGAACGGTGCGCCGGGAAGTACCTGTATGATCAACCAGACCGCCGGTACGAATGCGAATGAAATCATCCAGGAAATAGATAAGTATCTGGAAGAACTGAAAGGAAGCCTGCCGGAAGATGTGGAAGTGGTGGAACTGATGAGTACCAAGAACTTCCTCGACGCTTCCATCAACGAGGTGATAAAGACCTTGCTGGAGGCGATTATCCTGGTGGTGCTGGTGGTGTATGTCTTTTTGCAGAATCCGCGTTCTACGCTGATCCCTACCATCAGTATCTTCGTGTCGCTGATCGGTACGTTCGCCGTCCTGTATATTGCGGGATTTACCATTAACTTGCTGACCTTGTTTGCGCTGGTACTTGCCATCGGTACGATTGTGGACGATGCCATTATCGTGGTGGAAGCGGTGCAGGTGCGGTTCGATGAAGGGTATCGTTCGCCTTACAAAGCGTCGGTGGATGCGATGAGCGGCATCTCTTCTGCAATCGTTACTTCTACACTGGTATTCATGGCGGTGTTTATCCCTGTTTCTTTTATGGGAGGGACTTCCGGGGTGTTTTATACCCAGTTCGGTATAACCATGGCCGTTGCCGTAGGTATTTCGGCTATCAATGCGTTGACGCTTTCACCGGCACTCTGTGCACTGATCCTGCGACCGAACGAGATACTGGTGGATGGTAAGAAGCCGGAGTTTTCCACCCGTTTCCGTTTGGCTTTCGATTCGGCTTTCAAACAACTGGTTCTTAAATATAAGAGTGGCGTTAAGTTCTTCGTTAAGCGGAAATGGATGGCCTGGGGTGCCTGGGGGATTGCTGTCGTTGCACTTTTTTATCTGATGAGTACTACCAAGACGGGGTTGGTTCCTTCGGAAGATACAGGTTCTATCTTTGTCAGCCTGGATGCGCCTGCCGGAAGTACGCTGGCGGAAACGGCTAGTATCATGGACGAGGTGGAAAAAGAGTTGAAGGATCTGCCCCAGATAGACAATTTCAATAAGGTAGCCGGTTTCGGTATGGGATCGGGTAGCGGGGCTTCGCATGGGATGTTTATCATCAAGCTGAAACATTGGGATGAACGTCAGGGTGAAGAGAACAGTGTGGATGCTGTTTCCGCCGAGATCTATAAACGTACGGCACATATCAAGAATGCGAAACTATTTGTCTTTTCCCCGCCTATGATTTCCGGATATGGTACGGGAAACAGTTTCGAGCTTTATCTGCAGGATCGTTCGGGAAAAGGGATCGAGGCGTTGAGTAATGTGACTAATGATTTTCTGGAAGCACTGAATAAACGTCCGGAGGTGCAGATGGCTTATACCTCTTTCAGTGAGAACTTCCCACAGTACCGGGTGGATGTAGACGAGGCACAATGCCAGCGTGCAGGGACATCGACCGATCAGGTATTGTCGGTGTTGTCCGGGTATTTCGGGAGTATTTATGCCTCTAACTTCAACCGTTTTACGAAGATATACCGGGTGATCGTGCAGGCACCGTCCGATTACCGTAAAGATATGCAGTCGTTGAACAATATCTTTGTGAAGACGACCGATGGGATGGCTCCGGTAAGCCAGTTCGTAAAACTGACCAAGACATACGGGGCGGAGTCGCTGACACGGTTCAATATGTTTTCATCCATCAATGTGCAGGGGATGCCTGCCGAAGGATATAGTTCGGGTGATGTGATCAATGCGGTATCGGAAGTGGCTGCCCAGACATTGCCGACCGGTTATGGTTATGAATTTTCCGGTATGACGCGGGAAGAGGAACAGATGGCGAACTCGCATGATACGGTGATTATTTACGGGGTATGTATCCTGTTCATTTACCTGATACTTTGTGCCTTGTATGAGAGCTTGTTTATTCCGATGGCTGTCATCTTATCCGTTCCTTTCGGCTTGATGGGTAGTTTCCTGTTTGCCCGGATGTGGGGGATAGAGAATAATATTTATCTACAGACGGGGTTGATCATGCTGATCGGATTACTTTCAAAGACGGCTATTTTGTTGACGGAATATGCTACGGAACGCCGTCAGGCCGGTATGTCGCTGACACAGGCGGCGATGGCTGCAGCTTCTGTCCGCCTGCGTCCGATCCTTATGACGGCGTTGACGATGGTGTTCGGTTTGTTGCCGCTGATGGTTGCTTCGGGTGTGGGGGCCAATGGTAACCGTTCGCTGGGTGTGGGAACGGTCGGAGGGATGGTTATCGGAACCGTTGCTTTATTATTTGTGACGCCTGCTTTCTTTATCGTATTCCAATATATTGAAGAGCGGGTGATGGGTAAACGAAAAGAAGATAGAAAATGAAAAAGATCATATATAGTATTATAATATGTACGGCTTTGCTGAGCGGTTGTTCGGTTTACCGGAATTATCACCGGCCGGACAATCTGCCGGTCGACAGCCTGTACCGTGATAACCCGGCTGTCGGGGAAGATTCCCTGACGCTGGGGGATCTTCCTTGGGAAGAGATGTTTCAGGATTCGTTATTGCAAAACCTGATCCGTTACGGATTGGAGAACAATACGGATATGCAGGTTGCTTTCCTGCGGGTAGATGAGGCGAAGGCCCAGTTGATGGCTGCCCGTCTTTCTTTCCTTCCGTCGCTGACCTTGTCGCCGCAAGGGACTATCAGCCGT
Source organism: Parabacteroides timonensis (assembly GCF_900128505.1). Taxonomy (NCBI): domain Bacteria; kingdom Pseudomonadati; phylum Bacteroidota; class Bacteroidia; order Bacteroidales; family Tannerellaceae; genus Parabacteroides; species Parabacteroides timonensis. The sequence continues at coordinate 586,540 of NZ_LT669941.1, forward strand.
ACGGACGGGGCGAAGAGTGTGAAAACGTATGAGTTGCCTTTGCAGGCCAGTTGGGAAGTCGACCTGTTCGGTAGCCTGCGTAATGCGAAGAAGGGGACACAGGCCACTCTTTTACAGCAGGAGGCTTACCGGCAGGCGGTTCGTTCGGAACTGATCGCGACTGTCGCCAACAATTACTATTCTTTGTTGATGTTGGATGAGCAGATCGGGATCAGCCAGTCTACGCTCGATATCTGGAATGAGCAGGTGCGGACTATGGAGGCAAAGCTACGGGTAGGTGAGGAGACGGAGAATGCCGTAACACAGGCGCGTGCCAGTCTGTATGAGCTGGAAGCTACTCATAACGACTTATTGAGACAGCAGCGTGAGGCAGAGAATACGCTTTGTACGCTGTTAGGGATGACTTCGCAATCCATCTCCCGGAGTACGCTGGCGGAACAGACCTTGCCGGAGGAGGTTAATGCCGGTGTTCCTCTCCGCTTGTTGTCCAAACGTCCGGATGTGGTACAGGCTGAAATGGAACTGGCGAATGCTTACTATGCCACGAACCAGTCACGGGCTGCCTTTTATCCGAATCTGACACTGACGGGAAGTGTGGGCTGGACCAATTCGTTGGGGCAGGTAGTGACAAATCCCGGCGGATGGATACTATCGGCTATCGGTTCGCTGACACAGCCTATATTCAATAGGGGGAAGCTGATCTCGAATCTTCGTGTATCGAAAGATGAAGAACAGATCGCACAGCTTAATTATAAACAGGCTTTGCTGGATGCCGGGCAGGAGGTGAATAATGCGCTGTATGCCGTAGAATCGGTGAAGCGGACACTCGACAGCCATCAACGGCAATGTAAAGAGTTGGAACGTACGGTACAAACATCCGAATCGCTGTACCGGACAGGGAATGCAACTTATCTGGAGTTGCTTACCGCACGGCAGTCGCTGTTGAGTGCCCGTCTGAATGTGGTTTCCGATCGTTTTTCACAGTTACAATCTGTTGTTAGTCTATATAATGCGTTAGGAGGAGGTTGCGAATGAGAGTCCTGGTTCAAAATAGAATAAACTATAAAGTTTTCTTGTTATTATTCCTCGGTATGCTGACGGCTTTCGGGCCGTTCGCTACCGATATGTATCTGCCGTCTTTTCCGTCGATGGCCGAATGGTTCGGGACCTCTTCGTCGATGGTGCAGCTGAGTCTGACATCCTGTATGATCGGGTTGGCGGTAGGACAGTTGTTTTTTGGTCCTTTGAGCGATAAATACGGGCGGAAGATCGTGTTGTTGTGGTCGCTTCTGCTCTTTATCGTAGCTACTTTCTGGTGTATATATTCATCCGATATATATCAGTTCGTTGTTTTCCGGTTACTGCAAGGCATTGCTGCGTCGGGAGGGATTGTTATTTCGCGTTCTGTTTCTACGGATATGTTCGAAGGGCATGAACTGGCGAAGATGTTGGCGGTTATCGGTTCGATCAATGGGGTGGCACCCGTACTCGCACCGGTCGTTGGTGGTACAATGACGGGGATAGCCGGTTGGAAAGGTATTTTCGGCGTTTTGCTGTTGATCGGCACGCTGATTTTATTCGCAGCTTTTTATTATCAGGAGTCATTACCCCGCGAAAGGCGTGTTTCATCCAGTTTTCTACATGCTTTCCGGAACTTCAAACCTTTATTTGGAAACCGTCCTTACATGGGGTACATGTTGCAGCTTGGGTTCGCCCAGGCTGCACTCTTTGCCAATATTGCTTCTGCACCGTTTATTATGCAGGAACATTATGGGTTTACACCGCTCGATTTCAGTATCTGTTTCGGGGTTAATGCGCTGGCGGTGGTGATAGCTGCTGCGTTGGCTGTGAAATTTAAGCGGGTGGAGAACGGGACGCTTGCCGGGAGTATCGGGTTGCTGGTCTTTTCCGTGTGTGAGATGGTTGCTTTGTTTGCCGGATGCAGTTTCTGGGTGTATGAGGTGTTTATGCTTTGTATCCTTTTTTCGTTGGGGCTTTGCTTCACTTCTTCCACGACACTGGCTATGGATGAGGGACGGATGTATTCGGGGAGTGCGTCTGCATTGCTGGGATCGGTTTCTTTCGCTTTCGGCGGGGTTGTTTCTCCTTTGGTCGGCATGGGAAACCTGATGCATTCGACGGGGATCGTCTTTGTTGTCTGTGCCGTATGTTCTCTCCTTTGCATATATGTGGCGAAGGAGCATTAAATATCTTTTTCTGTCAAACAAATGAAACGGGGCTGTAGTATATATCTTACTGCAGCCCCTAATCTTATCTGTTTTGGAGATGTATCAGAACCATTTGATCCTCCTGAAGATGAAGAATGCCAGTGCCGACAAGGTGATGGAAAAGAGTACGATCACGACAAATCCGTGCGGTAGTTCTTCTACATAGTTGATCACATTCATGCCGTAGAAGCTGGCTATCAGTGTCGGAACCATCAGGATGATCGATATGGAGGTCATGCGTTTCATGATGGTGTTCACATTGTTGGAGATGATGGAGGCGAAGGCATCCATCGTTCCGGTAAGGATATCGCTGTAGATGTTCACTGTGAGATGCGCCTGCTTCAATTCGGTTTCCACATCTTCCACCAGTTCGGCATCCATATACATCGGCTCCTGGAAAATACTTTGCAGCTTCGAGAGCATCACTTCATTTCCACGGATGGACGTATTGAAATAAACCATACTTTTCTCCAGCTTCATCAACCGCAGCAGGTCTTCGTTACGGATACTTTTCTCCAGCGCTTTTTCGGCACGTGCCACTTCGTTGTTGATCTGTTTCAGATATTTCAGGAACCAGACGGCAGACGAATGGATCAGTCGCAGGATCAGGTCGTATTTATGACGTACGACGAGCTCCTTACGCCGGCTGTAACGAATGAAATCGGGCAATAACTCCGTCTTATGATAACAGACGGAGATAATGATCTCGTTATTCGTGATGATGCCGATCGGGACAGTTGTAAAAGGAATACCGCTTTCGGTGCTCTGTACCGGGATACGCAGGATCGTCAGCAACCAGTTCCCTTCATACTCGATACGCGGACGTTCGTCGGTATCTTCGATATCGCTCAAGAATGATTGGGGTACGTGAAACTGGTTTAAAAGGTATTGGATATCTTCGGGGGTAGGGCATTCTACATTTACCCAGCAGTCGGGAAGCCACTTGTCTTTTTCCACAAAGCCGGCTTCACAATAAAGAAACGATCTCATTATTGCCTCCTTTCGTTGTTGATACGAACAGAGGTAATAAGAAACCTCCGTCCGCTAATTTTTACTTGTTAATGTTTCTCGCGGAATACTGTCGTCCATAATTAGTTAATTACTTTTTACGGCTGCAAAGGTAGAAAAAAGGAATGAATACCAAATAAAAATCGTATTTTTGGCATTCGAAAATTACTAAAGAGAATGGCAGAAGGAACTAAAAATACCGGAAGAGGAAACTCCGGAAAGGGGAAACAAAAACCTGTTGTAGTGTCTGATATGGGACGTCTGCAGCCACAGGCTCGTGAGTTGGAAGAGGCCGTTTTAGGTGCCTTGATGCTTGAAAAAGATGCTTATTCGATCATCAGTGAGATCTTGAAGCCGGAATGCTTTTACGAAAAGTCGCACGAGATGATCTATGCGGCTATTGTGGATCTGGCAGCCAGCCAGCGGCCGGTCGACATGCTGACGGTGACGGAGCAGTTGAGGAAACGCGGCGAACTGGATCAGGTGGGCGGACCGTTTTATATCTCGCAGCTGACCAGCAAGGTTGCCAGTAGTGCGCATATCGAATATCATGCCCGTATCATCGCCCAGAAATACCTGGCGAGAGAGTTGATCTCTTTCACTGCGATGATCCAGGGAAAGGCTTTTGACGAGACGATCGACGTGGAAGACCTGATGCAGGAAGCGGAAGGTAAACTGTTTGAGATATCCCAGCGGAATGTAAAGAAGGACGTAACCCAGATCAATCCCGTTATCAAGGATGCGATGGATTTGTTGCAGAAAGCGGCGAACCAGAAGGAAGGTCTGAGCGGTACGCGTACCGGTTTCGATGCACTGGACAAGATCACTTCGGGATGGCAGAATTCCGACTTGATCATTATCGCTGCTCGTCCTGCGATGGGTAAGACGGCGTTCGTACTTTCCATGGCGAAGAATATGGCGGTGAATCATAATGTGCCGGTTGCTTTGTTCTCGCTTGAAATGAGTAACGTCCAGTTGGTAAACCGCCTGATCGTAAACGTATGTGAGATCCCGGGCGAGAAGATCAAGAGCGGACGTTTGGAAAGTTATGAGTGGGAACAACTGGACTTCAAGATCAAGGAGTTGTATGACGCACCTATCTATGTGGACGATACGCCGAGTCTTTCGGTGTTTGAGTTGCGTACCAAGGCTCGCCGTCTGGTGCGTGAGCATGGGGTACGATGTATCATCATCGACTACCTTCAGTTGATGAATGCGAGTGGTATGAGTTTCGGTAGCCGTGAGCAGGAGGTAAGTACGATCTCCCGTTCATTGAAAGGGTTGGCGAAGGAGTTGAACATACCGATCATCGCACTGTCGCAGTTGAACCGTGGTGTGGAAAGCCGTCAGGGAGCCGAAGGAAAGCGTCCGCAGTTGGCCGACCTTCGTGAGTCAGGAGCGATCGAGCAGGATGCGGATATGGTTTGCTTTATCCACCGTCCGGAATATTATAAGATCACGGAAGATGAGCGTGGTAACTCGCTGGTCGGCCTGGCAGAGATCATTATCGCCAAGCATCGTAACGGTGCGACAGGTGATGTGCGTCTGCGGTTTAAAGGCGATTATGCGAAGTTTATGAATATAGATGAGGATGTTGCCGTGCGCGAGTTCTCATCGAATATGAACAGTGAGGATCCGTTACCTCCGATACCGCCTGCCGGTGCAGATTTCCTGAACCAGGGCAGCAGCAGCGAGGTTCCGTTCTGATCAGTCGAGGATAAGATCATGTGCGGCCTGTTCCCGGATTTGCGAAGGGGACAGGCCGCATTGTTTATATCATTTGTATTTCTTATCTTTGCTTCTGTTTAATTAAAACATGAATAACTATGAAAATACAGATTAAAAGCCCTCCGTACCCTAAAATCTCACGAATATATGTTTCGATGACTACTGAATGGCAGTTTGAAATACTTTCAGCTGTAACCCCTCTGGATTATATGAAATCGTGGTAATATTTCTATTATTATTGTTGTATCAATAGAAATATTGCTACATTTGTAATGTAAAACAATAAGTGATAGTTATGAAATCAACAGAACTTCACAGACGTTTTATTGCGGCAGGATGGAAATTCCTTTATGCCGAGGGTTCTCACTATTTCTATGAAAAGAACGGGATTAAGTCAGAACCGATTCCTTACCATGGAGCAAAAGAAATGGGTAAGGGATTAGCGAACAAGATTATTAAAAAGTATGGAATTTAAGCCCTATACTTCAGTAAGGATAAACAATTAAATGAAAGATATGGAAACGATTAAGATTGTTATTGAGAAGACTTCCGATTATTTCAGTGGCTATTCTGATAACTGTGATGGCATCTATGGAGCCGGCGACAGTATCCAGGCTGTGAAAGATAATATACTGGAAGCGATACGACTTATCAAGTCCGATCTGCCGGTTTCACAGTGGCCGGATCAAATAAAAGGGGAGTATAAGTTGGAATTTAAACTGGATGTACAAAGCTTTCTGGAATATTATTCCGGTATTCTTTCCTTGTCGGGTCTTGAAAAGATCACAGGTATAAATCAAAAACAATTATCCAATTATTTGAACCATAAGAGCAAACCTCGCCGTGAACAAGTCGAACGTATCTCCAACGGGTTGCATAAGTTCGCGAACGAACTTCTTAGTATAACTCTATAGCTTATTTTTTGACGGTTTTAGCGTAGAAATATAAACCCCGGCCAAACGTCGGGGTTTTCTTTTGGGAAAATATGAATAATTCCCTATAATTTCCCCCGAAGAAAAGTTAACTTAGTTCACGTAGGACTATTTTTTTCTGTGCTCAAAGATATATATTTATTTTAAAAGAATTGATTCTTAGGCTTTATTTTGTAAAGACCTGCCTGAAATAGCTTCTGGTGCTGATTGTTCCTTTTTTTCGCCTGTCTCACAGAGGACGGTACACATTCGGTATCCGGAAATTTTGCCGGAGCCGTTCTGCTTTCATGTACACTTTGCCTCATTTTGGTGAAATGTGAGTCCGCATGCGACAAAATCTCTTGTTTATCATCTATAAAAAGTCTGTCCTCTTATCGTGACATAGTCCTACGTGAACTATGATTCTAGCACTTTTATCCCCTGGCAATCGTCCGAACTAAGCCTCTGCGTAGCCTAACGAATACAGTGGCTCTTGCAACAGGAAAACGATCACCGGATAAAAGCGATAAAATCAGGGTAAATAGTACTGTTTTTCTACTAAAAACGAACATGGTACGAATTTCACAAACAATCTCTCGAAAAACAACCAACTTATGACACAGGTAACAGACATAGACTTGATTTATTTTAATGAAGTAGATAACGACAAATACGTCTACCTTTATCTGGAAGACGATTGTTGGTGTGCTTATGAGCGTTCGGCATACTATCTGGTAGCAAAGGATTTTCCGGTGACCCTCGCCAAAGAGGCTGTCTACGACGGTTGTGAAATCATCATGAAAGCCTCTTTCCACGTAGACCACATGCGTCTCCCTCTGATTCCCTCCGCCGTCCTGATAACCGTTGCTGATGACCGTCTCCTTTTCCAACTCGACAAACCCATCGACGGCTTCGTCAAATGGAAAAGGGCACAGATAGGTAGTCAGCCTGCTTAATTCGTTTTCGTCTCTTCTTCCTTGGGGATCGTAGAAGCATTACCATTCCGGAACGCCGTGTAATGGGGCGACATGATCTCTATACCTGCCTTATCGAAATAATCCTGGATATTCTGGTGAAGGGCGGAATAGATGGTCGTCATATTGTTCGCCTCCTGGATATAAGCGTTGATCTGGTAGACAGGGTAGAAGTCGCTCAGGGCCGTTTCGAGAACGAAGGGAGCCGGTTCAGGCATCACTCCGGGTGTTGCTTTGGCGGCATCTATCAGAAGTTGATGCACCTTGCGCCAGGGGGCATCATAACCGATTGTTACCTCCGAGTGGATGATCAGCCCGTAGGTGCGTGCCGACGATGTATAGTTGACTGTTTGTGATGACATGATGAAGGAGTTCGGTATCGTCACGATCTCATTCTTGATGGTGCGCAGACGGGTGACGAAGGCGGTCTTTTCGATCACATTGCCCACCGTATCGTTCAGTTTGATCCGGTCGCCCTGCTTGAAGGCTCGCATATAAGTAATCACGAACCCGGCAATAATATTCCCGATTACCGTGCTGGAGCCGAGCGAGACTATCAACCCGACAAAAACAGATACTCCCTGAAAGACTCCCGAATTGGCTCCCGGCAGATAAGGATAGATCATCGCGATCATAAAAGCATACAACAGGAACCGGATAATATGATAGGTCGGCATCGCCCAGTCCGAATAAAAACCATTAATCTTCAATCTTCCCGCATCTATCTCTGTGGCAAGATACCGGATGCCCTTAATGACGTATTTTATAACCAGGCAGATCACGATGATCGTGAAAAGATTAGGGATATAGCCGAGGATGCCTTCCAGAATATCCTTTACGGGATTCCAGATATAATAGGCGATCTTATATGCCAGTTCCTTCGTCTGCGGGAAGATAGAGAAAAGGATCGGTATCGTTAAAACCAGCAGGATGAACAATAGGAGATAGCGAAAGATATTCGCCAGGAAGATCAACAGGGAGACCTGTTTCTGCGTATCCAGTATCTCATAATTCTGTATGGAGATCGGTTTCAGCTTGGTATCTTTCAACTGCTGGATACGGTTTTTCAGTTTCTTGTAAAGCCAGGAAGATAGGCGGAACAGCAGGAATTGCCCCAGCAATACCAATACGAAATAAAGGATATGTTTCCCCGTCTGCCACCAGCTGTCGTGATATTTCATCTCTTTCTCTTTGGCAACCGACTCTTTCCGCAGCGAGTCGAGTTTCTGTATCTGTCCGCTTTTCAGCTTGAAAGTCGCATCGTATTTTTGTAACCCGGACGAATCGATAGAGTCGGAGTCGGTATGCTCCGTCGTTATTTCGTCAGCCGAAAAAATATCCTTGATAACCTTTTGTAATTGCGCCTGCCCCGTTATATGCATAACCAATAGTAGCAGAAGAAGATATAATGATCTGTACAGTCTCATGTTGGCGTTCGTTTTTATTGTTGACTTAGATACAACAATGAAGAAGCTAAATTGTTACGTTAGATTTGTGGAGTTGATCAATAACTTCAAACGTGGAGAGCTTATCGAAGACAATCTTTACGGGTGGTTTTGGCTGGACTGTTGGTGAGACTTTGGTCGTAGTTGCTACGTTGAGAAACCTGCTTTACTTTTATTGACCGGCGGATCTTAAACTCTAAGATCCGCCGGTTATTTTTTCAGACTGATTCGGAATTGTTTATTCAACCCGCACTTCCCCTGTAATCCCTTTCAGGCTGCCGGGGACTAACTCGTATCCCATGACATATTCCGCCGGAATGCTCTTGTGTGTCAGTCCGAAATCAGCGATCGACTTAAAGCCGAGCCGGTGATAGTAATTCGGATCGCCGCACAGGAATGCCGCCTTATATCCCATCTCTTTGCCGAGTTTCAGACCTTCCCGCATAAGTGCGCCGCCGATACCCTTGCTTCGATATTCCAGGGCGACCGAAAGCGGAGCAACCAATAGGACATCGAACCGGTTGCCGTCCGGTTGGGTGATATACGTATTGGTCAACATGATATGACCGATCAGCTTGCCACCTTCTTCGGCTACCAGCGCCAGTTCGGGAATGTATAATTTACTGTTATTCCTTAGATTGACAGCGAAATCCTGTTCATCCCCGTCACTGACTTTCGCCGTTTCGAAGGCCGTCCGGATCAGGTCGTAGATAGCCGGGTGATCTTGCTCCGTCTCTTGTCTGATGATGTATTCCATAAATTACCAGGGAGTGAGCGTCACATTACGGAACTCCACTTCTTTCCCTTCGCTCTGCAAGCCGATGTAGCCTTCTTTCTGCTTGTTCCATCCCGTGTTCTGGTAAACGCCGTTGATGTAGACGTTGATCTTTCCGTCTTTCACGTAGATGTTGGCTTCGTTCCACTCTCCGGCAGGCTTCTCGCTGCTGGGAGCGTTCTTTTTCACTACCGGGAAACCAGGGCGAGGTTCGCCGGGCTTGCCTTGATACTGTGCCAGGTCGGAACCGCCCAACAGGACGAAATCACCGGCACTGCCTAACATCAGGTTACATTCGATGCCGTTCGGGAACGGATTCTTCGGTTCGGCGATCAACAGGAAAATACCGCTGTTCGCACCCTGGTCACCATTCGGCCAACGCCATTCCACATGCAACTTATAGTTGTCGTATTTCTCTTTCGTGTACATGTAACCGAAAGGCTGTCCTTTGATCTTGATCACACCGTCGCCTACGGAATAAACCTGTTCGGCCGGAACGGAATTTTTGTCGACGACAAAGTTCCAGTTGGAAAGGTCTTTCCCGTTGAACAACTTGATCGTTTTCTGTGCGTTTGCATCGTTTCCGAAACAGAGGAAAGCAGCAGCGATAGCCGCCATGCAGAGCATTCTTTTTTTCATGGTTCTAAATGAATTATATAGTAATTAATCAACAATAAGTTTACGGTAACGTACGCGTTTAGGCTCTGTATCACCTCCCTGTTTGCGCTTGTATTCTTCATATTCGGAATACGTTCCTTCATAGAAGACCACATTCGAATCGCCTTCGAACGACAGGATATGTGTACAGATACGGTCGAGGAACCAACGGTCGTGAGAAACGACAACGGCACAACCGGCGAAGTTTTCCAAACCTTCTTCCAGTGCACGCAGCGTGTTTACGTCGATATCATTGGTCGGTTCGTCCAGCAGCAACACGTTGGCTTCAGCCTTCAGCGTGATGGCGAGATGCAGGCGGTTGCGTTCTCCACCTGACAGGACACCGCAAAGTTTTTCCTGGTCGGCACCTGCAAAGTTGAACCGTGACAGGTAAGCACGCGAGTTGATCTCTTTTCCACCTACGCGGATAAATTCCTGTCCTCCGGAAACAACCTGGAAAACGGTCTTTTTCGGATCGATATCTTTATGTGTCTGGTCGGCATAACCTACTTTCACGGTTTCGCCCACTTCGAATGTACCTTTGTCGATGCTTTCCATGCCCATGATCATCTTGAACAGCGTTGTCTTACCGGCACCGTTCGGACCGATCACACCGACAATACCGTTCGGAGGAAGCATGAAGTTGAGGTCGTCGAACAACAGTTTCTCACCGAAAGCCTTCGCTACATGCTGTGCTTCGATTACCTTATTACCCAGACGCGGACCGTTCGGGATAAAGATTTCCAGCTTGGCTTCGCGTTCTTTCTGGTCCTCGTTCAGCAACGCTTCGTATGAGTTCAGACGAGCTTTACCTTTGGCTTGACGGGCTTTGGGTGCCATGTTGATCCATTCCAGCTCGCGTTCCAGGGTTTTACGGCGTTTGCTGACCTGCTTTTCTTCCATAGCCATCTTCTTCGTCTTCTGATCCAGCCAGGAAGAGTAATTGCCTTTCCAGGGAATACCTTCGCCACGGTCGAGTTCCAGAATCCAGCCTGCCACATGGTCGAGGAAGTAACGGTCGTGTGTGATACAGATCACAGTTCCGGCATATTGCTGCAGGTGTTGTTCCAGCCAGTCGATCGACTCGGCATCCAGGTGGTTGGTCGGCTCATCGAGCAGCAACACATCCGGCTGCTGAAGCAACAGGCGGCAAAGGGCAACACGGCGGCGTTCACCTCCTGACAGCGTATCGACTATCTGATCTTCGGGCGGACAGCGCAGGGCATCCATCGCACGTTCCAGGCGGCTATCGAGGTTCCAGGCATCGGTTGCGTCGATCTTATCCTGCAATTCTGCCTGACGGGCGATCAGTGCATCCATCTTGTCGGGATCATCCAGCACTTCCGGATCACCGAATTTTTCGTTTACTTCTTCGTATTCTTTTAATGTGTCTACAATATCCTGTACACCTTCCTGTACGATTTCTTTCACAGTCTTGCCAGCTTCCAGTTTAGGGTCCTGTTCCAGGTAACCAACCGAATAGCCGGGTGAAAACACCACTTCTCCCTGGTATTCTTTTTCAATGCCTGCGATGATCTTCAGCAAGGTTGACTTACCGGAACCGTTCAAACCGATAATACCGATCTTGGCTCCATAGAAGAAAGACAGATAAATATTCTTCAATACTTGTTTCTGGGGCGGGAAAGTCTTGCTCACGCCAACCATCGAGAAAATAATTTTCTTATCGTCTGCCATATTAATTAAAGTATGTTTATTAATTTTTTTCCAGGACAAACTTACGGAAATATCTTCAGATTCGAAAATAGCTTTATATATCTCTTTATATTTTCTTCTTTCGCTGAATTTTCTGTTTTAAGATAAGATGTTAAATAATAAAACAACGTTCAAATCCTGACTCTATATGTATTCAAAGATTTTCATTCGCTTTTGTTTTTGTCCCGCCAAAAACTTCAGACATATTTATTCTGTTGAGCGTATCGTCTATTTGTTTCGCTTCTTCCGCTGTCAGTATAATATCGGATGCACCGGCATTCTCTTGTAAACGGCTCAGTTTGCGTGTTCCGGGTATAGGAGCGATCCAGGGTTTCTTGCAAAGCATCCAGGCAAGTGATATCTGGGCCGGTGTGGCGCTTTTTGTTTCAGCAAGATTTCTTATCATGTCTAACAGTTGTTGATTGGCTGCAAAACTTTCGGGTCTGAATTGTGGCATGGAACTGCGATAATCCGTATCCGGTTCAAACTTGGAATCCTGATTGTATCTGTCGGAAAGCAATCCGTTGGCAAGTGGTGAGAAAGGAACAAATCCGATGCCAAGCTCTTCCAAAACCGGAAACAGGGTTTCATAATGACGCGCCATCATCGAATAACGGTTTTCCACAGCTGTTAACGGACAGACGCTATGCGCACGCCTGATGACATTCTCTGTCGCTTCGGAAATACCCCAATGGATGATTTTGCCTTCATTAATCAAGTCCTGCATGGTACCTGCCACTTCTTCCGGAGCGATACCGGGATCGACACGGTGCTGGTAATAGAGGTCGATACGATCAGTTTGTAAGCGGCGGAGGGAACCTTCTACTGATTTTCGGATTGTTTCAGGGCGCGAGTCTGTAATAAGCGGGTAGGGGACTTTGCCGCTTTCCGTGTCGAAACGGATACCGAATTTAGTGGCAATTACAATTTTATTCCGGAAAGATTTTAATGCGTCTCCTAATAACTCTTCATTATCGTGCGGATTATCCGGTGTCCCGTATGACTCGGCGGTATCGAAAAAGGTATATCCTAGATCGATTGCCTGAGCCAATAGCTCTGTCATTTCTTTTCTGTTGGGGACTGTTCCATAAGCATGGCTCATTCCCATGCAACCTAAACCGATGGCGGATACTTTCAGTCCGCTGCTTCCTAATTCTCTGTACTTCATGATTCTGTTTCCTTTGTTATTTATGAACTCTTTAATGAGATCCAACAGCATTTTTCTACTGCAGCAAGTAGTGTAACGGGGTTAGGTGCTATATTTATGTATACGTATGCTTTCAGCCAGCTGTTTGTCGGTTTGTTTGTCGATCGCTTCAGTGGAGCGCGTGTGATGGCATGGGGCGGATTGCTTTTGGTTGTAGGAAGTATCCTTTCGGCATTAGCTCCTTCGTTGTGGATGCTCTATGCTGCACGTATCATGGTAGGAATGGGGTCTGCCAGTGTCTACCTGAGTATAACCAAAGAGACGAACCGTATCTTTCCCGGTAATTTTGCTTTGATGCTTGGTTTTGTGATGGTACTTGGTTATTTGGGTGGTGTGGCAGGAAATGCTCCTTTTATTGCAGGTGTACAAGCGTGGGGATGGCAATCGACGTTGATCCTGGCCGGGATCGTTTCGGGTGTGGCTTATGCCGGATTTCTTTTGACGAAGGTTTCTCTTCCGATGCCTGTTGTTGCCCAGAGTGCCCGCTTCGACTTTCGTCGTTTTCTGGATGTGTTGAAAAAGCAACATAATATATATGTGATTGTCTGTGGTTCATTTACGTTCGGGCTCTATTTTGTGGTGCAAAGTATGATTGGGAAGAAGTTTCTGGAAGACTATTCGGGGATGAGTGCAGAAGGGGCAGGGTGGGTACTGACTGTTCTTATGATAATAGGTGCGGCCAATAGTCTGTTGGCTCCGGGGTTGAGTCGTTTGCTGGGCGATCGTCGACGGATATTCATGCTTTTTTCCGGAATCGGTACGGCGTTGTCTTTTCTATTGCTTGTTTTGGCTATCTCTTTTGGAATACATAGTCCATGGCTTACCGGTGGAAGTTTCGTGCTGATGGCATTTGCTGCTAATATATCTCCAATAATAGTTGCACTTATCAAAGAAACGAATTATTCGGATATCTGGGGTGTTGCACTGAGTTTATACACTTTTATTGCATATATGGTGATTGCTGCTTTAGGTAATGTTGTCGGTTTCCTGATGGACAGGTTTGAGCCGGAACATATCGACGGCGTGCAGATATATGGCCGCGATTCTTATTTGCTTTCGTTCGGTGTATTGCTGGTTATCTCATTGTTTGCGGTATATAGTGCATTCCGGATACGGGAAACATATGGTAAAGATATTTGAGTGTCAGTTCTGCATCCGATATTCATTGGGAGTTATTCCAACTACCCGTTTGAACATGCGGCTGAGATGTTGAGGATACTGAAAGCCGAGGTCGTAGGCTATTTCACTCATCGTTTTGTCGGATGAGAGTAGTTTTTCCTTTGCCACTCCTATTACTCGGTCCTGTATATACTCAGAGGCGGTACGTCCTGTTTGTTTACGTATCATATCGCCAAAATAGTTGGGGGAAAGGAAGACTTTGTCGGCGAAATATTTCACGGATGGCAATCCCTCTTTTTGTGGTGCGTCTCCCTCGAAGTAATCATTCAGTAACTGTTCGAAGCGGACGATGATGTCATTATTTACCTCACCCCGTGTTTGGAATTGACGTTCATAGTAACGCATACAGTAGTCGAGTAATAATCCGATATTGGCACAGATCAGCCGACGACTATGTTTATCGATGGCATGTTTCAGTTCGTTTGAAATCTTCTGTAAGCAGTCCATGACAGTTTGCCGCTCTTCTTCGGAAAGATGGAGTGCCTCGTTGGTCTCGTAAGAGAAGAAAGAGTAGTTTCTGATTTCCTGACCGAGGGCGGTACCATGTATCAGGTCAGGATGAAAGAGAATACCGTGTGCATGAGGCTGTATGTTCGGTAGCATTTCCAGGTCGGTTACCTGTCCCGGAGCGAAGCAGACGATAGTCCCATCCTGATAGTCATAATATTGACGACCATATTTGATGTTACCGCATTTGACATCTTTCAGGAATAGTGCATACACCCCATATCGGAACCAGGCTCTTTCAGGCCATTGTGTGGACTGGGTCAAATCGACGACACTCACCAAAGGATGCTGGGTTTCAAGTCCGAAGATTTTGTTGTAACGATCTACGCTGTCTAGTTCGATAATTTCATCTTTATTGATCTCTTCCATATCTCTTTCTATTTTTATACATTACAAATGTAGTTCTTTTCTTCATACGATTTCTATCGTTGTTTCAGAATCCATGATTAGGGTACAATTATCAGTAAAATGTATAAAGTCCCGGTGTTTCTGAGACTCTATTTTTGTATCAGAATAATTAAAACAAAGATAATCTGATAAATAGTAGTGATATGAAAAAGTTTTTATTAATTCCATTGATGCTGTTGACCGTTATGTCGATGGCTGCCTGCGGAGGATCGGACGATGATCCGGTGATGCCTGAAACACCTGAAACATCTGAACAACCCGAAGCTCCTACAACATCTATGAAACTAAATATTACAGTCGGCAGCCGGACGATTACGGCTACGATGGAAGACAATGCTGCTGCACGGGATTTCCTCTCGCGTTTGCCTTTGGAGGTGACTCTGAATGATTATAACAATATTACTGAAAAGATTTTTTATCCGTCGCCTGCGCTGACGACGGCTGGTGTGACACGGGGCTGCTCACCCACACCCGGTGATATTACGATTTATGTACCGTGGGGTAATGTAGCTATTTTCTGTAAAAACTGGTCGCGAAGCAACGATCTGATTAAGATCGGTCGTATTGACGGTGATGGTATCGGGGTTTTGAATGTGGCGGGTGATATAGCGGTAAAATTTGAAAGACAATAAAACCTGCGAAGTTTGGTTTAATATAAGAAACAAAATAAATAAAGCAAATGAAGAAGTTACTAATCGTTTTATTGCTGACCACCGTGATTATTCCGGTGATCGCACAAGAAACTGAAAATATGGTACGTCTGTCGAAAATTACAGTCGATCCGGAACGGTTGGCTGAATATAATGCTTATCTGAAGGAAGAGATAGAAGCCTCCATGCGGTTGGAACCGGGTGTACTGCTACTTTATGCAATGGCTGAAAAGGATCATCCGAATGAGGTGACTATACTTGAAATCTATGCGGATGAAACTGCCTATAAAAGCCACATCGAAACTCCTCATTTCCAGAAATACAAACAGGGAACGCTCGATATGGTAAAACATCTGGAACTGATCGATACTACTCCGTTGATTCCCGGGTTAAAGATGAAATCTCCTTCAACAGCCGTGAATACGGTTCGACCGAGGCCTTTCTGATCAGGACTCCTTTTTCTCCATGAAGTTCCCCTGAAGCCGGTAGGCAAAGACTAAGACAAGGGAGAGGAGGAAAAGTGCCTTCAATACCTTTGCCGTAATCCCAGGTTTCATCCGGTTCGGCTTGATGAACCAGCGTGCAAGGTTGTTCTGAAGACTGGAGTAGTTGAATGATATGATAACCTGTCAGTATATCGAATCCGCGGTCATTCTCTATGGAAAAGGCCGCTTCGTCTTCCCATCCCTCTTCGGTTACGTCCAGTATGATGCCGAGGGTGAGGTGGACTTTGTCTTTGTGCAACACATTCATCACTTCGACGGCGCCACCCGAATGGATTTCTTCATCCCCGGTAAATGCTATAACTACATCGTTATTCAGTTCATCACGCAGCATCAGGTCGATGATTACGGCATTCGTCGCACTGTTGTCGAAAGTCCCTTTCCAACAATCACCGGCCTCTTCCATAAAGCAATTCTGATAGACACAATCGATATGAGAGGATATGAGCGTGTTCCATTCGGCCGGATCTGTTAGTCGGGCATAGATAAGTGAAAGAGGCCCTTCGTGAATTAACCGGTAATTACTTGATTGCAGCAGTCTTTTTATTTCATTTACCCGATTACAGATCGTAAATTTATTCCCATCATCTTTGCTGTCGATAGTGAGACGTTGGAGCAGGGTGGGATATGATAGAGAGTTATGTTGCATGAATATTATGGAATGTTTTTCGAATACAAAAGTAGGAAGTTTTTTTAAGAGTAGGATATGATTATCGTGTAATCGCTATCTTTGTAAAATCTATTAATCAACAGAAAGAGATTATGCTTGCATATACATATATTGAACATGGTAAATTCGAACTGCGCGAGAAGCCGGAGCCGGAAATAAAAGATTCACGTGATGCTATCGTACGTGTGACGCTGGGTAGTATCTGTACGAGTGACCTGCATATTAAACATGGTAGTGTGCCACGTGCCGTACCCGGAATAACGGTAGGGCATGAGATGGTCGGTATTGTGGAGCAGGTAGGTCCTGATGTTATTTCCGTCAAACCGGGGGATAGGGTAACCGTAAATGTAGAGACATTCTGTGGGGAATGCTTCTTTTGCAAACATGGGTATGTCAATAACTGCACGGACCCTAATGGCGGTTGGGCTTTAGGATGTCGTATAGACGGCGGTCAGGCAGAATATGTCAGGGTTCCTTATGCCGACAGTGGGTTAAACCGTATTCCGGAGACGGTTAGCGACGAGCAAGCTCTATTTGTTGGTGATGTGTTGGCCACAGGTTTTTGGGCAGCCCGCATTTCAGAGATTTCCAATGATGATACAGTGCTTATCATTGGTGCCGGTCCTACCGGTATCTGTACATTGCTTTGTGTGATGCTGAAGAAGCCACGACGTATCATTGTCTGTGAAAAGTCCCCTGAAAGAATCCGGTTTGTCCGTGAACATTACCCTGATGTGCTGGTGACGGAACCTGAAAACTGCAAGGATTTCGTACTTCGTAACAGCGATCATGGCGGTGCAGATGTAGTCCTGGAGGTAGCGGGTAGCGAAGATACTTTCCGTTTGGCTTGGGATTGTGCCCGACCCAATGCGATTGTCACCGTTGTTGCCCTCTATGATAAACCCCAACTTCTTCCTTTACCAGATATGTATGGAAAGAATCTGACCTTTAAAACAGGGGGTGTGGACGGTTGTGACTGTGCCGAGATTCTCGAATTGATCGAGCAAGGTAAGATAGACACCACTCCGCTTATCACTCACAAATTTCCGTTGAATGAGATTGAAGAGGCTTATCGTGTCTTTGAAAATCGTTTGGATGGGGTTGTGAAGGTGGCTATTTCGGTTTAGTGATACAATAAAAAGTTTTCAAGATAAATCCTTCATTCCTTCATCTTATTGTATTAACTATTTGATTATGCTGTTTTTATATATGAAGGATGTTTGTCAGGATGAAGGAATGTTTTTTGAATTGTCGTTTTTTCATTCACTAATGATGATTCCGAAACGATAAAAAGAGGGAGTATCCATCGAAAGGTTATTTGTATGCTAATGTTATTTTAGTGCTAGGATTACTGGGGCTTAGCCTGGTTGTCCTTTCTTTTTTCCTATTTGTTATCTGTCGAACGCTTGTTTGTCAGTTATCAAACGCTTGTTCGATAGTTGTATTATAAGCGTTTGACAATTGACAAACAATAAAAAGATAGTAACTCTCATAATAATAAGTAATTATAGATACCCTTACTGCTTATTATTTAAACCTTACTCCCTACCTGGCATATAAAGTTGAATCAGGTAGGAATTTTAGGTAGGAATATGAAGATTTCAGCCCCCAATAAATCTGTTTCCTTCATGTTGTCAAAATTCCTTCATGTACAAAATATCAATAACCAGCTTGTTAGATCAAGGATGAAGGAATGAAGGATTTATTTTATGAAATTTTTGTTGAGAAATTTTTGAAGATGTGATGCTTCGTTTTATATTTCTATGTTCCGGATGAACTTTGCCGGAACACCGCCAACTACCGTGTTTGCAGCCACGTCTTTTGTTACGACAGCTCCTGCTGCAACGATGGCATTGTCGCCAATGGTTACGCCTTGTAAAATAGTGGCATTCGAACCGATCCAGACATTTTTGCCAAGTACAATAGGGGCAGGATAGGTTATTTTACGGTCTTTCGGTGCAAGGCCATGGTTGAGAGTAGCGAACACGACGTTGTGTCCGATTTGACAATCATCACCGATCGTAACACCGCCGTGATCCTGAAAGTGACAGCAGGCGTTGATAAAAACGTTTTTACCAACCTGGATATTTTTCCCGAAATCAGTGTAGAACGGAGGAAATACACGCAGTGTCGGATCGACTTCGTATCCGAACAATCGCGAAAGTAATACCCGAACCTCGTCGGGGGTATGATATGAACTGTTCAGTTCGAAGGTTATACGCCGTGCCTCGTTGCTCATTTCGTCCATGAAACGATGGATCTCCGGCGTATTGAGTGGCTCCCGTGTTCGGATAACCTGTAAAAAATCATTGAGTATCATAAGCTTAATTTTAGATGTATATTTTCATAATGCAAAATTACAAGAAATATACATCCTGTTCTATACCCAAATCAGGGGAAAGATTACCCTTTTTACGGTTTTTACATCATTCTACTATTCCTTTTTACGTTTACCATAAAATTCCAAATATTTCTCTATATTGGATTTTATATATTCAATACTATGATGGCCAGGGAATACGTGGTTTTGAGAATTAATAGCTCTCTTTTTTAATATATCCTGTAAAATTGAGCAACCTTTATAGAATTCACTTTCATCTTTGTCTCCTGCATCCAGATAAACCTCAAGGTCGAGGAGTATTTTGTTGTTACGGGCAATAGATATAGGATCATATTTTTCCCAAGTATCCATATCCTGAAAATAAGGCATATCTTCTTTTTCTAGAGTTAATTCTAATGCGGGCATATGACCTCCCACTTTTGAAAAAAGATCCTGATGCCGGAATGCATTATGAAGAGCAGCGTATCCTCCAGCCGATGCACCGCCAACAAATCTGCTTTTTCTATCTCGTATTGTGTTGAAGGTATTGTCTATGAAAGGAATTATTTCATGTATAAAGTAATCTTCATACATTCCAAGGTTGATAATTCTTTCATTGTAAATGGAATCAGGAATATCTTGACTGTTAAAAGAAGAGTTTATACCACGACTATTTTCAATTCTTGGACAAACAATAATTAGTGGCTCGATATTTCTGTTATGTATAAGTAAATCTGCTTTCGTTTGTATATCAACTTCAAACATTATATTCTCATTGCCACTTCTTCCATGTAGAAAATATAATACAGGAAGAGGAAGGGAAGTTTCATAGTTTTTGGGTAAGTATACACAAACTTGCATTTCTTTTCTAAGAATATTACTATAAAAGATTATTTTCTCGATTTTAGATATATCCATATTATATAAGTTTATCTAGTTTAGGTGTTATCTTGTGAACCAATATTAAATTAGCAATAGCAACCAATAATCCTATGGAGAAACAGATTACAATTTCTTTGAAGGAAAATGAATGAACGATGTAATCTATCCCGATAATAATATAGGGAATAGATAAAATAGAGGTTATTATGACAGGAATATATTTTCTGATAATTATAAATTGAATGATATGTATGCCTATATGAAAAGCAAATGAAGTAAAAAAGGCTAGCCATGCATAAGGCCATTCAAAAAGTAAATAAATTATTGTGGCTATACTAATCAGTATGAATTCTTCTGCGACTGCTAATGCGAAAGAAGATACGGACATTGTTTCTAAATGGTTGATTTGTTCTCTAAATCGGGGATATTTAGCTTGTAACCATGTACCATTTTTTGTAAACCAAGCTTTGAAGCCTATTATCTCTTCAAAGTCATGTGCCATAAAGACGAGAGGTAATAGATATATAATGATTTCAGAATTGCCCATTTACTTTGATTTTGAATTGCAAAGTTATTGAAATTTCAATAAGAATGTTGATATTCCAAAATTCATTTGTATGAAGGGTGTACCATCTTGTAGTCCTTTATACGGACATTTGGCACACCCTTAAGATCTCTTTTAGTGATTGGTTCCTTCAAACAGATCCCGGTTATCCCGTGAGTTTTGTGAACCTCTCTTGAAGTTATTGAATGTATAACTGATAGACAAGGTTATAACCGGATAATCCGGTCGTATGCGTGTAATGGACTGTAGGTCTGCTGTTGTAATATCGCTTCTGTAACGGGCAGAGTTGAATATGTCCCGGAAAGAAAGTGTCGATTGCAGGTTGGGGCTGAACAGTTGCTGACGGATTGCCAGGTTGACAAACCAGAAAGCATCCGACCGTCCCTGCGTCGTAACCGACGGGCCTACGAAGTTTCCGTCCAACTGGATGCGAGTGTTCTTAAATATACGGAACATATTATTTAATGTAATATCATAATTAGTACTGGTCTCTTTCTTTCCACCCGATTGAATATCGTTCACTATCTTATAGTAGTAAATGTTTCCGTTTACATTCAGGTTCCACCATTTGTTAATCGTTAGTTGTCCGTTTAATTCGAGACCCAGAGCATGGTCGTTTCCGACATTTGCCATAGAGTCGAGGGTTACTCCGGCTTGATACGGGACACGCAAGCGTTCGATCTTATCTTTTCGCGACCTGTAAAACAAGCTGGATTGTAATAATTGTTCTCCGAAGTTCTTTTTGTAATTCAGTTCAAAGGAATGTATATATTCAGGCCGGATGTCTGGATTTCCGATCTCGGCTGTGTAATAATCGCGATACGTGATATATGGCTCCATGTAAAAGAGTTCCGGACGGTTGGTTCGGTACGAATAGGCAAATGTCAGTTTCTGTTCATGGGGAAGTGTATATCCGATATGTACGGAAGGAAAAACTTCGAAACGGTTTACTTTCCGATTTGCACCTTCGATGGAGCTGCGTAATACCTGGTGTGTATGTTCGCCCCGGACGCCGACCTGTGCATCGAATGCCTTATAACTGTCGCTGCCTATCAGATAAACCGAATGGATACCACGTTGAAAATAGAATGTGTTGTAAATATCTTCGCGCCAGTAGAACTCCTTTTTCTCCGGGTTCCAGAACTGCATACTGTAATCGCCGTCTTCCAGGTAAGAATGATACTGATAGCCGCTCTCCAAATGACCGGTCTTGCTGTAAGGATATTTATAGTCGACATTACCGCGTACCGTCCAACGTATTTCATCCTCCCAGGCACGATGTCCCTGTTGACGTTGGTCACTTTTATCAAACAGGTCGCTTTGGAAATACTCCATAGGATTTCCTTCATATCCTAACATGAAACTACCGGAAAGTGCATGTCCATCGTCATTGAACTTATGAGAAAATCCGGCTTTCCCGATATTGACAGTCGAATGCAGATCGAATTCATCGCGGCTGTTGAAGTTGTGTGGGGCGGATTCGCCGGTAGCGTCTTTGCGGGTTTCCGTGTAGTCCAGGTTTCCGTCACGGGTGAATTTGTCGTAGACAACCTGCAACTCTGCGTTGACGGATGTTTTCGGAGAGAAAGAATAATCGATGCCTCCGCGCAATCCGTAATGGTAGTTCTTCCCTTTTCTGGGACCATGAGAGATGGATGTTGTTGTTACATCATCGACAATAGTTGTTTTTTGCTGATCGAAGTGGCTTTCCCGGATCGGTTGGTTCCAATGCCCGGCAAAATGCCATTGCAATTTATTCAATTGCTGGGAGATAAGGAAGTCGACTCCATTGGAAAGGGCTGTACTGCCATACATATTCGCCATACCATTAATACCCTGGTGTTTATGCTTTTTAGTGACAATGTTAATCATGCCGACTTCACCATCCGTATCATAACGAGCCGATGGGGTAGTGATGATTTCCACATTTTCTATCTGTCCGGCCGGTATCTGTTGCAATGCCTGTGTACCAGAATAGAAGCTCGGCTTTCCATCGATATATACTTTAAAGCCGCTACTCCCTCTGAATGTTACGTCACCATTGACATCGACCCGTATGGAAGGAGTGTTTTCAAGAATATCGACAGCCGTACCGCCGCTTCCCATCAGGTTGTTGGAGGCATCGATGATCTTTTTATCCAGTTTATAGATGATCTGCCTTTTCGTACCTTCCACTACGACTTCGGATAATCCGACTTCCAGTGGCTGCAATTCGATAATACCCAGATCCAATACAGGCTGGGAGGGACGAAGCGCAATCGTTTCACGGGTATAGACATCATATCCGATCAACCTGACCAATAATGAATATTCCCCGTCGTTAATATCCGTTATCCGGAAAGACCCATCTGTCCCGGATAACGTACTGGAAACAGCTGCCGTTTCCCCTTTCTTTAATACTATGACATCCGCAAATTCGATCGGATTGCCTGTGCTTTTATCCCGGATCATCCCTTTTATCCGGGGAGAAACAGCCATAACGGAATGGAAGCTGAATACTAAAAGAATAAGAATTAAAGTACCTTTCATGATGATATGTTTATGATTGATGTCGCAAAACTAATCAAGTGATTTCTATACGGAGAAGAGATAATGGGAGATTTGATCGGTGTGTCATGGAGAGAGATATATTTGTCACTGTCAGACATAGCGGAGACAGGAAATAAGACTATATTTGTCTATGATTTCATTCTTCGATATCGCTATTGGGAAGAGAACTTTTTATTGTTTTCTTTTCTTATCGGCCCTTTTACTGATCGCTCCGTCGGTGAAGGGTTTCAACCTGCGGAAAATAAATAACGCGGAAAACCTTTCCAGTAGCAACATCTTTTCATTCTATCAGGACGAAAAAGGATTTATGTGGATAGGTACGAGCCGTGGGGTAGATATCTATGATGGAAAACGTATTATAAAGTACAGCCCCAGGGACGGCGAGAAATATTTTGCCGGTAGCCGGATTGAGAAGATAGAACAGACCGGTGGGAAGGTCTGGCTTCAGACTTATCACGGATTATATAAGATTGACTTGAAAACATCTGTCACCCAGTCGTTCGATATGTTTAACCGGATAGCTTTTCTCGATAAAGACAGCCGGGGAAATATCTTCCTGATACAGGGTAACAATAGTATTTATTATACACTTAAGGATCAGGAACAATTTGAGCAAAAGTTCATTCCTGATCTGGCAGCAAACGATATAGCCGATTTCTTTATCGATGACTCCGATCGATTGTGGATATTCCAGAAGAACGGCGACAACATTTGTTTTTCCATTCAGATAGACGAGCAAGGTAATGCGAACCTTTTCCCTTTGCCCGGTTATAAGCATCCCGTCGGTATCGTCTATTGTGCGAACGAAGATAACATCTCGTATTTCGTGGATAACACATATACGTTGTATGAATTCGATACATCCAGTCGTAAAGCTTTTCCCGTATATCCTTTAAAGGATTATCTTGCCGGAAAAGACGACATCACATCCCTTCTGAAATTCCATGACGACTATTTCATCGGCTTTAAGACGAAAGGATTATCCTTGCTTAGGAAAGGTGAATATGGTTATTATTTCGATACATTGGAGATTACCGGTGGAATCAACTGTCTGCGTAAGGATAATTATCAGGATATGATTTGGGTAGGAACTTCTGGACACGGTGTATTTACCTGTTCGGAAGACTTGTATTCCATCCGGTCTGTTCACCTGAATGATCTTCCGTTAAAATTACGGCAACCTGTAAATGCTTTGTTCGTAGACAAAGAGAATACTTTATGGTTGGGTAGCCGGGGAGACGGCATTCTTCGTGTCTTTGATTTCCAACCGGATAAAAAGGTAGAAGATCACCGTATGGAATTGATCTCTACTTCAAATAGTGGGTTACGGGATAATACGATCCTTTCTTTTTCATCCAGTCGACAGGATAACCTCTGGATCGGAAGTGAACACGGACTCAGCTATTTTAACCGGAAAGAGAAACGTATCATTCCTATTCCTGTATTATGTGGGAATAGAAATGTAGAATTTATATCCGATATATATGAACGAGATTCCCTATTGTGGATATCTACGCTTGGCATGGGGATCATACAGGCAACATTTGAATGGCGGAACAGCCATCCTGTAGTAACGGTTGTAAAACAATTCACTGTCCGTGAAGATGACGAGTTTACCAATCGTTTTCAATATATCTATCCGGAAAACGATTCTATTTTATGGTGCATGAATAAGGGAGAAGGTTTCTTCCGGCTGAATATCGCAACATCAACCTGGGAAAATATCCGTTTTGAAGGAAATACGATCAATGAAACCAATGTTATACAGAAAGATTATCACGGAAACTACCTGATCGGAACCAATTACGGGTTGGTAAAGTATGGCCCGGACGATTATAAATTATTGAATGAGATCAATAAATACTCAACCAACAGCATTTATAGTATTCTTCCTGATACTATTGCCGGTTATTGGTTAAGTACTAACCGGGGGTTGATCTTGTATAATACAGACCAGGAATTGTTCCGCACTTACGATCATCATGACGGTCTTTCGATACTCGAATTTAATGAAGGTTCCTCCTTCAAAAACGAAAATGACGGGACGCTTTTCTTCGGGGGAACCAATGGCTTTGTTACTATCCGTCGCAATTATTATGATGAAGGGCAACACTATATGCCGCCAGTCTATTTCAGGACGATCACTATACGGGATAGGCAGTATCCTGTTGAGGAATTTCTGTCGCAGAAGGGAAAAAAGACGATTCTGAAACTCTCGCATGACGAGAATTTCTTTACGCTCTCTTTCTCTGCGACCGACTATCTGAACGGTAATGGTTATTCCTATTATTATAAGTTGGATAGCGGTGAAAAGGAATGGACTTCCAACGGAAGTTCCGATATAATCACTTTCGCTGATCTTCATCCGGGGAATTATACATTGTATATAAAGTATTATAATAAAGTACTGGGAAAAGAAAGTTATATCTATAAACTAAATATCGAAGTTTTACCTCCGTGGTATGCTTCATCCTGGGCCCGATGCATTTATTTTTTACTATTATTGGTTGTGACAGGGCTTGTCACTCGGATATGGATTGTTTACAATAGAAAGAAAAAAGCGGATCGTCTGCAGAAGATGGAACAGAAACATAAAGAGGAAATATACGAGTCCAAGCTCCAGTTCTTCACAAATATATCCCATGAGTTCTGTACGCCGTTAACGCTTATCTACGGCCCTTGCAACCGTTTGATGGAGCAGAAGAACTTGAGTGAACCCGCCCGGAAATACACTTCCATCATTAAGCAGAATGCCGAGAGGCTGAATTCGCTGATACAGGATCTGATCGAATTCAACCGGATCGAGTCGGGTTATAAGAAACCTGTGATAATACCTGTCGATATAACTGCTTTAGCCAATAAACTGGTGGATTCATTCACCGATATGGCGGAGTCGCATGCTGTAAGACTTGAAAAAGAGATATCCCTTTTTATTCAATGGAATTCCGACAAGGATTTTATTGTCACCATCCTTCTCAATCTTTTATCCAATGCATTCAAATACGCGGAAAACGAGAAGAAAGTAATTGTCAGGATCGGAACCGATTCCAATAATTTATATATCACCGTCTCCAATACCGGAAAGGGGATAGCAGCAAAAGATATTCCTACTCTGTTTGACAGATACCGCATTCTGCAGAACATTGAACAAAGTGACAATACTTCATTCTGGTCGCGTAACGGGTTAGGTCTGGCAATCTCTTACAATATGGTACATTTGCTCGGCGGAACGATTGAAGTAGAGAGTATCCCGGATGAATGGACACATTTCAGGATCAAACTGCCTTACCTCGAAGCTTCTCTTGCCGGATCAAACGAAGAGACGGCTGTATCATTGCCTGATTATAATTCGGAACGTACACCTGTCTGGCAAATCCCTGAAAGTCCTATCGACAGATCGAAACCGACACTGCTTGTTGTGGATGATGAAATAGAAATCCGCTGGCTTATCTTCGATATATTCAGGGACGATTATAATGTATTGACAGCTGCAGGTCCCATTGAGGCCTCTGAAATATTAAAAGATATACACCCCGACCTTATTATTTGTGACGTGATTATGCCGGGAACAGATGGCCTGACTTTCTCACGGCAGGTAAAAGAGGATGAAACAACTGCTCATATCCCTTTTATTCTGTTATCGGCTCGACAGGATATTGAAGGGCAGACTGCGGGGCTGAATGCCGGAGCAGAACTTTATATAACCAAGCCGTTTAATGTGGATTTCCTGAAATCTTCCGTCCAACGCCTGTTGGAGAGAAAAGAAAGTCTCCGTGAATATTTCTCGTCTCCATTAAGTTCATACACGTTAGAGAACGGAAAGCTATCCCATAAAGAGCATAAAAAATTCGTCAATGATATATTGAAGATCATTAATAAAAATCTAAGGAACAAAGACCTGTCTGCGCAATTGATCGCTGAGAAAATGAACATAGGTCTTCGTACCTTTTACCGTAAGCTGGAAGAGATTGAAGAGATCACTCTAGCTGAACTGATCAATAACTGTCGGTTACTGAAAGCTGCCGATTTGCTTATAAAAACAAAACTGACCATCGATGAAATAGTCTTTCAATCCGGCTTCACCAACCGCTCCACTTTTTATCGGGCATTCTCAAAGAAATATAATTGTACCCCGACGGAGTATAGAAAACAACAGGATGGTTCGATGAGCAAATAAGCCGGAGGATAGAACCGACGGGGATATTGTATAGATGATTTTTGCTGGAGGAAAGGAGGGTGTTGCTGACGATTAAGATGAAAGAGAAGTTACCATATCCACAAATGCCATGAAAAATAAGTTGTAAAAAACAACTCTAAGCATTGAAATCAATAAAAAACAACTATCTTTGTCCTGTTACCTGCTAGTAGGTAACAGACCATTAAAACCATTGACATATGGAAAAGTACGTTAACATTATGTTAGACAAAGCTTTTAAATCCGTTTTCGGAGTAAAGCAAGTAGCCATCGACTTTATCAATGCTGCCCTCGAAGGCGAGCGCCAGGTCAAAGACTTGACCTATCTTGATAAAGAAATCCAACCCGAAGTGATAGAACAGCGCACGGTGATCTTCGATCTCCTATGCGAAGATGTGGACGGGAGTAGATTTATTTTGGAGATGCAGAATTGTCCGCAACGTTGTTTCTTTAATCGGGGATTCTATTATCTTTGCCGGATGGTCTCTCGTCAGGGAGAGTCTGGTGATGACTGGAAGTATAGCCTGCTTCCGGTGTATGGTATCTATCTGTTGAACTTTAGTCTGCCGGAATTTCGGAGCTGGCGTACGGACGTAGTCCTCGCCGACGAGGCAACAGGTAAAACATTTGGCGAGGTCAAGCTGAAACAGATCTATCTGTCGTTCGACCTGTTCAATTTGAGTGAAGAGAAATGTAAGACGCCTCTTGAAAACACGATTTATATATTGAAGAATATGAATTTATTTGATATGTCTCCGTTCAAGGAGAAAAATGATGCTTTCAAGCGCTTGCTCGATGTGGCAAACCTGGAAACAATGACTGCTCACGAACGTGCTGTCTATGAGGAGAATCTGAAGATCTACCGTGACTGGCGTGCTACGCTGGAATATGCTGTGGAGGAAGCCGAGGAAAAAGGTTTAAAGAAAGGCAAGAAAGAAGAACAACGCCTTATCGCAACAAACTTAAAAAAGCAGGGAGTTTCAGTCGAAACAATAGCCCAAGGCACTGGGTTGTCGGCTGAAGAAATAGACGAATTATAATTTCTATTGTTTGTCAATTGAATCAGCCAGATTGTTATATATTGAACAGTCTGGCTGATTTTGTGATTATATATAAGCATCGGTATCGGCAATCCTAAGAGAGCGCAAAGCACTCTATGAAAGGCCTCAGCGGGTGAGCGTCCGTGGAGGGAGAAGACGAAGCGACCCGGAAAAATCCGCTGTTTGAGCGCAGCGAGTTTCGGATTTTTCAAGCGAAGTCTTCTCCCGGAGCAGCGAAGCCGGTGCAGCCTTGATCTTTTGCCTACTTTTGGATCAAGCCAAAAGTAGGAGCCTAATTTTGTTTCAACTGTTCCGTATATTTATCTATACGTAATAACTCTTTCGGAATATCGATGTTCTGCGGACAATGCGGATTGCACTGGTTGCAGCCGACACAATGATTGGCCTGACGCAGCCGGGGAACACTACGGTCGTATCCGACAAGGAAAGCACGACGCGCTTTCGCATAATTTTCATCCTGTTGGCTTTCGGGAATATTTCCGGCATTGATACAACGGTTGTAATGCAAGAGGATCTCAGGAATATCCAAACCATACGGACAAGGCATACAATATTTACAATCATTGCAGGGGATGGTTGGATAGCGGAGCATTTGTACGGCAGTCTCTTCCAGAAAAGCCAGATCGTTATCCGTCAGCGGTTCCAGTGGGGAATAGGTGCGGAGATTATCCTGCAGATGTTCCATATAAGTCATTCCGCTTAACACAGTCAATACACCCGGGAATGTTCCGGCGAAACGGAAAGCCCATGATGCGACACTCGACTCGGGACTGCGTTGTTTCAGTTTCGCTGCAATATGGTCGTGTACGTTCGAGAGACGGCCTCCCAGTAACGGCTCCATGATGATGGCGGGGATGTTCCGTTTCTGTAATTCGCCGTATAGATATTCAGCATCGGTATTCCGGGTGTTGACCTCTTTCGCATGTTTCCAGTCAACATAGTTGAGCTGTATCTGGACAAAGTCCCACTTGATCTCGTCCTGACGGGAGAGGAGGTAGTCGAATACTTTGATATCTCCATGATAAGAGAAACCCAGGTTGCGGATACGGCCTGCCTGTCGTTCTTCAAGCAGAAAATCGAGTATACCGTTGTTTATATAACGTCCTTCGAAATCTTCCATACCGTTTCCCATACCGATACCGTGCAACAGGTAATAGTCGATATAGTCGACTTGCAGCTCTTTCATAGAGTTACGATACATAGCCATCGAGTTTTCACGGCTCCATGTCTGGGGCGCGAAGTTGGATAATTTGGTGGCAATATAATAGGTATCGCGCGGATAACGGCTGAGAGCGATACCTGTGGCATGCTCCGAACGTCCTTTACAATATGCAGGCGATGTGTCGAAATAGTTGATACCATGTGCAATGGCATAGTCGACCAGGCGGTTGACCATTTCCTGGTCGATCTCGTCGCCACTGTCTCTTGCACTGCTGTTGGAAACTGTTGGCCAACGCATACAGCCATATCCTAACAAGGATACTTTATCGCCTGTCGTGGGCGTGGTGCGATAGGTCATTTCGGCAGGAATATCACCGGAACCGTTTCCCCGGAAGGATGCGTTTTTATCCGGTTTACAACTATAAAGTGAGGCTGTCGATGCCAGTGTGCTGCCGCCTAAGACTTTCAGGAATCTCCGTCGGTCTATATTCTTTTTATTCTTTTCTTCCATGATGCTTTGTTTTGATGATTTTCAGGTATATTAAATGGTCCGGTGCATTTCGTGTCCTTCCACATAGATGGCACTCAGTGGGCGGGAGGGACAAAGATGTTCGCAGGCTCCGCAACCGATACAACGTTCGGTATTGATAACCGGTATTTTCGGTGAGTCGAGTGCTTCGGGATCTTTGGGAACCATCTGTATAGCAGCTGTCGGACAATGACGGGCACAGTTGCCGCAATCGACACCGTCGGTATTGACTACGCAAAGGTCTTTGATCCATACGGCATGTCCGATCTGAATGGCTGATTTGTCGGCTACGTTGATCGGCTGTATGGCGCTGGTAGGACACACGTCCGCACATTTGGTACATTCCGGCCGGCAATACCCGAGTTCATAGGACATTTCCGGTTGCATGAGGGTCATAAGGTTGCCGGACGGACGCAGCACCTGGTTGGTACAGACGGATACACATAATTGGCAGGCAGTACAATGTCCGGTAAAGTTTCGTGCGCTTAATGATCCGGGAGGAGTGATAGGAGTGAGGCGTTCCGGCTTTTGTTTGTCTTCTATCGGAGCTAAACCGCCATCTACATTCTTTTCGGGTTTGACTTGTGCCTTCAATGTGGCTGATACGGCAAACAGGGTGGCAGCCGATAAAAAGTGACGGCGTGAAGCAGCGGATTTTTCCGTGGCAGGAGCCGATGCCGATGGCAATACTGACGCCGAAGCCGATGGTGAAGTGGTTGCTTCAACCTGTTTTTTAGGCAGCGATTGTCCCGGTACATATTTCAGAGCATTCCGGCGACATTTCCCGATGCAATCCATACAGGTTACACAACGGCTGTAATCGATCCGGTGTTCTTTGGTGTCGATGCATGCAGCTTTACAATTCCGGGCACATAATCCGCAACCGTTACATTTTTCGGTATCGATAACCGGTTTGAAATAAGAATACCGGGCAAGGAAACCGAGGATAGTTCCTACCGGACAAATGGTATTGCAGTAGGTTCGTCCGTTACGCCACGCTAATATAGCCAGTACGATAAATGTTATGATGGCTATGCTGAAAGTGGCTATTCCTTTCATCCAAACATCTACCGTATAAAAGGCATAGCTATCCATCCGTTCAGCGAGATAGGCGAGTCCATTGTTTGCCCATTGATAGAAAGGAGCGAACAGATTGGAGGCGATCCGCCCATAGGCACTGTATGGAGCCAGCAAAGCCAATAGCGAACCGAAACCTCCAATCATCGCAAGTATAAACATAGCAAGTATCCCATAACGCAACCAGCTAACCGCCGGGGAATACGAAAAACGGTTCTTCTTTTGTTTTCCGGCTATCCATGAAACAACATCCTGAAATACTCCCAGCGGACAAATAACCGAACAGTAGATCCGTCCGAACAGTAATGTCAGGACAATAAGCCCTATCACTATTCCTATATTCACCGCCAGCAATGCCGGAAGGAATTGTATCTTCGCCATCCAACCGAACCACTGATGTATTGTCCCCGTGAAGTCGAGGAACAACAAGGTGATCAGGGTAAAGAAAATGACGGCAGCAGTTAGTCTGATTTTTCTTAACATATACGTCTCTGAATATTTTGTTGATTATTACTGATGCAAAATTATTCTTGTTTTTCCCGTTAACGATTACACATATTACAGGTATATCTACCATTATTACTGATTTGCTTTAACAGATGAAAAAATGACGCAAAAAACATCTAACTTTGTGAAAACAAAACAGAAAGCATATGATGGAAATTAGAGAAATGGATCACATTTATCAGTATAATGACCGGATGGGGCTGGAAACATTGCATCCGCTGATCAGTATTGTCGACTTTTCAAAATGTGAGGTACAGGTAGAAAGTGCACGTTTGAGATATGGCTTTTACTCAGTCTTTTTGAAAGATGTGAAATGCGGTGACCTGCAATACGGGCGTAATTACTATGACTATCAGGAGGGCACGATGGTTTTCACTGCTCCCGGACAAGTGGTAGGTGTTGCCCGGAAAGGAGAGTATATCCAGCCGAAAGGATGGGCGCTGCTTTTCCATCCCGATTTGATCCGTGGTACTTCTCTCGGTCGTAACATTAAGAATTACCGTTTCTTTTCTTATGAAGTGTATGAGGCACTTCATCTTTCGGAACAGGAACGGCAGATAGTAATCGATTGCCTGAAAAATATAGAACTGGAACTACATCATGGAATAGATAAGCATAGTAAAATGCTGATCGTTTCGAATATCGAACTGCTATTGAACTATTGCGTCCGTTTTTACGACCGTCAGTTTATTACCCGCGAAGAAGCAAATAAGGATACACTGGCTAAGTTCGAGAAGATCATGAACGACTATTTTCAGTCGGATAAACCGCAGGATATCGGGCTGCCATCTGTTCAGTATTGTGCCGACCAGTTACATCTTTCGGCAAATTATCTGGGTGATCTGATAAAAAAGGAAACGGGTAAATCTGCGCAGGAGCAAATCCAGCTATATCTTATCGATATGGCAAAAGAGAAAGTGCTCGATACCAGCCGTTCCATCAGTGAGATCGCTTATGAATTAGGCTTTAAATATCCGCAGCACTTTACCCGTTTGTTTAAAAAGTGTGTGGGAACTTCTCCGAATGAGTATCGGATGCAGAATTAAGTTTTATTTCTTTTTACGGGTTGCGAAAACTTTAGCTAAAGTGATCCATTCCCCGTCTTCGTTGATGGCGGTACTTCGCCAGGTGAAAGAATTGTCTGTAATATCAGAGAATATCCACTTCATACCTTGCGAAGTTATCTCCGTCAGGACAATTTCGTCCCCTTCTTTCCGGGCTTCCAACCGGGCACATTCTTCCGGGCATCCGTAGAAGATTTCCCAAAGACATTTTTCCTGATTAAATAACCTGAGAGTAGTCCCGTAAGCTGCGTCCGGTTGGATATCGATCAATCTTTCTGTTCGCGACGGAACAATAAAGACATCTTGTACTGCCATTCCGTCGAGTACCCATGAAAAGATCCATTCTCCTTTTACACGTCTGGGAGTAGGTGTGTTGAGGTGGTCGTTCCAGTCAAGATCCCATTCACCGATCACTTTACCAAAGAAATTGTATTCTTCCGGTATTCTTTCACTCTTTTCTTCGCTGACTAGTGCTGCTTCAAATTCTTTCATGATTTCTTATTTAATTTGATTCAAGGTTTAATATTTAACAAAGATAAGCGAAAATCAACAAATAAGAACAGTGATAAAGGTAAAAATATCAGTAATCTATCTACCAGACTTCTGATAAAAGGGATGTACTTTTGTTTTATATAAAAGGATTTGATATGAAAATAAAAAATAGATGGTATATGATAACAGGACTTATAATAGGTATAGTGATCGTTTTGGGAGTGGCAGTAGTTGCTTTTATCAATCAACCGGCTTTCGGACGTCTGCCGCAAGGGGAACGACTGGAAAAAATAGAACATTCTCCCCACTATAAAAACGGAGAGTTTCAGAATATACATCCGACAACGTTAATGACTTCCGATAAAGGACGTTTGCGCACCATGTGGGATTTCCTGATCTCCAGACCTGACGGACTGAATCCGGATGTCCCGGTTCCGGCGATCAAATCTGATCTGAAAAACTTGGCAGACGATTCGAATGTAATGGTCTGGTTCGGTCATTCTTCCTATCTGCTTCAATTGTCCGGTAAACGAATTTTAGTCGATCCGGTGTTCTGTATGGCTTCTCCGGTTTCCTTTGTCAATAAGCCTTTTAAAGGAACGGATATATATAAACCGGAAGATATGCCGGATATCGATTATCTGGTTATTAGCCATGACCATTGGGATCATTTGGATTATCAGACGGTAATCCGGCTGAAAGATCGCATCCGTAAAGTAATCTGCCCTTTGGGTGTGGGCGAACATTTTGAATATTGGGGCTTCGATAAAGGGAATATTATTGAACTGGACTGGTACGAAAGTGCGTTGCCGGACGAAAACTTTACGGTCCGTTGTCTGCCAGCCCGTCATTTCTCTGGCCGCGGACTGACATCGAATAAGACTTTGTGGGCTTCTTTCCTTCTGGAAACTCCTTCGTATAAAGTTTATATGGGAGGGGACAGCGGTTACGATACTCATTTTGAAGAAATAGGCAAACAGTATCCGGATATCGATCTGGCTATTCTGGAAAACGGACAGTACAATGAGGGATGGCGTAATATCCATACGATGCCTCAGTATTTGGGGCAGGCAGCCAAAGATTTGAAAGCCCGTAAGGTCGTGACTGTCCATCATTCGAAATACGCATTAGCCAGGCACCGTTGGGACGAACCGTTGAAAAACGAAATTGAGATGGCAAAAGAAAACTCTTTGGAGTTGATCGTTCCAGTGATCGGACAGGTGGTTGATATCTCTGGTACACATTACTGATAAATCAACTTTAATACTCAGGCTTTTGTAAACTTTTTAAATATAGCATTTGAACATTATACTTTTCGCCATCTGCAATGACATCTTCAAGCATTCTTTTTATTTCATCGGGAGCATGCTGCGTATGTCCATCAAACATGATGCATAAAGTTTCGTTACTATAAATTTTCATTAGAACGGGCACGAGAAAGAACAAAGGAAGATAATAGGGGCGGTTTGCCTTTTCAACCTTTGGATCGAATCCTTTTCTGTAACAGATTTCAAAGCCTTCGCGGATTGATTTGACGGTATTCTTAAGTAGCTGAGAGTTACCGGCGAAATTTTTTCCTCCTCCGGCCTTTATAATCCCGGCAGATAAACTGGCTGCAATAGCGTAATGGGTTATAAGCCAGGTTTTAATATGTTTGGAGACAAGCGGTTTTAAATTCGCTTTCTCCAATGCATTTGACATTTTTACTATACGGGGTGTTATTTCTCCGTTAACTTCTCCAAGAAGTGTGGCAGAATTCTTCATTCCTGAAATTGCACAATGAATGCAATGTTCATCTCTACCACCACCTACTTTAAAAGGAAAGCCGAAGAAATACTGTTCGGGAGAAAGGAACCTGGCTATTGTCTCAAAGTCATTCCATATATTTTGGAAAAAAAGAATATGTGCCTTTCCTGCCGATTCGGCCAATACCGGCAAGATATCTTTCAGATAAATACAATTGGTCGCTACGATAATATATTCAAAATCATTATCGGGAGAGAGACTGTCAATGACTTTTGGACGGAATGTAACTTGTTCTGTTTGTTTTTGTTTTCCTCTGAAGTCGGAACAAAAGATATCGATACCGTCTTTTTCTATTCTCGACTTTTTCCCTTGCCGTACCAGAACGGTTATGTCATGTCCTGCTTTAGTTAATTGCCAACCGTAAGTGCAACCTATTACGCCAGCTCCATAGATTAGAATTTTCATGATCACTCTATTTTATATTATTATTTTATGTCTATCATAGCCGACCTGAATAAAGAATGATATTCGGAATAAGGGTCACAAACCGAAAGGAAATCTTTAGGCGTATAACCGGAAAATTCTTTAAACTCTCTGATCAGATGCGATTTATCGTAATAGGCACATTCCTCGGCTAATTGTGTTAATGAGATCTGTGGAATGATTTGTAAAATGTGCGCTGCTTTTTGATAACGTTTGATTCGTGTAAAATCTTTAGGATTTATGCCGATACGTTCAGCGAAAACACGCTTGAACTGTTTGTATCCGAGGCAAGCTGTTTGTGCAAGTAAGGATACATCGTATTGTCCGAGACTGATGGAGTCGATAACCGGTAACAAACGTTTATAATTGCATTGTTCAGTTTGATAGATACGTCTTAGTAGAAAATTTTCGATCAGTTGAACGCATCTTTTATTATCCGAGGTCTCTTTTATTCTTTTTTCCAGTTCCAGGATCTGAGGATCATTCAACGTATCGAGAGGTATGTTTTGATTGTTCAATTCAACCATTGGCATTTTGAAAATGCCCATAGCGCCTGTTGGCTGGAAAACGATCGAAATGAAATCTATGTTTCCGGAATAAACAATGTTGGAAAAACTTGTTTGTTGTCCGGATAAACTGGATTCGATTTGGCCTCCACGTTGAAAAGTCAGTATTATACATCCGTTAGGGATATAACGTTGTGCGCCCTGCATTACATCTTCCAGTGTTAAGAACCAATATTGCTTCACATAGGGAGTAAGCAATATGGAGGGGTATATGACTTGAAACTTATCCATCTCGGATGCAAATCTATCGATATTGTTTTGTTTTTGAGGTGTAAAAAAAGGACATTTAGTTAAGCAGGTGAAGCAGACAAACAAAAATCCGCTAACTTTGTGTCGGATCGATTAAAAAGGAAAGAAATATTTCAAGCGTATATTAAATATGTCATCATCTAAAGAAACACTCGGGGAAATGTGGGCCCGTCAGCAGATATCGGATCAGGATGTTGATTATGGTTTGTGGACGGCGAGGAGAGAGGCTTTGCGACAGATGGCAGAGATTAGTCATAGTTGCCTGTTTACTGTAGACGTTTATAAGGAACAATACGATTTTGCATCAGATAGTTTTGCAGATATTTTTGGTTACAATCAATCTCATATAAGAACGATAGAAAGGCAGGGTGATCTTTTGGAAGAAAGAATACATCCGGATGACCGCGACAGAATGCTAGAATTGCAGATCAGGCATAGTCGGTTCATTTATTCTCTACCTGTGGAAAGAAGAAATGATTTCCGGAATGTTTATCAATTTCGTATGCTTAATGCAAGTGGTAAATATATAAATGTAACCAGTCGTACTCAGGTTACCCAGCAAGACCGGAATGGTAAAGCCTGGATTGTAATGGGAATAATGGATATCGCTCCCGATCAAACACCATTGGAAACGGTTAAATATTCAGTACTGGATTTGAAGAACGGGGAGTTGATCTCTGTTCCGGTGATTGATAATGATGATCCGTTATTGACGAAAAGAGAAATGGAAATATTGAAACTGATCCGTCAGGGGCTGTTGAGTAAAGAAATAGCCGACCAGTTGAATATAAGCATATATACAGTGAATAATCACCGTAAAAATATCCTGACAAAACTCAAAGCTAACAATATTCTAGAAGCAATCAATCTACTTCATTCCTCTATTGCTTCGCGATAACGGGCCGGCGGCATACCCAGATGTGCCTTGACATACTTACCGAAGAAAGACTGATTGGGAAAGTTGAATTCCTCCGCAATCTCTTTAATAGACTTGTCTGAGTGTTTCAACCGGTATTTGATATGTTCGATAGCACTTTCGTTGATCAGATCCAACGGGGTTCTGCCACATGTGTTCTTAACGACCTTCGACAAGTATTTGGGGCTGTAAAAAAGCGAATCGGCAAAATAGGACACCGAACGGTGCATACCGTTGTCTGCCGACAGTTTTTCAATGAATCTCCTAAGAATATAATCGGCCTGTTTGAGTCCTTCCTTCGATTGGTCGGAGTCTTCCTGGTGAGCTTCCTTACCGAGAGCTCCCAGCATTTCGCAGAAAAGTGCAGAAAACAGATGCATCATTACTTCCCTATGATAATGATGGGGAGCATCGTTTATTTTCTCGATGAGTAGATTCTTGTAACAGTTGAAAATCTCATTTTTATCTTCACCTACGTGTTTTACCGGATTATTATGGATATAGATGGCGGTATTCCAGGTCACTTTCTCCATTTTAACAATGCGTTGCAGGAAACGGGTAGAAAAACCGGCCAGCCTGATCTTATTCTTAGGGCTTATCATCGTATGGCTGATGACAGTATTAGGAAGACCGAGTAGTAAATCGCCATCTCCCAACTGAAAGGTTCTGTTGTTTATATCGAGTTGAATATATCCTTCTATGCAAAAAGCCAGTAGAAAACATCCCAGTCTTACCGTATCGTTACCGGTGGGAGCATCTTCCAGACTGTTTATTATTGCAAAGTCATCATCCACATAATCGATGATATGTTTGTTCGTTTTAAAGTCTTCGATGTCGACTGTTTTGATGTTCTTCTTTTCCATATTCTCTTTTTTGTTTCTGCAAATTTGGCGAATAACAGGATAAGTAATATGTTCTATTTCACATCTTTACTGTTCCATATTGCTTTGTGGTATATAAAAAAGGAGTTAAGAAATCGGAAAAGGGGAAAATGAAACATTCTTGAGGGAAAATGGGGCACTATGGCTGTGTTCCTTTCGTCTACATTTGCCTCAGTTTTTAATAGCAAACATATGAATAAAGTAAGCAAAAAATGGATACGGCTGATAGGGATTGTCGGTTGTACAGTGTGGATGGCATCCTGTAAACAAGCTCCGGATGCACAGGTAAAAGCCTCTTATGCAATTATGAAAGTGGCGCCTACGGATAAAGAACTTTCTACCCCTTATTCGGCGACGATACGTGGGCGACAGGATATCGACATATATCCACAGGTATCGGGGACTATCGAAAAACTTTATGTGACGGAAGGTGAAAAAGTACGTCGTGGGCAATTACTTTTTATCATCGATCAAGTGCCTTATAAAGCGGCACTTAAAACGGCTACCGCCAACGTGGAAGCAGCACGTGCTGCACTGGCTACTGCCGAACTGACCTACAACAGTAACAAAGAGCTGAATGCCCAGAAGGTAGTTTCGGATTTCAGCCTGAAGACAGCGGAAAACTCTTTCCTTACAGCCAAAGCACAATTGGCACAGGCGGAAGCCCAGGAACTGAGCGCACGTAATAATCTCTCTTATACAGAGGTAAAAAGTCCCTGCGACGGTGTTGTAGGAGCATTACCTTATCGTGCCGGTGCTTTGGTGAGTCCCAGCATGATGCAAGCATTGACTACGGTCAGCGACAATTCGGATATGTATGTTTATTTCTCTATGACAGAAAATCAGTTGTTGTCACTGACACGCGAATACGGTAGTATGGATGATGCGTTGAAGAGCATGCCGGATGCGGAGTTGAAGCTGAACGATAATTCGGTTTATGACAAGAAAGGTATTATAGAATCCATCAGCGGAGTGATCGACCGCCAGACAGGTACGGTTGTAGCACGTGTGGTATTCCCTAATGAATCGCGGTTGCTTCATAGCGGAGCATCGGGCACGGTAGTGATACCGAGCATTTATAAAGACTGCATCGTGATCCCGCAGGGAGCTACCGTTCGTTTGCAGGATAAAACCATTGTATATAAAGTTGTAGACGGCAAGGCTGTCTCTACCCTGATAACGGTATCCGGGATTAACGACGGACGCGAATATGTAGTATTGAGCGGACTGAAAGCCGGTGATGAAATTATATCGGAAGGTGCCGGATTGATACGTGAAGGAACTGTCGTAAAATAAAACAAGGAGAAAAAGAGTATGAAAGGTAACATATTTATAAAACGGCCGGTGATGGCTATATCCATCTCCGTGCTGATCCTGGTCATTGGGCTTATTTCGCTCTTTACGCTGCCGGTGGAACAATATCCCGACATTGCACCTCCTACGGTATATGTCACTGCTTCTTATACCGGAGCCGATGCTGAAGCTGTGATGAACAGTGTTGTCATGCCATTGGAAGAGAGTATCAATGGGGTAGAAGATATGATGTATATCACTTCTACTGCCACTAATGCAGGTTCAGCAATCATACAGGTTTATTTTAAGCAAGGAACTGATCCTGATATGGCGGCTGTCAATGTACAGAACCGTGTATCTAAGGCACAGGGACTTTTACCGGCAGAGGTGACAAGAATCGGTGTGGCAACACAAAAACGCCAGACCAGTTTCCTGCAGATCGGAGCTTTGGTTTGTAACGATGAACGCTACGACCAGACCTTTTTGGCCAATTATCTCGATATCAATGTTATTCCACAGATTAAACGTATAGAAGGCGTTGGAGATGTAATGGAATTGGGTGATACTTATAGTATGCGTATCTGGTTGAAACCGGAACGGATGGCGCAATATGGCCTTGTCCCTTCGGACGTAACGGCTATATTGGGCGAACAGAA
The DNA here is from genome assembly GCF_900128505.1 of Parabacteroides timonensis. Lineage (NCBI taxonomy): Bacteria > Pseudomonadati > Bacteroidota > Bacteroidia > Bacteroidales > Tannerellaceae > Parabacteroides > Parabacteroides timonensis. The sequence goes on from NZ_LT669941.1 coordinate 626,296, forward strand.
TATCGAAGCACCCACCGGTTCATTAGGAGAGAATTCGGAAAATGTTTTCCAGTTCACTATGAAATACCGTGGACGCCTGAAGAGTGTTGAAGAGTTTCAGAACACAGTGATCCGTTCACAAAGCGATGGTTCCGTACTTCGCCTGAAAGATGTGGCCAGTGTGGAACTGGGTACATTAATGTATAGCTTCCGCAGTGAGATGGACGGTAAACCCGCCGTTATGTTTATGATTTTCCAGGTAGCAGGATCAAATGCAACTGCTGTCAACAAAGAGATAACCGCTCAGATAGATAGAATGGGAGAAAGCCTGCCGGAAGGTACGGAATTTGTAACGATGATGAGTTCGAACGACTTCCTTTTCGCCTCTATTCATAATGTGGTGGAGACACTTGTCATTGCTATCCTTTTAGTAATCCTGGTCGTGTATTTCTTCTTGCAGGACTTTAAGAGTACACTTATTCCGTCTATCTCTATTATAGTTTCATTAGTCGGAACGTTTGCTTGCCTGGTGGCGGCAGGATTCAGTCTCAATATCCTGACACTATTTGCTCTGGTGCTTGCCATCGGTACGGTAGTGGATGATGCCATTGTAGTGGTGGAGGCCGTGCAGTCTAAGTTTGATGCCGGGTATAAATCCTCCTATCTTGCTACGAAAGATGCGATGGGGGATGTGACAATGGCTATTGTCTCTTGTACCTGTGTATTTATGGCCGTATTTATTCCTGTGACATTCATGGGAGGAACATCGGGCGTGTTTTATACACAATTTGGTATTACGATGGCCACCGCCGTAGGTATTTCTATGATTTCGGCTTTGACACTTTGTCCGGCTTTATGTGCTATAATGATGCGTCCATCGGATGGAACAAAGAGTGAGAAGAGTATTAACGGGCGGGTACGTGCCGCTTATAATGCTTCGTTCAATGCTGTATTGGGCAAATATAAAAAAGGTGTCATGTTTTTTATTCATCACCGTTGGATGGTATGGACGTCATTGGCAGCAGCCGTTGTTCTGCTGGTTTATCTGATGAGTACTACCAAGACCGGGCTTGTACCGCAGGAAGACCAGGGCGTTATCATGGTCAATGTCAGTACCTCACCGGGAAGCACGTTGGATGAAACGAATAAGGTAATGAATAAACTGGAGAATATCCTGAGCGGAACACCTGAGATAGAACATTATGCCCGCGTGGCAGGTTATGGGCTTATATCCGGTCAGGGAACATCTTACGGTACCATCATTATCCGTTTAAAAGATTGGAGCGAGCGAAAAGGAGAGGAACATAGTTCCGATGCTATCACGGCACGCCTTAACGCACAATTTTATGAGATCAAAGATGCACAGATATTCAGTTTCCAGCCTGCTATGATTCCGGGATACGGTATGGGTAACTCTCTTGAACTAAATCTTCAGGATAAGACAGGCGGTGATATGACGGTATTCTATAATTCGGTAATGGAGTTCCTCGGAGCATTAAATCAACGGCCGGAAGTTGCTATGGCCTATACTTCTTATGCAATGAACTTCCCGCAGGTAACAGTAGATATCGATGCCGCCAAATGTAAACGGGCAGGTATCTCTCCCAGCAGCGTACTCGATGCATTGGGAAGCTATTGTGGAGGTGCTTATATCTCCAACTTCAACCAGTTTGGTAAAGTATATCGTGTAATGATGCAGGCTTCTCCCGAATATCGACTGGACGAACAGTCGCTGGACAATATGTTTGTTCGTAGCGGTACGGAAATGGCTCCGATAAGCCAGTTTGTGACACTGACGAAAGTACTTGGACCGGAATCAGCCAATCGTTTTAACCTGTATAGTACCATTACAGCAAATGTAAATCCGGCTGAAGGCTATTCATCCGGGGAAGTGCAAAAGGTTATCGAAGAGGTAGCTGCACAGACTTTACCGACAGGTTATGGTTACGAATACGGCGGTATGGCACGTGAAGAAGCCGGCAACAGCGGTGCACAGACTGTTTTTATTTATGCTATATGTATATTCCTTATCTATCTGATCCTGGCTTGTCTTTATGAGAGCTTCCTGGTTCCGTTTGCCGTTATCTTCTCCGTACCGTTCGGGTTGATGGGTAGCTTCCTGTTTGCCAGAATATTCGGACTGGAGAATAACATCTATCTTCAGACAGGTGTGATCATGTTGATCGGTTTATTGGCAAAGACGGCTATCCTGATTACAGAGTATGCGATAGAACGTCGCCGCAAAGGAATGGGTATTGTAGAATCTGCCTACTCGGCAGCCCAGGTTCGTCTGCGTCCTATCCTGATGACCGTATTGACGATGATTTTCGGTATGCTTCCATTGATGTTCACTACTGGTGCGGGAGCAAACGGTAACAGTTCGTTGGGAACAGGTGTCGTAGGCGGTATGGCTGTAGGAACACTGGCATTATTGTTCGTGGTTCCTGTGTTCTATATCATTTTCGAATATTTGCAGGAGAAGATCCGCAAACCGATGGAAGAAGAAGCCGACGTACAGGTGCTGCTGGAACAGGAAAAGAGCGCTATTGAACGTGGTGATATTGAATAATCAATAAATAAAAGGAATATGAAAAAGATAATTCTGCTAACAACTGTATCTGCTCTACTGAGTAGTTGCGGCATATACAGTAAATATAAACCCGCTACCACCGTCCCCGACCAATTGTATGGCGAGGAAGTGATGGTAGAAGATACCGTCAGCTTCGGCAATATGGACTGGCGTGAGCTCTTTACGGATCCGAAACTGCAACAACTTATCGAACAAGGACTGCAGAATAATACGGATTACCAGTCGGCACAACTCCGCGTAGAACAGGCCGAAGCTACGCTGATGTCGGCTAAATTGGCATTCCTCCCTTCTTTCGCCTTTACTCCGCAAGGATCGGTGAGCAGCTTCGACGGGCATAAAGCAACGCAAACTTATTCGTTGCCTATCACCGCCAGCTGGGAACTTGATATTTTCGGACGTATGCGTAATGCAAAACAGCAGGCAAAAGCACTTTACGCCCAGAGTCAGGATTATCAGCAGGCCGTACGTACGCAGCTGATAGCCGGGATAGCCAATACCTATTATACATTATTGATGTTGGACGAACAGCTTTATATCACCCGGCAGACGGAAGAAGCATGGCAGGAGACTGTCGCTTCTACCCGTGCCCTGATGAAAGCCGGCCTGACTAACGAATCGGCCGTATCACAGATGGAAGCTACATATTATCAGGTGCAAACCTCTGTTCTTGACCTGAAGGAGCAAATCAACCAGGTGGAAAACAGTCTTGCCCTTTTATTGGCTGAGACTCCACGGTATTACGAACGTGGAGTATTGGAAAGTCAGCAGTTCCCGGAAAGTATCTCTACCGGTATTCCTGTACAGATGTTGGCTAACCGCCCTGATGTACGTATGGCTGAACGCACATTGGAAGCTGCCTTCTACGGAACCAATCAGGCTCGTTCCGCTTTCTATCCTTCGATAACCCTGAGTGGTAGCGCCGGATGGACAAACAATGCCGGATCGATGATAGTCAACCCCGGTAAATTCCTCGCATCGGCAGTCGGTTCGCTTACACAGCCACTGTTTGCCCGCGGGGAGATTATCGCCCAACATCGTATAGCCAAAGCGCAGCAGGAAGAAGCTGCCCTCTCATTCCAGCAATCGTTATTGAACGCCGGAAGCGAGGTAAACGATGCCCTGACAGCTTGCCAGACCAGTAAGGAGAAGAGTCTCCTCCTGGAAAAGCAGATTGCTTCACTGGAAGTAGCCCTGAAAAGTACTTCCCTGTTGATGGAGCATAGTAATACAACCTATCTGGAAGTGTTGACTGCCCGGCAAAGTTTATTAAGTGCACAACTGACCCACACCGCCAATCGGTTCACAGAGATACAAAGTATAATTAATCTCTATCGGGCTTTAGGCGGTGGACGAGAATAGGCCCACTGTTTTTATTTTTTTCTTACAATAAGAAGGGCTGCCTGGAAAGTGATTTTAGGGCAGTCCGTTTTTTATTTTGATCCCCAATGGCGAATGGGAGAAGGCAAAAACGTATCTCGATAGATCTGATCTGGATATGGTAAAATGGCTGATTAATCAGGGAAAAAGCAATAGTGCTTGAGATTAGTCTACTGTTTGATTGTTAGTTGATTACAGTTTCCTCGTAGTTCCTTGCTTTGGAAACTGTAGTTCCCTGCGCAGGGAACTGTGATTTCCATAGGGGGAAACTGTAGTTTCCTGCATAGGAAATCAGCGTTTCCTCCTATGGAAACTGAAATATCTTTATGAAGAAACAGAAAAGGGATTACTATCCCCAATCATACGACTCTACGTATCCATCGAAATATTCGTCCAGAATAACTCCCAGTTCTTTGGCAAGAATTACAATATGTTGTTGTTCGGCAGGTGATAAAGGTGATCCTCCTCTACGTTTTAGATAGTAATTTTTCCGGCCGAGATAGGAGATCATCCGTAATCGGAAGGTATCTGCCACGCGAAGGGTCAGTGCATTCACGGTACGCATGAATCCTATTGCATTCTGTATTTTGGTATTGGGACGGTAGAATTTACACGTCCCTTTCATCTTCTTTAATGTGTTTGGGTTCATTATCCGCAGGAAAGTTATATTTTCCGGAGCATGTTTTAAAGCGATCTGGCGTAGACAGGTTGTTGCTTTCGGGCAGTTCTCGGCTGCACACAGACCAAAATCATAAGGTACTTTTGAGTAATCGAACGATTCTTTCATGATTGTAAAATTCAAGGTTTATTAATTCCGATAAAGGTACGATATATATCGGGTAAATGCCAAACATCAATGCATGAAAAGAATATTCTTTTTACATTAACTTTTTGTTCTGCTCCAATAACCCGACTATTTTCTCTAATCTTTTCAGCCGGGTGTCTTCTCTTTTTGCTTCAAAATAGAAACCAACAAAATTATTTTGAGTCGACTTTGCTGTCGTAAGATAATTAGTATAAGCCAGATCGTAGTCTTTTATCAGGGATTCAAATTCAGACTTTTGAATATCGGTAACATTTCTGTCCCGTACCTTTTCCCATTCTCCGCTTCTTTTGGCTTCTTCGATGGCCTGCATTCCGAACCCGGTCATTCTTCCTTCTTTGATAAGCTTTTCCACAATCTTTTTATTCTTTTCCGACCATTTACTTCCTTTTCTTCTTTTGGAAAAGTACTTTTTGTATTTGTGTTCGTCGATAGAGTTGATCAGCCCGTCGATCCAACCGAAACACAATGCTTCTTCCAACGCCTCTTCTGCGGATAATGTTTTTAATGTTTTTGTTTTCCCGAATAGTAACCAGACACCCTCGTTTGTCTGGCCGTAATTCTTTAACCACTCCTGAAAATCTTCTCTTGTCGCGAAAATTAATTCTGTTTCCATTTTTAATTGGTTTTATTTCGTGAGTATTATTTTAAGTAGATATTCCGGTATTCTGTCGGCGACGACCCGGTATGTCTCCGGAAGAAACGGCACATATATGACGGATCTTCGAAATTCATCTCAGCTGCAATGTTTTTAATAGACAAATTAGTATTGGAAAGATAAGTTTTGATCTCTACGATGATCATTTGTTCGATTATCTCTTTGGGGCTTTGCTCCATTCCTTTATAAGCCAATTTGTAAAGATAATCAGGTGTTATGCAGAGTTTGTCTGCATAAAAGCTTACTTCCCGGTGTTGATGGCAATGCTCAGCTAACAGGCTGGCGAACTTTCCCAGGATAGCCCATGTCTGATCTCTTTTATAGTGATCGTTGATTCCTATATTTTTTTCTTTCGCTTCACTGTCGATAGCCATAAAAAGACTGTGGATGTTGTTACGTAACAGCGTCAGTTTATATTCTTGTGCACATTCGTCAATAATCCATTTTGTTTGCTGATACCACGTATGTAGTAGCATGGATTGATTTTCCGATAGATGGAGAATGACGTGGTCATATATGAAATTCCAAAACGAAGTGGGAGTGATTTTATAAAAGACTTCTTCCATCACTTCTTCGGAAAGCGAAACATACAGGGCGGAAAATGTATCTGAAACTTCGATCGTAACGAATACTATATCGGTAAAGATAAAGACTGCATCTCCTTTTTTCAATATCCGCTTTTGGAAATTGGTAGAGACAGTAGCCATCCCCGCCGTACATAACAGGATTGTGCAACAGTTTGGATCCAACGGATGTCCTATGCTCTCTTTCAGGTCGGTTATTCCGGCTGCATTTTCGTTTCCAGGTCGGTGTAAAGCGTATTTTATATTTGTCATATTTTATTCGGATCTTCTCCGCGAAGATAGTATGTTTTTTTAGAATCCCTCTTTGATTTGTATTGAAAAGTACCCGATATGGCAGGATTATGATATGTGATCAGGTTACGACAAACTATATCTTTGCGCTCCGGTAAAATCAGTTGTTACCGGAGATAGTTCCAGATAATGAAAGATTGTTCAAATTAGTAACCGTATGAAAAATTTATCTCAATTTATTACCATTCTCTGCTTTATGTTTCTGATATCTTGTAAGAATAAACAAGAAGGGGAGTTTCATCAGGCTTATCCAGTATTAACCGTGACGTCTGCTCCGGCGGAAATCAAAGAATCTTATTCAGCCTCTATCCGGGGGCGACAGGATATTGAAATTTATCCGCAAGTGTCGGGTACGATATTCCGGCTTTGTGTTCAGGAAGGCGAAAAAGTGAAGAAGGGCGAAACTCTTTTTGTTATCGATCCGGTTCCTTACCAGGCTGCTTTGAGAACAGCGACGGCAAATGTACATGCAGCACAAGCGCAAGTGGAAACAGCCCGGCTGACTTACGAAAGCAAACAGGAATTGTTCCGTGAAAACGTTATTTCAGAATATGAGCTATCAACCGCTCGGAATGCACTGTCTATTGCGACCGCAGGATTGGAGCAATCTCGGGCGCAAGAGGTGAATGCCCGCAACAGCCTCTCCTACACAGAAGTAAAAAGTCCGTCGGACGGTATTGTCGGGATACTTCCTTACCGGACAGGTGCTTTGGTTAATCCGTCGATGGCTCAACCGCTGACCACTGTATCGGACAATTCACAAATGTATGTCTATTTCTCTATGACGGAAAATCGCCTCCGGGCATTGATCCGGCAGTATGGTTCGCCGGACGAAACGATAAAGCAGATGCCGTCGATCAAACTGCAGTTGAATGATGGAAGCATCTATGAGGAAAACGGACATATCGAAAGTATCAGCGGGGTTATCAACCAGCAGACGGGAACAGTATCGGTACGAAGCGTATTTCCGAACGAGAACCGTATGTTATTCAGTGGCGGGATCGGTAATGTCGTTATTCCTTATAAAATGGATGATGTGATTGTTATTCCTCAGTCTGCTACCTATGAATTACAGGATAAAGTATTTGCTTACAAAGTGCAGGAAAACGGAAAACTTTCCGCTGTTCAGCTACAGATAGAAAAGCTGAACGACGGTACTGACTATATTGTTCGCTCAGGTCTTCAGCCGGGCGACCGGATTGTCAGCGAAGGTGTCGGATTGTTGCAAGACGGAATGGAGATACTTGTCAAAGAAACCGAAAAACAATAAAATAAAAAAGTATGAACCTAAGATATTTTATAGACCGTCCCGTCTTATCGATTGTTATTTCCATAACAATTGTTCTGATGGGTATTATTTCTTTGTTTACACTACCTGTCGAGCAGTATCCCGATATTGCCCCTCCTACGATCCAGGTCTTTACCAATTATCCGGGAGCCAATGCTGAAACTGTTCAGAAAAGTGTCATTGTTCCGTTGGAGGAAGCAATCAATGGGGTGGAGAATATGAACTATATCACTTCCACGGCCTCAAATAGTGGCGATGTGTTCCTCAATATCTTTTTCAAACAAGGAAGCGACGCAGATATGGCGGCAGTGAATGTACAGAACCGTGTTTCTACGGCGTTGAGTTTGCTGCCTGCCGAAGTAACCAAGATCGGTGTCACGACCATGAAGCAGCAGAACGCTGAGTTGAAGACTTTTGCTCTTTACTCACCGGACGATGCTTACGATCGCCAGTTTCTCAATAATTATATGAAGATTAATGTGGAACCTCGTATCAAGCGTATTGCCGGAGTAGGGCAGGTTATGCAATTCGGTTCCAATTATAGTATGCGTATCTGGCTCAAACCGGATAAGATGGCACAGTATAAACTGGTTCCGGGAGATATCTCGGCTGTATTGGATAAACAGAATATCGAGGCAGCTACGGGAGCATTCGGAGAGAATCATGATAATACCCATCAGTACACCATGAAGTATCGTGGACGTTTCTCTACGCCGGAAGAGTTCGGTAATCTTGTGATACGTTCTTTGCCGGGGGGCGATGTGTTACGGTTACGTGAGGTTGCTGATATTGAACTGGGAGATGAGGCTTATAATTATGCAACGGAGGTAAATGGTCATCCGGCTGCACTGGCAATGGTGTTTCAGACTGCCGGGTCGAATGCTTCAATTATCATTAATGAAATCGATGCCACACTAGAAGAGATAAGCAGTGATCTTCCTAAAGGAATGGAGTTTATAACACTGAACGACACGAACCGTTTCCTGTATGCTTCGATCCATGAGGTGATAAAAACGTTGTTGGAGGCTATCTTGCTGGTAATCCTGGTAGTATATGTCTTTTTGCAGGATATACGTTCTACGTTGATCCCGACTATTTCAATTTTTGTTTCCATTATCGGTACGTTCGCCTTTATGTCGGTAGCCGGGTTCTCGATCAACCTATTGACATTGTTTGCTCTGGTATTGGCCATTGGGACGGTGGTGGATGATGCGATAGTGGTGGTCGAGGCTGTCCAGGCGCGGTTCGATGTGGGATATCAGTCCTCTTATATGGCAACGAATGATGCAATAAAAGGAGTATCTTCGGCTATTCTTACCTCAACCTTGATCTTTATGGCTGTATTTATACCTGTGTCTATGATGGGAGGGACTTCGGGAGCATTCTATACCCAATTCGGTATAACAATGGCTGTTGCCGTCGGTATTTCGGCAGTCAATGCCTTTACATTGTCTCCGGCACTCTGTGCTTTGTTATTGACTCCTTATATAGATGAATCCGGAAATGTAAAGGATAATTTTGCAGCCCGTTTCCGTAAAGCGTTTAATGCAGCTTTTGATGTGATGACCAAACGTTATGTACAAGGGGTATTATTGTTTGTCAAACGTCGTTGGCTGATGTGGGGCACATTGGTGACTGCCCTTGTTTTACTTGTTTTTCTGGTACAACATACCAAGACAGGACTGATTCCAGATGAAGATACGGGAACCGTAATGATCAGCATGAACTCCAAGCCGGGTTCATCTCTGCCTCAGACTCAACGGGTGATGGAGCAGATGAACGAACAACTTAAAGGGATTCCTGAGGTAGAATACAATGCCAATGTGGTAGGTTATTCATTTTCAGGTTCGGGACCTTCCATGGGTATGTATTTCCTTTCGCTCAAACATTGGGACGAACGAAAGGAAGAAGGCCAGTCTGCTGCCGATGTAGTGAATAAGATTTATGGTTTGTCGACTGAAGTTCCGGATGCGCAGATATTTGCTATGACGCCACCGATGATCCCTGGTTATGGTATGGGTAGCGGTTTTGAACTTTACATACAGGACAAGACTGCCGGTGATCTGAACGCTTTCAAGAAAGTGACAGATAATTTTGTGGCCGCACTTAGCCAACGTCCCGAGATTGAAGCCGTTTATTCTGCTTTCGAGACAAACTATCCACAGTATTGGGTAGATATCGACGCGGCCCAATGCGAACAATCTGGAATTTCTCCGGGTGAAGTATTGGAAACGCTTTCAGGCTATTATAGCGGCGGATATGTATCCAACTTCAACCGTTTCTCTAAATTGTACCGTGTGATGATCCAGGCAGATCCTGAATATCGTGTCACATCGGAGTCGCTGAACCATCTTTATGTAAGGGTCGGTGAGGAAATGGCACCGCTGAGCCAGTTTGTGAAGTTGACGAAAACGTATGGCCCGCAGGATTTAATGCGTTTCAACCTCTATAATTCGATCTCGATCAACGGTTCACCGGCAAACGGTTACAGTTCGGGAGATGCATTACAGGCCATTAAAGAAACGGCGGATCAGGTGTTGCCGAAGAATTATGGATATGAATTCGGAGGTATCTCACGTGAAGAAAGCAAGACGACTAACAATGTCGTTATTATTTTCGGTATCTGCCTTTTGTTGGTTTATTTGATATTAAGTGCTTTATATGAGAGTTTTCTTATTCCGTTCGCAATTATTCTTTCGGTGCCTTGCGGATTATTGGGCAGCTTTTTGTTTGCCCAGTTGTTCGGGTTGGGGAATGATATTTATATGCAGACCGGATTAATCATGCTTATCGGATTGCTGGCTAAGACAGCTATTCTTCTGACGGAATATGCGACTAAGCGTCGGGAAGCAGGAATGTCACTGACGCAGGCTGCTCTTGCTGCTGCAAAAGTTCGTTTGCGTCCGATCCTGATGACGGCTTTGACAATGGTATTTGGCCTGTTGCCATTAATGGTGGCGCATGGGGTAGGTGCAAACGGAAGCCGTTCGTTGGCGTCCGGTGCGGTAGGCGGTATGCTTGTCGGAACGTTGGCTTTATTATTCCTTGTCCCGGGTCTTTTCATTGTATTTCAATATCTACAGGAGAAAGTCAGACCGATACAAGCCTCCAGGGAAGATGCCGATTGGTCTATACAAACGGAATTAGAAGAAATAGGAAAGAAAAAGTGAGTATGAAACAGTTATTTATTTTAAGTCTTGCAATCTGTCTGATGACAAGTTGCAGGATATATAAACCTTATTCTCGTCCGGAGGTCAATACGGACGGACTGTATCGGGATATGACAGTGGAAGATACGACAACAGTCGCTTCTCTTTCCTGGAAAGAACTTTTTACGGATAATTTATTACAGAACCTGATCGAAAGGGGATTGGAGTATAATACCGATCTGAATATCGCTCATCTGCGGGTGAAGGAAGCCGAAGCTGTCCTGATGAATGCCCGTCTTTCCTATCTTCCTTCTTTATCGTTGAATCCGGAGGGCGGAGTTAGCAGCTTCGATGGCTCTGCTCCTGGTAAGACGTATAATTTAGCTTTGTCGGCAAGCTGGGAAATAGATGTTTTCGGTAAAGTAACGAATGCGAAAAGAGGAGCGAAAGCTGCACTTGAAGGAAGCCGTGCGTATGAACAGGCTGTACAGACACAGTTGGTGGCTACCATCGCGAATAGTTATTATACTTTGTTGATGTTGGACAGACAACTTGTAATCAATAAAGAAACATTGGAAAGCTGGTCACGTACGGTAAAGACTTTGGAAGCATTGAAACGGGCAGGGGAATCGAATGATACTGCTATCCTTCAGGCAAAGGCAAATCATTTGGCACTCGAAGCTTCTATTCTATCCATACAGAAAAGTATCCGTGAAACGGAAAATAGTTTGTCTGTTTTACTGGCTATGGCACCACAAACGATTGAACGGAAGACGCTGGAGGAACAGTTGTTTCCGGAAGAACTAAAGGTCGGGGTTCCTTTGCAGCTTTTATCTAATCGTCCCGACATATGGCAGGCGGAATTTAACCTGATGCAGGCTTTTTATTCAACCAATGCAGCACGTTCAGCTTTTTATCCGAACATAATGCTTTCCGGTACTGCCGGATGGACAAATAACGGTAGCGGTGTGATTCTGAATCCCGGTAGTTTGTTATTGAGTGCAGTAGGATCGTTGGCACAACCATTATTTAATAAAGGTACGAATATCGCGAATCTGAAAGTGGCGAAAGCGCGGCAGGAAGAGGCCTCTCTTTCATTTCAACAATCTGTTTTGAATGCAGGAAAAGAAGTGAACGATGCTCTGGTGCAATGGCAGGTTGCCCAACAAAGGATAGAGATCGGAAAGCAGCAGGTTGGTGCTTTACAGGAAGCTGTACATAAAACGGAGTTATTGATGCAATATTCTTCTACGAATTATCTGGAAGTATTGACTGCACAAAAGTCCTTATTGGATGCGGAATTAGTACAGGCGCAGGATCAATTTGATAAAATACAAGGGGTTATTAACCTGTTCCATGCACTTGGTGGTAGTAGATTCCAGTAAACATAGGAATGGAAAGTTAACATTCTGATATATTTTATAGGACAATAAAAGGTAGATTTAAGTAATTTATTCGTAAACTTGTAACCCTAAATAAAAACGTTAAATTTAAAATTAAATCTCCAGTTTTATGACAGTAAAATCGTATATAGAATCCAATAAAGATCGTTTCCTGGAAGAGCTGTTCAGCTTGATCCGTATTCCGTCAATCAGTGCAAAACACGAACATAAACCGGATATGACAGCCTGTGCCCAGCGGTGGACAGAGTTGTTGTTGTCTTCCGGTGCAGACAAAGCGGTAGTTATGCCGACAGAAGGAAATCCGGTAGTTTATGGTGAAAAGATCATTTCGCCGGATGCACAGACCGTACTTGTTTATGCTCATTATGATGTAATGCCTGCCGAACCGTTGGAACTGTGGAAAAGCCAGCCGTTCGAACCGGAAATACGCGATGGTCGTATCTGGGCGCGTGGAGCCGATGATGATAAAGGCCAGTCGATGATGCAGGTGAAAGGTTTTGAGACAGCATTGAAGCTCGACCTGCTGAAATGTAACGTGAAGTTTATCTTTGAAGGAGAAGAAGAGATCGGTTCTCCCAGCCTGGAAACCTTCTGCCGCGAACATAAAGAATTGTTGAAAGCAGATGTGATCCTGGTATCTGATACCAGCATGGTTAGTTCTGAAACACCTTCATTGACAACCGGTTTGCGTGGTCTGGCCTATTGGGAAATCGAAGTGACGGGGCCTAACCGTGATTTGCATTCCGGTCATTTCGGTGGGGCAGTAGCTAACCCGATCAATGTATTATGTAAACTGATGGCGGATATAATCGATGCCGACGGACGTATCACGATCCCCGGATTCTATGATGATGTAGAAGAAGTTTCTCCGGCAGAACGGGAGATGATCGCACAGATCCCGTTCAATGAAGAAAAATATAAAGCGGCGATCGGTGTGGATGCCCTGTTCGGTGAAAAAGGTTATTCGACACTGGAAAGGAACAGTTGCCGTCCGTCATTCGACATCTGTGGTATTTGGGGTGGTTATACGGAAGAAGGAAGCAAGACTGTGTTGCCGTCGAAAGCCTATGCAAAAGTTTCCTGCCGGTTGGTTCCGCATCAGGATCATACGAAAATATCTCAGCTATTCGAAGATTATATAAACCAAGTGGCTCCTGCCTGTGTTAAGGTAAAAGTCACACCGAAACACGGTGGACAGGGTTATGTTTGTCCGATCGACCTGCCTGCTTACCAGGCAGCGGAGAGAGCCTGTACGGTTGCTTTCGGAAAGAAGCCGCTGGCTGTACGCCGTGGAGGAAGTATTCCTATTATCTCCACTTTCGAACAGGTATTAGGCATAAAGACCGTCCTGATGGGCTTCGGACTCGAACAGAACGCTATTCATTCTCCTAACGAGAGTTGCATGTTGGACTTCTTCTATAAAGGGATTGAATCGGTTGCCGAATTTTATAAAGAATACAAATGACACAAAATGAGATCGTAGCCCGTGCCTTATCGAATACAGGTATCGAGGCGTTGAATGAAATGCAGCAGGCCGTGCTCAATGCCGGTACAACCAAAGATATGGTTTTGCTTAGTCCTACGGGATCAGGTAAAACCCTGGCATTCCTGTTGCCTTTACTTACTACATTGACTGACGAGGAGAAAAAGATACAAGCGCTTATCATCGCTCCGTCGCGTGAACTGGCTTTACAGATAGAGACGGTATTCCGTTCTCTGGGTGCCGGATACAAGGTGAATTGCTGTTACGGCGGTCATCCGATCCGGACGGAAAAGAAGAGTCTGGAACATGCGCCGACCGTATTGATCGGAACTCCGGGACGAATTCTCGACCATCTGGAACGGGGTAATATCGATTTGGATACTGTCCGGACATTGATTCTGGATGAGTTCGATAAGTCTCTGGAATTAGGCTTCCAGGATGAGATGAAAGACATTCTGGCACACCTTCCGGGCGTGCGTCGCAGGGTGTTGACTTCGGCAACGGAAGCTGTCGAAATACCACCTTTTACCGGTATTACGGCACCGGTACGTTTGTCATTCCTGACAGGTGTAAAGGAAGCGAAAGGTTTGACTTTGCGTATCGTGAAATCTCCGATCAAGGATAAACTGGAAACGTTGTACAAACTGTTGGGCGAACTGAAAGGCGAATCGGCTTTGGTGTTTTGTAACCAGCGTGAGTCGGTGGAACGTGTCAGCAATTACCTGACCGAGATGGGTGTGGATAATGAATATTTCCACGGAGGTATGGAACAGCCGGAACGTGAACGAGCTTTGTTGCTTTTCCGTAATGGCAGTGCTTCTGTCTTTATTTCCACCGATCTGGCTTCCCGTGGACTGGATATTCCGGAAGTGAAGAATGTCATTCATTATCATCTCCCGATCAATGAAGAGGCGTTTATCCACCGAAACGGGCGAACGGCCCGTATGAATGCGGAAGGAAATGCCTTTATGATCCTGAACGAAGTGGAGACTGTCCCTGAATATATCACCCGTGAACCGGATGAGTTTTTCCTGCCGGAGAAAGCCAAGAAGCCTCTTCGTTCGGAATGGGTGACACTGACGATCAACCGCGGTAAACGGGACAAGCTGAGTAAAAAGGATGTTGTCGGTTTCCTTTTCCAGAAAGGCGGTTTGGAGAAAGAGGATCTCGGCGTTGTCGAAGTAAAGGAAAGTTGTGCTTATGCGGCAGTAAAACGCGATAAGAAAGCAGACTTGCTGGCACGTATCCGTGAAGAGAAGATAAAGAATATGAAAGCGAAATTTGTATGAGTATATTGATTAAAGAGGTAGAGCAGAATGGAGTTGCTACCGATATTTATATAGAAAACAAATACATCAAACAGATAGGTGCAAACCTTCCTGTGACGGCCGATACTGTTATAGACGGTCGTCGTAAAGCCGTAATTCCCGGTTTTGTGAATACACATGGTCATGCTGCAATGACTTTGTTTCGTGGTTTTGGCGACGATATGCCGCTGATGCCCTGGCTGGAAGAAAAGATATGGCCTAACGAAGCCAAGCTGACAAAAGAGGATGTTTATTGGGGAGCCAAACTAGCTTGTCTGGAAATGATAAAAAGCGGGACAACCACATTCTTTGATATGTATCATAAGTTCCATGCAACAGCAGAGGCTGTGGAAGAAATGGGGATCAGAGCCAACATCTCCAGTGCCTGCTTCGACCATTTTCAACCGGAGCTGGCAGAGAAAAGTAAAAAGACTGTCCAGAAGCTTTATGACGAGATGGACAGATATAGCACGCGTGTTCAGTTTTCTGTCGGTCCGCATGCTATTTATACTGTTTCCGGTGAATTGCTGCAGTGGGTACATGCTTTTGCAACAGAACATAATGTTTTGCTTCAGTTGCATCTGGCGGAAACGGAAGGAGAAGTGGAAAACTCTGTAAAACAATTCGGACTGACACCGGTACGTTATCTGTATAAACTGGGTGTATTATCTCCCAAATTACTTATTTCACACGGTATTTATATCGATAATGATGAAATCAGGATGCTGGCAGATCATGGAGTTAAAGTTGCCCATAATCCGGCTTCTAATATGAAGCTGGCATCAGGTATGCACTTCAAGTACAATGAAATGCTGAATGCTGGAATTACAGTCGGATTAGGGACGGACGGTTGTTCTTCCTCTAACAATCTGGATATGGTTGAAGCCATGAAGTTAGCCTCTTTGTTAGGAAAGGCCTGGCGGAAAGATCCGGAAGCTGTTACAGCCGGTGATATCTTTCATTCAGCCACGGAAAGTGGTGCTGTTATTGCGGGTCTTAAAGCAGGTCGGATAATAGAAGGTTATCTTGCCGATTTATCTTTAGTCGATTTGAATATACCGGCATTTACTCCAAACTTCAACTTTATCTCCAACCTGGTGTATGCCGCCAATGGTAATTGTATCGATACGGTTATTTGTAATGGAAAAGTCCTGATGCAAAACAAGAAAGTACCAGGTGAAGATGAGATCATGGAACGTGCGGCTCAAACTGCCTATGATTTAATGAAACGATAAATAATGTGATACGGCAATATTGACAATATGTCGATAATAGAAATGATTATGAACTATACGAACGAACAATATCAGGAAGCGGCAGCATTTATAGCTGCACGTATTACCGGGAATCCGGAAACAGCCATTATTCTGGGTAGTGGATTAGGATCTTTAGCCGACCGGATAGAGGAGGCTATTGTTATTCCTTATGCCGAAATCCCTCATTTCATGCATTCGACTGCTGCAGGACATAAAGGAAACTTTATCTGTGGTAAGTTAGGCGGAAAGCTGGTACTTGCTATGCAGGGACGCTTCCATTATTATGAAGGCTATTCCATGCAGCAGGTAACTTTTCCGGTTCGTGTAATGAAGTTGCTGGGTATTAAGAATCTGTTGGTGTCGAATGCTGCCGGTGGAATAAACAATACTTTCAAAGTGGGTGACCTGATGATCATTCGTGACCATATTAATATGATGCCGAACCCGCTGATTGGTCCGAATAATGAACTGTTCGGAACTCGTTTTCCGGATATGACCCGTGCTTATGATCGCGAATTTGTCCGTTTGGTGGAGGAGATTGCCGATTTGCACGCTATTTCTTTGAAAAAAGGAGTATATGTCGGATTGACCGGCCCGTCTTTTGAGACTCCTTCCGAATATACTTTTTATGGTCGCGTAGGAGGGGATGCCATCGGTATGAGTACGGTCCCTGAAGTTATTGTAGCGCGCCACGCCGGATTAAGAGTATTCGGAATGTCGGTTATCACGAATGAAGGATATCATTTTGCAGACGATTTTGTGAATGACGGAGCTGACGTAATCGTTGCAGCGAACAAGGCTGCAGCTGTTATGACAACTTTGTTCAGTGAATTGGTTTCCCGCATCTGATTTTTTTTTCAGAGTGGAAGTTGCTGTATTAAAATAAGATAGGATTTTGAACGGGTGAGGAAGGGAAAATTAGTATAAAAAAAGTATCTTCCGGTTTTGGAAAATAAAAAAATACCTATATCTTTGCACCCGTTATCGCGAAAGTAGCTCAGTTGGTAGAGCATAACCTTGCCAAGGTTAGGGTCGCGGGTTCGAATCCCGTCTTTCGCTCTCAGATAATAAGAGCGGTAAGAGGCCGCCTTTTTTATATAATGGAAATGCCCAGGTGGCGGAATTGGTAGACGCGCACGTTTCAGGTGCGTGTGTCGCAAGGCGTGCAGGTTCGAGTCCTGTTCTGGGCACCATTGGCGCGGATGGTGAAATTGGTAGACACGCTACTTTGAGGGGGTAGTGCCGGTTCCGGTGTGTGAGTTCGAATCTCATTCCGCGCACCATTCTTATAAAAAGTTGTCCGTAAAATTAATTGCAGAGATTAATTTTACGGACATTTTTGTTTTTATACGGTTGCTCTTCTATTTTAATCCTTTGATCTTCTGAATCAACTCTTTGGCGGAAATATCCAGAGATTCAACAGACATCCAGACAACTTTGTTATCCGGATTAATAACATATATTCGCGGAATAGTATTGTTGGCGAAGAGAGAGAAAACGTCACCATGAGTAGGATCTATATAGAAAGGCATTGTAAATTGATTGTCTTTCCAGTATTTGGATACGGTTTCGGTTGGTTCTTCACGTGAGATCGTTACCAATAAAAATTTAGGGTCGTCTTTTAGTTCTTTCCATACTTCTTCTATCACTGGCAATACCTTTTTGCAGTCAGGGCAATATGTTCCGAAAAACACCAGTAAAGACTCTTTGCCGAGAAACTGTTTAGAGTTGAATGTTTCCCCTTGAGCATCCTCTACGACAAATGGAGGGACTTGGTCGTTGATATTGACGTAGTTAATGGCGCCTTCGTCTCCATCCTCTTTGATACAGGAAGAAAGTAGGAGAGACAGTGAGAATATGAATAGATATGTTTTATTGATATTCATGTGTTGTATAATTTTAGTTTACGAAGATAAACAATGTCTTTTAATCTATGAAAGAAAAAGGACCGCCGTTTTGTAGATTTCACAACCTGTTATCAAAATGGACAGTCCTTTAAAGCAGCATCCCCTTTTTACCGCTTTATAATTACTAGTTCGCGATAATCTTTGCAATTTTTACTTACCACCGAGAATGGTTTTGATCAAATAAAATTGATTCGGATTCACATGTACTTGAGGTGAGGATGCCCGCTTGCTACTGGTATATAACATCTGTCCCCAGAGATTATATATCTGCAAGTTTTCGATGATCCTGTCTGAGATTTTATGTAGGGTTCCATTGTTCTTTCGCCTTTTATTCAAAAGTAAAAATATAGTCTTCTTTTTGATAAAAGACACCCAATAGCAAGTATTTAAATATGTATAAATAGCAAACTGAAAAAAGTAGGAATTTATTTACCGCCTATTTTGATGAATTAGGGAGCCTTCTTGCAAATGTTACGATTTCTGTCATTGAAAATGACAAACTATATTCTTTTAGTTGTTTTGATATAGATAAAATGATGCTGAATGTAAATATGGCTGTTTTTTATATCTTATTCATTAACAAACCGGATCTCTGGCCATATTATTTTTTTTAATGTAAAAATGGTCTGTTGTTTTATTTTTATATAGTCTGGTTTCCTGTGAATCTGACAGTTATATTTGTGATAACAAGAACGACAACCATTCCGGATTATCCGGAAAAACAGATTGATCTATGAAAAAGGATTTATTATATGATACTATCCTGAATGCAATACGGGAAAAGATTCCCAATAGGATCATACTTGCAAATACACTTGCAGAGCTGTTGAATATTGAGAAGGAGGCTGTCTATCGCCGTTTACGTGGCGAGGTTGCATTTTCTTTTGTCGAGATTGCTACAATATCGAGTTCTCTGGGCATTTCGCTCGATAATATAGTGGGGGCACGTTATATTAACAGTCGTCCTTTCCAGTTGAAGCTGGTAGAATATATTGATCCGGTAGACGTTGATTATCGTATGCTTGAACATTATATCTATATATTGAATTTGGGTAAGGATGATCCTAATTCGAAAGTGATGGATTGTACCAGTATTTTACCGCAATCGCTTTACCTGAACTATAAAACGATTGCACGTTTTTTTCTTTTTAAATGGATGTATCAGTGTAAAGATTTTGATGTAGTCCTGCGTTTTAAGGATATTCGTCCAACCGAACGGTTACTGAAAATACAGGAAAGGAGCGCTGCCTCCTCTCAATTGATCAGGCAAACATATTATGTATGGGATCCTCTGATATTTCATTACCTGGCCAATGATCTTAATTACTTTTTAAGTATCAATCTCTTGGAGCAGGAGGAAATGCAATTATTAAAAGAGGAACTGCTTTTATTTTTGGATGATATGGAAATTCTTGCAGCCCAGGGTAAATACTTTGAAACAGGCAACAGTATTTTCTTTTATATATCGAATATTAATTTTGATACCAGCTATCGTTGTGTGGAGGTTAAGCAATTTCGTGTTAGCCTGATTCGGGCATTCACCTTGAACGCTGCTGCCTCCCTGGATAAGAAAACGTATGAACGTATAAATAATTGGATTCAGGCAGTATTGAGATCGTCGACCATGATTTCCGTAAGTGGTGCAAAGCAACGCATACAATTTTTTGAAGAGCAGCGTGTAATTATAAATACTTTATAAACTTTTATGCGAAGAGAGTTATATATTATTAACGAAGGAACCATATTTTATAGGGTCACCCAAATTCAAAGGCTACTTGTTTTATTAGTCTTTTTTTAGATGACAATTATCCTGTTGTCAGGTTATTAAGGGCCATTTTTATAAGTTCCTTATCTATCTTTGCGTGAGAAAACGGTGAGTCCATTAATATCAAAACTTATAATTCTGTGGCATGAAAAAGGATCTTTTGTATGATAATCTACTCAATGCGGTCAGAGAGAAAATCCCCCAGAGAACAGTCCTTGTAAATACACTGGTCGATTTGTTGTGTATCGAAAAGGAAGCTGTTTACAGGCGTTTAAGAGGAGAGGTTGCTTTTACATTTGCAGAGATTGTCACAATAGCGAATGAATTCGGAATTTCTTTAGATAATCTGATCGGTACGGTAACAGCAAAAAGCAGACCGTTCCAGTTAAAACTGGTAGACTTTGTAAATCCGGTCGATATCGATTACGAAATGCTTGAGCAATATATTGATATACTTGGTTTGGCACGTGAAGATGAGCAATCGGAACTGATCGATTGTACGAATATCCTTCCGCAACAACTTTACATGAAATATAAGTATATCTCCCGTTTTTATCTTTTCAAGTGGATGTATCAGTGTGGAGGCCCCGGAAAGTCAAAGCGTTTTCAGGATATTGATGTAACGGAACGTTTTGAAGGAATACAACTGGCAGGGGTAGACGAGTCGAGATACATCCGGAATACTTATTACATACTTGATCCCTTGATCTTTCATTATTTGGTGAATGATATCAATTATTTTCAGAGCATCCATCTGATTACAGTTGAAGAAGTAAGATTGCTGAAAGAAGAGTTATTGAAGCTTCTCAATGAAATGGAAGTACTGGCTACCCATGGCTATTTTGAAGAGACCGGAAATAAAGTTTTTCTTTATATATCGAGTGTTAATTTTGACACCAGTTATTGGTGTGTACAGGTGAAAAATTATCATATCAGTATGATAAAAACCTTTATACTCAGCTCGGTAGCTTCACTTGATGAAGGTACCTACGATAAGTTACGCAAATGGCTACGTGCTCTGATCCGTTCTTCTATTATGATTTCGGTAAGTGGAGAAAGACAACGAATACTATTCTTTGAAAAGCAACGCGAACTGATCAGTAACTTATAATACCAAGATTATAAGAAACTTAAATGATATAAAGACGCTTTGTATCAATCGAAAGAGAAAAAAATATAGAAAATAGTTCCTAAATATTTGGAACGTATTATTCTTTTCTCTACTTTTGCACCCGTAAACAAGAGAGGCCAAGGCATTGAAAAGCAAGACTGGGAAAGGTTTTGGCGTTGATTTTGATTTATTGGAGAGATGGCAGAGTGGTCGATTGCGGCGGTCTTGAAAACCGTTGAACCGAGAGGTTCCTGGGGTTCGAATCCCTATCTCTCCGCAAAGCAGCATAAAAGCTGCTTTTTTGTTTTATGGAGGGCCGTATGTCCTTCTCCAACCTTCCCAAAAGGAGAGATGCTCGAGTGGTTGAAGAGGCACGCCTGGAAAGCGTGTAAACCCCTAAAGGGTTTCGCGGGTTCGAATCCCGCTCTCTCCGCGTAATTCCTTTTATTCTTATCATTTTATCCATTTTAAATTATCAGATATCCGAAGTTTGTTAACCTTTCGGGACTGATTTTTGTTTTATATTTGTGTGTAACATTCTTTTCAGAGAATAGGAATACAAATCATATATATATTCAAGATTTATGAAGAATGTAGTTATAGCTCTAGTATTAATGATAAGTGGTGTATTTATGTGTAATGCACAAAATGAAACAAGTAAAAAATCAAATAAACAAAATGATATGTTAATGAAGAATCTAAGTGAGATATACTTTGCAGGAGGTTGTTTCTGGGGTACAGAGCATTTCATGAAACAGATCAACGGTGTGAAAAGTACAGAAGTGGGTTATGCCAACGGTCATACGACAAATCCGACCTATCAGCAAGTTTGTACAGGTGATACAGGTTTTGCTGAAACCGTAAAAGTAAGTTATGATCCACAGGAAGTAGACCTTGCACTTTTGATAGACCTGTATTTTAAGACGATCGATCCGACCAGCCTGAATCGCCAGGGAGGTGATCGAGGGACACAATACCGTACTGGAATTTACTATACTGACAATAATAATCTGCCAATAATAGTGCAGGCAATAAAAGATTTGTCCGTAAATTATAAGAAACCGATTGTAGTTGAAGTGGAGCCTTTGTCTAATTTCTATAAAGCGGAGGGATATCATCAGGATTACTTGGATAAAAACCCGGGAGGATATTGTCATATCGATCCGTCATTGTTTGAATATGCCAAAAAAGCGAATGCCAATGTAGTCAAAGGGGTTACTTACCAAAAACCGGATGATGCCACTTTGCGTAAGAGATTATCCGACGAACAGTATGCCGTAACCCAAAAGAATGCAACCGAACATCCTTTCCGTAACGAATACTGGAATGAATTCCGAGAAGGTATTTATGTCGATATTACCACAGGAGAACCTTTGTTTATATCTACCGATAAATTCGACTCCGGTTGCGGTTGGCCCAGCTTTTCTAAACCAATCGACAAGAATCTGATAAAAGAAAACCTGGATAAATCCCATGGAATGACACGAGTAGAGGTGCGCAGTTATACAGGCGATGCTCACTTGGGACATGTGTTTACCGATGGTCCGTCCGAACTGGGTGGATTACGCTATTGCATTAATAGTGCTTCCCTGCGGTTTATTCCCAAAGATAAAATGGAAGAGGAGGGATATGGCAAATATCTCCATTTATTAGATAAATAGCCTGAATAATTGCAAAGAAGTGATGAAAATACTATCTTCGTGACTTGTTAACAAATGACTGATGTGAAGAAATGAAGAAGTGTTTTTATCTCATTGTGACCTTATTGTGTGTTTCTCTGTCTGCAACTGCCGCTCCCATATCCCGTATTAAGGGAAAAATTGTGGATGCCGGGACCAATAAGCCATTAGATTTTGCAGATGTTCTTCTTTTTAAGAAAGGAGATACCAATCCTGTGTTCCATGCTTTGCCCGATGTGGATGGTAGCTTTGGAATTGCAGATATAAAAAACGGTGAATATAACCTGATGATCCGTCTGGTAGGTTACGACCTGTTTACCCGGCTGGATATTGTCTTATCCTCTTCGTCTTCAGTGGTCGATCTGGGTACGATTGCCATGAATCCGCTGGAAGTAGGCCTGGCAGAGGTTGAAGTGGTGGCCCAAAAGAAGCAGGTGATATACAAACTGGATAAGAAAGTGATCGAAGCTTCGTCGAATATGCTGGCAAGCGGCGGTACGGCTGTCGATATCCTGGAGAATACACCGTCTATTCGTGTAGATGCAGAAGGGGAAGTATCCTTCCGCGGAAGTACCGGATTTACAGTTTATGTGGACGGAAAGCCAAGTGTGTTCAGTGGTACGCAGGCTTTGGAACAAATACCTTCCGGACATATTGAAAACATAGAGATTATCACAACCCCCTCTGCCCGGCATGATACGGGAGGCGATGTGGGTATCATCAATATCATTACAAAGAAGCATGCACAACATGGGTTCAGCGGTATGGTCAACCTGACTGGAAGTACTTTTCTCTCCCGGGGGGTAGACTTCTTACTAACCCAACAGAACAAAGCTTCCCGTCTGTATTTCGGCGGTGGATGGACCGACCGTTTGCGTAAGAGCCATTTCGATCAGGAAAAGACAACGATCGTAGCCGATACAGCAACGACATCACATTCCAACGGTCCACGCGAAAGTAATAACTTCAACTATTCTCTGAAAGCCGGCTGGATGTATACATTACCGAACACAACCTTCAATGTAGATCTGGAAGGTGGCTACGGTGGACGTACCCGCAAAGGAGACCTGGATTATACCGAAGAACGTGTCGTCAATAATAAACCTTTTGCCAACGGCGATTATTATAGTCGCGACGATTACGATCTCCACGAAACATATTTCCAGGGAAACGTAGGTTTCGATCATAAATTCAATGATAAAGGTCACCAACTGACCGGCAGCTTTTACCTCAAATATGGTGGTAATGCCATGGAGTATTTCCAGAGCGACCTGTTCAATAAAAAGAATGAGCGCGAGCAAGGTCACCGGGCCTGGGAGGACGAACATCGTTGGACGGTGCGTGGAAACCTTGATTACATCTATCCGTACAGCAAAACCGGACATATCGAAGCCGGTTACCAATATTTTTCTTATCTGGAGGATGGCGATTACAGCATGCAGTTCTGGAGTCCGGAGAAAAAAGAATTCTACTGGCGCGACGATATTTATAATACCTTCTATTTCCAGCACGAGATCAATTCGATCTATGCTATTGTGGGCGATAGTTATAAATCATTCGACTTTCAGGCTGGAGTAAGAGGGGAACATACGCATCGTGTGCTTCGCAGCTCCATCCCCGGCAAAGACCGTGAATATAATAAGTTCGAATTCTTTCCTTCGGTCCATTTAGGATATACTTTCCCGAAAGATCATAAACTGATGGCTTCCTATTCACGTCGTATCACGCGACCGGAGCTTTTCTTTATGGAACCTTATATTACCTATCGCGATTACTACTCTGCGGAGATCGGTAACCCGGATATCCGTTCCGAATACATTAACTCCTTTGAACTCAACTATAAGAAGAATATAGGCGAACATACCGTTTCCGCCACAGTGTTCCATCGTAGCCGTAAAGACAAGATTGAACGTCTGCGTGTCCCTTATGAGGCAGGTGTAACGCTCGACTCTATGGCCAATGTCGGTCACGACTATTCAACCGGGCTGGAACTGAGCGGCCAGGTACAGTTGACCCGTTGGTGGAATGTGAATCTGAACGGTAGCCTGTATCATTATAAGGTAAAGAACCAGTATAAGTTGAACGGTACGAACGAAAAAAGTACCAACTACGATATTATCTGGAACAATGCTTTCGATCTGGGTAAATCCACCCGTATCCAACTGGATGGAAACTTCGTGGGGCCTTCCGTAACCACGCAGGGACGTACAGATGCTTTCTGGTATGTCAATCTGGCGGTCCGTCAGCAGTTGATGAAACGTAAACTTTCGGCTACACTGGCTTTTCGTGACGTGTTCAACTCGGCCCGTTATGTAAGTAAGATCACCACATCCGACTTACAATCGATTACCCGCATCCGTCCGAATTACCCGCTTATCACTCTGACGTTAAGTTACACCTTCAATAACTTTAAAGCAAAGTCTTCGCAAAAGAAGGAAGATCACGACCTCTTTGAAGGGACGAATCATTAATACAAACCTGCTTCTCTTTTGTTATATTGAACAATAATAAAAGGAGAAGTAGTATGTATACTGTATCAGTATATATTATCTACAGAATAGCTCTATCAAATTTGAAACATATTTTGTCATTTTTATAAGTTTGAAAAATAGAGGGATATCTATTTTTGCTTTCATCCATTCTTAGATCGGTTATTATGAAAGCAAAATTAGTTATCCCTTCTTTTCTGTTAAGTGTGGCGACTATGTCTGCCTGGGCACAGGTCCCTACCCAATCATCTGTAACACATGTCACGATATCCGGCTATGTCGGAGAGCGTATCGACGATTGTATCGAACATCGTGTGAAAACACAGGATGTCGATCATCTGGTAGAACCATTCCGACACCGGGAAGAAAAATCGCGCTGGCAATCGGAGTTCTGGGGAAAATGGATACAGGGTGCGATCGCTTCTTATCGCTATAATCAAGACCCGGAACTTTATCAGATCATAAAAGATGCGGCTGAATCGTTGATGAAAACCCAGACGATGGACGGATATATCGGTAATTATGCACCGGATGCACAGTTACAGCAATGGGATATATGGGGTAGGAAATATACCACGCTGGGATTGATCGCCTGGTATGATCTTTCCGGCGATAAGAAAGCATTGAATGCTGCCTGTCGTGTCGTGGATCATTTGATGACACAGGTAGGGCCCGACAAAGTGAATATAGTCTCGACGGGTAATTATATAGGAATGCCTAGTTCCTCTATTCTGGAGCCGGTCATGTATTTGTATAACCGGACAAAAGAAACACGTTATCTGGATTATGCGAAGTATATAGTGGAACAATGGGAAACGCCGGAAGGTCCGCAATTGATCAGCAAGGCGATTGCCGATATTCCTGTCGCTAGCCGTTTTCCACATCCTAAAGTATGGTTTTCACGTGAAAACGGGCAGAAAGCCTATGAGATGATGTCATGCTACGAAGGTTTATTGGAACTATATAAAGTGACGGGTAATCCACTTTATCTGTCTGTTGTGGAAAAAACGGTAGGGCATATTGTACGGGAGGAGATTAATATAGCCGGGTCGGGGAGTGCATTTGAATGTTGGTATAGTGGGAAAGTACGTCAGACAATCCCTACTTACCATACGATGGAAACCTGTGTAACTTTTACATGGATGCAGCTATGTAACCGTTTGTTACAAATGACCGGAAATTCCCTCTATGCAGATTACATGGAAAGCGCCATCTATAACGCTTTAATGGCATCCCTGAAAGCCGATGCTTCACAGATAGCCAAATATAGTCCCCTGGAAGGTTGTCGTCATGAAGGAGAAGAGCAGTGTGGCATGCATATCAATTGTTGTAATGCGAATGGACCACGGGCATTTGCCATGATACCGCAATTTGCCTATCAGGTGAAGGATGATTGCATCCGGGTAAATTTCTACGGAGAATCGGAAGCGGAGATAATGTTGCCAGGGAAAAAGAATGTAAAGCTAAGACAGGTAACAGATTATCCGGTTGCGGATGAAATAATACTTCAGGTGGAGTTGGCAAAAGAGAGTTCGTTTACGATTGCATTGCGCATTCCGGCGTGGAGTCGTCTGGCTACGGTTCAGGTTAATGGAGAATCGGTAGAAGATGTATTGCAAGGAGCTTATCTGCCTATAACCCGGAAATGGAAAGCGGGAGATAAGATTACAGTCCGGTTAGACCTGCGTGCTCGTTTGGTGGAGATGAACCAGGCACAGGCCATTGTACGGGGGCCTTTGGTGCTGGCGCGCGACAGCCGTTTTAATGATGGGTTTATAGATGAAACGACAGTTGTCGTAAGTAAAGATGGCTATGTGGAGCTAACCCCGGTCAAAGCGCCTGATTTTGCGTGGATGACATTTACGGCACCACTGATCTTAGGAACCGATCTGGAAGGCAATAGTGTTGCACGTCCTATTCATTTCTGTGATTTTGCATCGGCAGGCAATACCTGGGACAAGTCACAACGTTACCGTGTATGGCTGCCCAGGACATTGAATGTGATGCATGCTCCTTATAAACCGTATTAATATTAATGTGCCCTTTCCCTAAACTCGGAGGGCGTTACGCCCTCTTTCTTTTTAAAGAAGGTAGAGAACTGGCCTGCATTCTCAAATTTCAGGTTATATGCGATCTCGGAGATATTCAGGTTACTTCCCGTAAGAAGTTCTTTGGCACGGAGGAGCTTTTGTTGCAACTGGTATTGGGCAGGTGAGACGCCAGTATATTCTTTAAACATACGGCGGAACCAGGAATAACCTAATCCTAATTGTGAAGCAATCTCTTCCGGCGACATCGGGTTTTCGATCTGCTCTTTCATCAGGATGCGGGCTTCGTTGATCTTGTCTACTACGTATGTATTCGTAAACGAACTATTCTTTTTCTTATAATAAACCGTTCCTAATATATGGAGTACGATACTGGATATCATCTGTTGATATCCCGATTTCTCCTGTGAGGCAAACTTTAATATATCTTCATATAACCCTACAATAGTGGCACTTAATCCGATTTTATGAAGCGGTTCTTCTTTTGTGAAGAAACGCTTTTCCACTCGTTTGTCTATATGTATACCACGAAATCCGACCCAATATTCATCCCATCCTGTGTCTTTATCCGGATAATAGCTATGCCATTCACCCGGGAAAAGCAGGATCATGGTACCGGCATTTATTTTTTGCATTTTGCAGGACTGGGAGGAGAAGTAGCCGCTTCCTTTCGTTATATAGACAAGCTGGTATTCGTTAAGGATACGTCCTGTCTGCGGTTTAAAATTATAGCTATCCGGATGGCAGGATAACGGATACTGACCTTTAGGAGGGATAAATTGATAACCGATGGTGGTGACAATAATTCCCCAGTCTTCGTCTGATGCTCCGATAGTCAGATAACGCAGTTGGTCGCTGATGTGTTTATTCATGTCAGAATTGAAAGGTTTAAAATCATTTTCGTAAGCAAATATAGTAATTAACCATATACTTTTGCTATCAATAAACAAATAACTTTGTTATATCATGAAGAAACATACCTTTTTAGCGTTTGATATAGGTGCAACCAGCGGACGAGCTGTCCTGGTAGTACTAATTAATGGCAAATTTGAAATGCGGGAGATTCACCGTTTCCCAAATAACCTGCTCGAATTACATGGGAAATACTACTGGAATATATATAGTCTGTATGAAGAACTAAAGAAAAGCCTTTCTCTTTGTGCACAGCAACATATCGTACCCGATTCGATCGGTATCGATACCTGGGGTGTCGATTTTGGTTATCTGGCCTCGGACGGCTCTTTATTGGGATTACCCCGGGCTTACCGTGATCCGTATACGGAAGGGGCACCGGAGGACTATTTTCGGCTGGTTTCACGGGAAGAGGTATATCGTCTGACCGGGATTCAAATTATGAACTTTAATAGTCTTTTTCAGCTTTACTGCGCCCGACAGGAGGAATATGCTCCTTTGAAAAATGCTAAAGAAATACTTTTCATACCTGATCTATTATCTTATCTATTAACGGGTAACAAAGTCTGTGAATATACTGATGCTTCTACTTCCCAACTATTGAATCCGGTTACCCGACAATTTGAAGCCTCCTTGCTGGAAGCTGCGGGGGTATCGCCTTCTATCGTGCGGCAGGTGGTATTACCCGGAACACTTGTAGGCGAACTGACAGATGCACTAGCTGAAGAGACCGGTGTCGGCAAAGTTCCTGTGATTGCTGTGGCAGGCCACGATACGGCATCGGCAGTAGCTGCTGTTCCTGCTCAGGATATACATTTTGCTTATTTAAGTAGTGGTACCTGGAGCTTGATGGGGATCGAATCGGAAGAACCTATAATTACAAAAGAATCATACGAAAATAATTTCACGAACGAAGGTGGTATTGAAGGTACGATCCGGTTTCTGAAGAATATTACGGGTATGTGGCTGTTGGAACAATGTCGGAAGGAATGGGAAAAGGCCGGTCGTACTTATACGTATCCGCAGATCGTACAGATGGCCGAGCAGGCAGTACCTTTTGTACGCTTCGTTAATCCGGATGATCCCCGTTTTGCTAATCCATCCTGTATGACTAAAGCTATTGTGGAGTATTGTGAAGAAACAGGGCAATCAATACCGGTAACGGATGCCGAGTTTATCCGTTGTATTTTCGAAAGTCTGGCACTTCGTTATAATGAAGTGATCCGGATGCTGAAAGAGATGGCTCCTTTCCGTATCGACCGTCTGCATGTGATAGGAGGAGGTTCAAAAAATGCTTTATTAAATCAATTTACAGCGAATGCGATCGGCATGCCGGTAATAGCCGGGCCGTCGGAAGCTACTGCTATTGGAAACGCAATGATCCAGGCACGTTCAGCAGGTATTGTCTCTACCCGCTGGGAAATGCGCCGGTTGATAGCCGATTCTATCCAAACGGAAACATTCATGCCACAGGATGAATCGATTTGGAAAGAAGTGTATGAACGATATATTCAGATAGTAAAACAATAAAAAACGAATATCATGAACACAGAAAAAAATGTAAAACAAGCCTTTGAGTTGGCGGCAGCACGTTATGCAGCCTTGAATGTCGATGTAAACAGTGCATTGGAGAAGTTACAAAAAATCAGCCTATCGCTTCATTGCTGGCAGGCGGATGATGTGACAGGCTTTGAAAACCCGGATGGATCGCTTTCGGGAGGTATACAGGTGACAGGTAATTATCCCGGTAAAGCCCGGAATATAGACGAGTTGCGTGCCGATGTGTTGAAAGCAAACTCTTTTATTCCTGGTACTCATCGATTGAACCTGCATGAGATATACGGTGACTTCGGCGGAAAGAAAGTTGACCGTGATGAAGTGGAGCCGGCTCATTTCCAAAGTTGGATGGAATGGGGGAAAGAAAATAATATGAAACTCGATTTCAACTCTACTTCTTTCTCGCATCCGAAGAGTGGGAACCTGACATTAGCAAATCCGGACAAGTCGATCCGTGATTTCTGGATCGAACATACGAAACGTTGCCGTGCCGTCAGTGAAGCGATGGGTGAATTCCAGAATGATCCTTGTATGATGAACCTGTGGATACATGACGGTTCGAAAGAGGTGCCGGCCAGCCGTATCCAATATCGTCAGTTATTGAAGGATTCGTTGGACGAGATATTTGCAACCGACTATAAAAATATGAAGGACTGTATCGAAGCTAAACTGTTCGGTATCGGCCTGGAAAGTTATACAGTAGGTTCGTATGATTTCTACCTGGGGTATGGCGCGAAGAACAACAAGATCGTTACATTGGATACTGGTCATTTCCATCTGACGGAAAGTATTGCCGACAAGATTTCGTCGATGTTGTTGTTTACTCCGGAGATCATGCTTCATGTAAGTCGTCCGATCCGTTGGGATAGCGACCATGTAGTTATCCTTAGTGATGATTTGTTGGATCTTTCCCGCGAGATAATCCGTTGCAATGCGTTGGATCGTGTACATATCGGCCTTGATTATTTCGATGCAACGATCAACCGGATCGGAGCTTATGTGATCGGATGCCGTGCCACCCAAAAAGCATTCTTACAAGCTTTGCTCGAACCGTCTGCCACGCTGCAACAGTATGAAGCTGAAGATAAATTATTTGAACGCCTGGCCTTGCAGGAAGAATTGAAGAGCCTTCCATGGAATGCCGTATGGGATATGTTCTGTCTGAAAAACGATGTACCTGTAGGTGAAGACTATATCGGCGAAATAGAAAAATATGAAGCGCAGGTAACAAGCAAACGATAATTTCATGAATATACTAATAGGTTTATTAATCATAGCCGTCGGTAGCCTGGGACAAAGCAGTTCGTATGTGCCGATCAATAAGGTGAAGAACTGGAGCTGGGAAAGCTTTTGGCTGATACAGGGTATCTTTGCCTGGCTCGTCTTCCCGTATCTGGGGGCACAACTGGCTATTCCTGAAGGACAGAGCTTGACAGAGTTGTGGAGCGCCGGAGGTAGTACCGGTGCTTTGATCTACGGAATGTTGTGGGGAGTCGGAGGTTTGACCTTCGGCCTTAGCATGCGTTATCTGGGAATCGCGTTGGGACAAAGTATTGCACTTGGTACCTGTGCCGGTTTCGGTACGCTTTTTCCGGCAGTATTCGGAGGAACGGATTTATTTCATGGTGACGGATTGATCCTTTTACTGGGTGTTTGCGTAACGTTGGCTGGTATCGCAGTGATCGGTTATGCCGGTAGCCTGCGAGCCCGGAACATGACAGACGAGGAGAAGAAGGCGGCAGTGAAAGATTTTGCCCTGACAAAAGGGTTACTGGTTGCGCTGTTGGCGGGTGTGATGAGTGCCTGTTTTAACCTGGGGCTTGAGTCCGGAACTCCGATACTGGAAAAGGTAAAAGCTTCCGGTTCCAGCGAACTGTTTGCACTTAATCCGGTAATCCTTTTGGTTACAATGGGTGGTTTCCTGACGAATGCCGTATATTGCCTGTTCCAGAATATAAAAAATAAATCAGGAAAGGATTATTTCTCCGTTACAGGAAAGATATTACTGAATAATGTCTTATTTTGTGCGTTGGCTGGTGTCCTGTGGTATTCGCAGTTCTTCGGATTGGGGATGGGGAAAAGCTATTTTGCAGACTCACCCGTCATGCTTGCCTTCTCGTGGAGTATCCTGATGTCGCTGAATGTCATATTCAGTAATATGTGGGGAATCGTATTGAACGAATGGAAAGGTGTCAGCAGGAAAACGATCATTGTTTTAATATCCGGGATGTGTATCCTGATATTTTCATTGTTATTACCTAACTTATTAGGATAATAAATAACAAAAACGATCGTTGGCAATACTCCCGAAGGCTTGTGAGTGGCAAAAATGATCATTGGCAACACTGCCGGAGGCTTGTAAACGATAAAAGAGATCGTTGGCAACACTTCCGAGGACTTGTGAATGATAAAAACGATCGTTGGCAACACTCCCAAGGCTCAGGAAATAGTAAAAACGATCGTTGGCAATACTTTCAATCCTTTCGGAGCTAAAAAACGATTGTTTTCATAACTCCGGAGGCCTTGTACGGTCTGAGAACAATAAACTTAAGATGATTTTTTAAAATATATCAAGTAAAAAATGACAACAATTAGAAACAACAGCCCTCTGATGGCTGAAATAGGACGTATCGCCGAAGTGGCCGGTTATCTTTGGACTAAAGGATGGGCCGAACGTAACGGCGGGAATATCTCTGTGAACCTGACCGGTTTGCTGACTGACGAAGAAATGGCATTGCCGGCACTGGCTCCGGCTATCGAATTGCAGGAAGCTATGACCTCTCTCGGTGGAAATGTATTTTATGTTACCGGAACAGGTAAACGCATGCGTTATGTGGCACAAGATCCCTTTGCCAACGGTGCGCTGATACGTATAGCAGCCGATGGGAAAAGCTATGATATCATTGCCGAACAACCTGTCAGGCCGACATCAGAATTGCCTTCTCACCTGATGATGCATAATTATCTTCGTTCGTTGGGACGCGACAACAGAGTCGTTCTGCATACACATCCGACCGAACTGATCGGTATGACGCATTGCAAACCTTTTCTCGATTCGAAGGTAATAACCCGTACTTTATGGAGTATGATTCCCGAGTGTCGTATCATTGTGCCGAAAGGGGTAGGGATTGTTCCTTATGAAATCCCCGGAACGATCGAACTGGCACATGCCACGATCCGGCAACTCGAAAAGCATGATGTCGTATTCTGGGAAAAACACGGAATCCTGGCAGTGGGTGAAGACCTGATCGAATGCTTCGATGCTATCGATACACTGAGTAAATCAGCCCAGATTTATATCAGTGCCCGTATGGCCGGATATGAACCGATAGGAATGACCGACCAGCAACTGGACGATCTCGTTCCAGCTTTTGGATTATAAACAAATGATAATCGAAAGATGTGTCGGAAATGTGTTTCTGACACATCTTTCGATTATTCAAACTAGTTTGTGAAAAAGACCATGAAAAAGATACTTATACTCTTTACTTTATTTTGTATCCTGTCGGCAACAGCCCAGCAGCGGGACAGTCGTGTACGCGAATATCTTTCTCCAACGCGTATCGTATGGCAGCAACACAGCGAACAAATACAAGATGCCGATAATTTGCTTTTACCGGGCAACGGACAGGCTGGATTGGTCAATCGTGCAATCTGTAAATTAAAAAGTACTGCACAGCAACATCCCGCTATTCTATTTGATTTTGGCAAAGAGCTGCAAGGTGGTATCCAACTTGTGACAGGAGGTTTCCCAGTCAACAAACCTATATCTGTGCGTATCCGCCTGGGAGAATCCGTAAGTGAAGCCATGTGTGAGATCGATGGAAAGAATGGGGCGAGTAACGACCATGCCATGCGCGATTTTATCGTTTCGCTTCCCTGGATGGGAGTGATGGAAGTGGGCAATTCCGGCTTTCGCTTTGCCCGTATCGACCTTGTTGACGATTCTACCGAACTCCATTTGAAAGAGGTGCGTGCTATTTCCACCTATCGGGATATACCTTATAAAGGATCATTCCGAAGCAGCGACGACCGTCTGAATAAGATCTGGCAGACCGGAGCTTATACCGTACACCTGAATATGCAGGAATATTTATGGGATGGCATCAAACGCGACCGTCTGGTCTGGCTGGGAGATATGCATCCGGAAGTAATGACTGTCAATACCGTTTTCGGCTATAACGAGGTAGTCCCTAAAAGTCTGGATCTGATCCGTGAAGCGACTCCGCTTCCCGACTGGATGAACGGAATCAGTGCTTATTCAATCTGGTGGTTACTGATCCAGCGCGATTGGTATTATTATCAGGGAGACGAGGCTTATCTGAAAGAACAACAACCTTATCTGAGTGGCCTTTTACGTCAGTTGGTATCGAAGGTAGATGCCAGCGGACATGAGAAGCTGGATGGATGGCGCTTTCTGGATTGGCCTTCCAGTGAGAATCCGGAAGCGATCAATGCCGGTTTGCAAGCATTGGTTTTGCAAGCGATGAAAGCCGGTGACGAACTGTGTACTGTTTTAGGAGATGAAACCCTGGCTACCGAATGCCGGGAAACAGCAAAAAGAATGATAAAGGTTGCCCCTCAGGTAACAAAAACATTACTTAAGTCGAAAATAGCACCGGACGCACCAGGCTCTAAACAGGCTGCTGCTTTACTGGCATTGGCCGGATTGATGAAACCGGAAGAGGCTGATAAAAAATATCTTTCGGTAAACGGAGCGCAAGGATTTTCTACTTTCTATGGCTATTATATGTTGCGTGCCATGGCAACGGCTGGCAACTATCAGGGTGCAATAGATGTGATCCGTCAGTATTGGGGAGCGATGATCGACCTGGGAGCTACTACGTTCTGGGAAGATTTTAATATGACCTGGTTACCTGATGCGGCGGGTATCGACGAACTTGTTCCGGAAGGGAAGAAAGACATTCATGGCGATTATGGTGACTATTGCTATAAAGGCTTCCGTCATAGTTTATGTCATGGCTGGGCTTCCGGTCCAACAGCTTGGTTGAGCGAATATGTACTGGGTGTACAGGTGGTGGAACCTGGTTGTCGTGTAGTTCGTATCACTCCGCATTTGGGAGATTTGGATTGGGTGGAAGGAACTTTCCCTACACCTGAAGGAATCATTACTATCCGTCATGAAAAAGGAACGGACGGCAAGATAAAGAGCGATATAAAAGCTCCGGCAGGCATACAAGTTATCCTGGAAAATGATAAATAGTATATACCTTAAATAGCAATGAGATGAAAAAATATCTTCTGTTACTCGCATGTATCGGTATTTTTGCTTCAGCAGAAACAAAGACCGATTGGAAAGCACAATGGATCAACACTGAGCGATGTCAAAGTGCAAGCAACACCTGGTTAGCCTATCGTAAGACCGTATCTATAGATGAAGTGCCGGCTACTCTGACAGCCCATATAGCTGCCGACAGTAAATATTGGCTGTGGATCAATGGACGTATGGTTGTCTTTGAAGGCGGTCTGAAACGTGGCCCTTCTCCCTACGATA
Organism: Parabacteroides timonensis; assembly: GCF_900128505.1. Classification (NCBI taxonomy): domain Bacteria; kingdom Pseudomonadati; phylum Bacteroidota; class Bacteroidia; order Bacteroidales; family Tannerellaceae; genus Parabacteroides; species Parabacteroides timonensis. The sequence continues at coordinate 661,467 of NZ_LT669941.1, forward strand.
CCTATTATGATTCGGTGGAGATTGCTCCTTATCTTGTTTCAGGAGAGAACACTCTTGCTGTTTTGGTGTGGCATTTCGGAAAGAATGGTTTCAGCCATATCAATAGCGGAATGGCAGCTTTACTGTTTGAAGCCATTGCACCCGGAGTAGAGATTGTTTCGGATAAGAGTTGGGCATGTTCCGTTTATGATGCTTATCAAAATACGGAAGCTCCTTTCCCGAATTATCGCTTGTCGGAAAGTAATATTCGTTTTGATGCCCGGATAGCAATGGATGGTTGGAACCAGCCTGATTTTAACGGTGGTTTCCCAGGTGCAGAAATTGCATGTGTGGTGGGGAAGGCCCCATTGGGTAAATTGGTGGAACGTCCGATACCGATGTTTAAAGATTTTGGTTTGAAAGCATATCCAAATGTCCGGCAGTCGGCAAAGGGCGATACTTTGTTTTGTCGTCTGCCTTACAATTGTCAGTTTACACCCTATCTGAAAGTCGAAGCATCCGAAGGTAAGACTATCTATATGCAGACAGATAATTACTGGGGAGGTGGTCCGGAAAATATCCGTGCCGAATATATCACCCGTAAAGGAGTACAGGAGTATGAAAGTTATGGATGGATAAGCGGTCACGAAATGTGGTACATTATCCCTGATGGTGTAAAGGTATTGGATGTGAAATACCGTGAGACGGGATATGATACCGAATTTGCCGGAGCTTTCCGGTGTAATGATCCTTTCCTGAATGAACTATGGAAACGTTCCGCCCGTACATTATATATAACGATGCGCGACAACTATATGGACTGTCCCGAACGTGAACGTGCTCAGTGGTGGGGGGATGAAGTGAACGAACTGGGCGAAGCTTTCTACGCTTTGTCTACCTCTTCTCATCAATTGGCCGTAAAGGGTATCCATGAGTTGATGAACTGGCAACGTGCCGATGGTTCGCTGTTTGCTCCGGTTCCTGCCGGTAACTGGTCGAAGGAATTACCTTTACAGATGCTGGCTTCTGTCGGTTGGTACGGTTTTTATACCCAATATTATTATAGCGGTGACAGTACTTTCATTCCGACTATCTACGACCGTCTGCACCGTTACCTGCACGAAACTTGGAAGGTGGACAAGAGCGGTCTGCCTATTGAACGTAGCGGGGAATGGAGCTGGGGCGATTGGGGTGAACAGATCGACATGGGAGTACTGACCAATTGCTGGTACTATCTCGCACTGAAAGCAGAAAAAGCTTTTGCCCTTCAACTAGGGAAGAAGGCCGATGCCGAAGAGATCGGTCGTATGATGTATAGCATTGAGAAATGTTTCAATACGAAGTTCTGGACAGGAACAGCCTATCGTTCTCCCGGCTATCATGGTGAGAATGACGACCGGGCACAGGCAATGGCAGTCCTTTCCGGTTTGGCCCCGAAAGATAAATATCCTGCTATACTGAAACTGCTGAAGAAAGAGTATCATGCCAGTCCCTATATGGAAAAATATGTACTGGAGGCTCTTTTCCATATTGGGGCTCCGGATGCTGCGTTGCAGCGTATGCGGGATCGCTATGCCGGTATGCTGGGTTATAAGGAATATACGACCTTGTTTGAAGGTTGGGGAGTAGGAGTCGATGGCTTTGGTGGCGGAACGATCAATCATGCATGGAGTGGCGGTCCGTTAACATTGCTCAGCCAGAAAGTATGTGGTATAGAACCGACTTCGCCTGGATTTAAAACTTTCCAGGTAAAGCCCCAGATGGGTTCTTTGACAGAAGCGTCGGCTACGGTAGCGACTCATTATGGTGAAATCAAAGTAGATTTACGGAAATCAGGTCGTAATATTCTTGTTGAAATTCAGGTACCCGAACAAACAACTGCAATAGTGATTTCGCCCAAAGGAAAAGCTTATAAAGTTGGCGCTGGCGCCCATAATTTAAAGTGTCCCTTTTAATACGGGCACTTTTTATAATAAAATTGACGAATAGATTTAAGATTTATATATTGTTTGGTAGCCTCACATTATCTACTTTTGCCGGGGATAATGTGAGGCTATTGGTCGATGGTGAAAGGAAAAAGTAAAACAAAGTCGAAATCGAGGAAAAAGAAAAAGCAGGTATCATCGTTTGTTCTGGCTGTCAAACGGGTATTTGTCGCTATTTCTATAATACTTGCCTGCCTGATAGGCGTTTTATTTTTATATGATTATCTGTATCCTGTAACCGGAAAACAACCAGTTGTGGAGGAACAGCAAAAAGCGGTTGCTAAAGAGCAGAAGAAGTTTGCGACTCCGAAAAAGCCGGTTCCTGAGCAAAAGAAAAAAGACGAGCTATCCTCAATAAAGCCTTCCCGTCCCAAAACAACAACCTTCAAAATCCCCGCAAACGCAGAGATTCCCAAGTTACAGGCTAAACGGTCTGAACAGGTGATTCGCCATGAAGGTTACACCGTATCCTATAATTCTGATTACAAAATAGCAAACTGGGTAGCCTACGAATTGACTCCCGAAGAAGCAAAAAGTAAAAAGACGGAACGTTCGAACAAGTTCGTTCCCGATCCGTTGGTAAAAGGAGCTACTGCCACCAACGATGATTATACCCGTACAGGCTACGACCGTGGCCATCTGGCTCCGGCGGGTGATATGAAATGGTCGGCTAAAGCGATGCGCGAATCGTTTTATCTGAGTAATATTTGTCCGCAGGAGCCGGGGTTAAACCGTGGTATCTGGAAAGATCTGGAAGAATTAAGCCGGATGTGGGCGAACGATTACGGAGCTTTATTGATTGCTACCGGCCCTGTTATGACAGACGACATGAAGCGGATGGGAAAGAACAGGATAGGAGTACCCGGTGCATTTTACAAAGTGATTTGTTATGTTTCAGGTGAAGAGTATAAGGCTATCGGATTTATTTTTGAGAACAGGGACTATAAGAAAACAGCATTGAGATCCATGGCAATCCCTGTCGATAGTGTAGAGAAAGTAACGGGAATAGATTTCTTCCCGGCCGTTCCTGATGAACAGGAAAAAGTAATGGAAGCAAAAATAGACTGGGACAGTTGGTCCTTTTAATTATGTACAAGCAAATGGTATTCCGCTGGTAAAAAGGTAGGTAATATCCGAACAATTATAAAAAAATGAATGTTGTAATGCTATGACTTAACGCATAGTATTATATGACTTTGTATTAGCATATAATTAACAAATAACTAAATAAGTAAATGCAAGTTATCATGAATGGTAAATTAATTCCCGTTTTTGTATTGGCAGCATTGATGTCTTGTAGCCGACCGCCGGTAAAAGAGCAAGGGCCTCGTCCGGTAAAGTTGACTGAAGTAGCATCATTAAATGTGGTGGAGAAGTCGTTTAGTGGTGTAGTATCTCCTGACCAGTTCAGTGACCTGGCGTTTAAAATGTCCGGACCATTGATCTCCCTGAACGTGGAAGAAGGGCAGAAAGTACGTACCGGACAAATAGTGGCAGAAATGGACCCCCAGGATTTCAAGTGGGATTTTGAAGCAAAGAAGGCTTCCTTCCAGACTGCACAGGCCCAGTTGCAACGTGCTGAAAGACTGTTGGCAAAGCAAGCGATCTCCCAGCAGGAATATGAAACGACAAAAGCTTCTTATTCCAATGCCCAGGCAGCATTTGAAAACTCTCAGAATACATTGGAGCAAACCAAACTTCGTGCTCCTTTTGACGGTTTTATCCAGAAGAAGTATGTAGAGAACTATCAGAAAGTACAGATGGGGCAGGGTATTGTCTGCCTGATCAATCCTAATAAACTGCAAATCCAGTTTACGATGCCGGAAACGAACATTACCTATTTCTCGACTCCTTATACGATCTATGTGGAGTTCGACAACTATAAAGGTGTCCGTTTCAAGGCTAAGGTAAAAGAATATGTGGAAGCATCTCCCGACGGTTCCGGTGTTCCTGTATTCCTGTATATTGACGATCCTGCGTTCGATCTCAATAAGTATAAGGTGGCCGTAGGTTTCTCTTGCCGCGTTGTACTGAATATCGAAAGCCAGAGTTTCAATGAAGGAGCTGTATTAATACCCCTGTCTGCTATTGTTGCCGACGAAGCGAACAGTAGCGATAAGTTCGTTTTTGTCTTTAATACGCAAACCCAGCAGGTTGAACGCCGCATGATCACGGTAAGAGAACTGGTTGGTAAAGACAATGTGATCATTCTGGAAGGATTGAAAGCCGGAGAACGTGTCGTTACTGCCGGAGCAACCCGCCTTGTAGACGGACAACAAGTAAAAGTATTAACAGATTAAGAAGAGAAACAATGAATATTCCAAAATATTCCTTAGAGAATAGTAAGATTATATACTTCTTTCTGGCTGTGATGCTGATTGGTGGTATATACTCTTTCTTCAAACTACCGAAGAAGGAGGACGCCCCCTTTGTAATCAAACAGGCTGTATTGGTTACACAATATCCGGGAGCAACTCCTTTTGAAGTGGAAAAACTGATTACCGAGCCGATCGAAAGAGAGATACAGTCTATGTCGGACGTGTATCAGATTAAGTCGGAGTCTTATTTCGGGATGTCGAAGATATCGATCGAACTACAACCGACGCTTGCTCCCGACTATATGCCTGTTAAGTGGGACGAACTTCGCCGTAAGGTGGCAAATATAGAACCCCGTCTTCCGAGCGGTGCCTCTTCCATATCGGTCAGTGATGACTTTGGTGATGTATTCGGTATCTATTATGCCTTGACTGCCGATGATGGGTTTACCTATGACGAATTGCGCGACTGGTCGCAAAAGATCAAGACAGAATTGTCTCCGGTACCCGGCGTACAGAAGGTGTATCTGTTTGGTGAACAAACACAGGTTATCAATGTAAGGATCTCGGTACCGAAACTGGCTAACCTCGGGATTGATCCTAACTCTATCCAGCAGGTACTGCAAACACAAAACCTGTTGGTCAATACCGGAGACATCAATACCGGCAGCTATCAGTTACGTTTGAGAGCTGAAGGAACTTATAAAGATATACAGGATATACGCGACCAGTTGATCGTTACCAAAAGTGGAGGTGAAGTGCGTTTGGGAGATATCGCAATCGTTGAACGCGGTTATATGGATCCCCCTTCCAATCTGATGCGTGTGGATGGCAAGCGCGCTATCGGTATTGGGGTTGCAACAGGATCGAATGATGATGTGGTTGCAGTAGGTAACGATGTCGCTGCCCATCTGGAAGAAATGGAACAGCTTTTCCCTATCGGGATGGAGTTGAAGACGATCTATCCGGAAAATAAGATTGCCGATGAAGCGAACAATGGCTTTATCCTTAACCTGATCGAATCGTTGCTGATCGTTATTGTAGTGATCTTCCTTGTCATGGGATCGCGTGCCGGTATGCTGGTGGGTAGTTCGCTACTCTTCTCCGTAGGGGGTACGTTGTTGCTTATGCTTATCTGGGGTGTAGGATTGAACCGAACTTCGCTGGCTGCATTTATCATCGCGATGGGTATGCTGGTGGATAATGCCATTGTGGTAACAGATAATGCGCAGGTAGGTATCAAGCGCGGGTTATCCCGTTACCAGGCTTTGGTAGACGGAGCAACCAAGCCACAATGGGCCTTATTGGGTGCAACTTTTATCGCTGTCTGTTCATTCCTGCCGATGTATCTGGCTCCTGCTTCCGTAGCAGAGATCGTTAAACCATTGTTTATCGTATTGGCTGTGTCGTTGGGGTTAAGCTGGGTATTGGCATTAACGCAAACAACGACTTTCGGTAACTTTATCCTGAAAGAAGCGAAACCGGGTGAAGCGAAAGATCCTTACGATACGAAGTTGTATCATAAGTTTGAAAAGGTTCTGGCCCGTCTTATTAAACGCAGATGGGTAACCGTTTCTTCTGTCGTAGCAACCCTGTTCCTTTCCTTATTTATTATGGGGATCATGCCGCAGAGCTTCTTCCCGATCATGAACAAGCCTTATTTCCGTGCCGACCTGATCTTCCCGGAAGGTTACAGTATCTACGATGTGGAGAAGAGTGTGAAAGAGATCGAAGGTTACCTGAGTAATAATAAGAACATCAAATCGTACTCATTTACCCTGGGAGGTTCCCCGGTTCGTTATTACCTGGCAAGTTCATCGGTGGGACCGAAGCCTAACTTTGCGAATGTATTGATCGAAACTCAAAAGGCGGAAGATGCACAGGCGGAAGAAGGTAAATTCTACGATTATATGGTGGCAAACTATCCGAACATCCTCACTCGTTCGGCCCTGTTCGCTTTGTCTCCCGTGCCCGATGCCGCTATTGAGATCGGTTTTATCGGAGATAATGTGGATACACTGGTGGCTTTGACGGAGAAAGTCAAGGAGATAGCCCGTCAGTACGACCAGGTGATGGAAGTGCGCGATAGCTGGGGCAATAAGGTACCGGTATGGAAGCCGTTGTATTCACAGGAAAAAGGTTTGCGTCTGGGCATCACCCGTCAGCAAGTAGCTTATTCCCTTCGCTCGGCAACGAACGGTGTTCCGCTCGGCGAGTATCGTGAAGGCGATGTTTTTATGCCTATCCTGATGAAGGATGCCGACCGCGACTCAATGAACCTGAATGATATTAAGACGTTGCCGGTTTATAGTGCCAAAGGACGTTCAGTCAAGGTTGAGCAGGTAATCGACGATTTCTCTCTCGATTACGAATACAATGTCGTAAGGCGTTTCAACCGTCAACCGTATATGATGATGCAGTGCGAACCGAAACGCGGTGCCAACACAATGGCTGCATTCAGTCATCTTTGGACGGAAGCCCAAAAACAAATACAGGTTCCCGAAGGTTATAAGATGACTTACTTCGGAGAACAAAGTGAACAGGATAAAGGTAATAAGGCTATTGCAGCCAACATTCCTTTGATGTTTGGTCTAATCTATATCACCTTGCTGTTCCTCTTTCCGAAATATTACCGGAAACCGGTATTGATCATGGCAATGCTTCCATTGATCTTTATCGGGGTAGTACTGGGATTGCTGGTCTTCGGAAAGTCGCTCGACTTCTTTGCGATGTTGGGACTATTGGGTCTGATCGGTATGAACATCAAGAATGCCATTGTGCTTGTCGATGAGATAGGCCTTCAGATGAATAGCGGACTGGCCCCTGTCAATGCTATCATAGAAGCGACCAAGACACGTATCGTGCCTGTGACGATGGCATCGGGTACTACGATCCTGGGTATGCTTCCTTTGTTGGGGGATGCGATGTTTGCCGGTATGGCGGCTACGATCATGGGAGGTTTGTTTGTATCGACCATCCTGACCATCTTCGTGCTTCCGGTTACCTATTGTATATTCTTTAAGATTAAATCGGAATAAGTAATATGAAAAGTAAACTGATAATAGGTTGTATGCTGTTGGGTGCTTTATCTGCGAATGCGCAGGTACAGCCCATCACGGCAGCCGAATATAAAGAAAAAGTGCTTGAATACAGCCGTCAGATCAAGCAGAGTTCCGAAGAACGGATCGCTATGCAGCACGCTATTAAAGCTGCTAAGACTGCCTTTTTTCCGGCGGTTGATTTCTCCGGTAGTTACCAGTACCGTATTAATAAGTACGAATTGATGCCGGGCTATGAAATGGATCATAACACTTATAGCCTGGGAGCAACTGTCAGCCAGCCTATCTATGCCGGAGGACAAATTTACAACAACTATAAGGCTGCCGAGATACAGGGACAGATTGCCACTGAAGCGGAAGAACTGACAACCGATAACATTGTTTATGCCGCCGATATGAACTACTGGTCGGTAGCCGCCCGCAAAGGGATGTATGATGTAATGACCCAGTATGTCGATATCGTGCAGGAGTTGGCCAACGTATTGACCCTTCGTTTCCAGGACGGACAAATCAGTAAGACCGACCTTTTGCAGGTACAGGCCCGCCTGAAAGAGGCGGAGTTGAACAAAAGTTCTGCCTATAAAGACTATCAGATCGCCTTACAAAATCTCAACGTCCTGATGGGGGTTCCCCCGATGGAAGAGGTAGCTATTGCCGACTCTATCACAATGGATCAACCGTTACCTCTGCGTGTGGGTGAGTCTGCAGCGTTGGATAATCGTCCGGACTTTCATATAGCCCAGTTGAATATCGAGTATCAGAAACGGCAGATCAACCTCTCCAAGGCAAAGTATAACCCGAACCTGTCTGTCGGATTTCAGGGATCATGGGGAACTCCTATGCTGAACATGAAAGGTTCCGACCAGCTATGGACACCGGCAGTCTTCGCTTCCCTGAAAATACCTTTGTTCCGTTGGGGAGCGCGCTTCAAGGAAGTGAATTCGCAAAAAGCGATCCTGCGTAGTAAAGAGTATGCGATGGACAATACCCGCGATCAGATCGGCCAGGAAGTAGCTAATGCCTGGACCAGTCTGACTGAGAACACCAAGCAGATCGATGTTGCTGAAGATGCCTGCAAAATAGCTGAAGAGAATCTCGACCTGAATACATTCAGCTATAACGAAGGTAAGCTTCCTATTGTCGATGTACTCTCTGCCCAGCTATCATGGATACAGTCTTACAGCAGTCTTATCCAGACCTGGTATCAGCAGAAAGCCTCTCTGGCTCAATATAACAAAGCTATCGGTATCCGTCGTATGCAGTAAGAAGCGATCGGATATACAGGAAACGAAAAGGCGGCTATCGGGAAATACAACCCAGTAGTCGCTTTTTTTATTGTTTACATCCCTACCTTTTAGAGTAAAGTATACTATCAATTAGTTCAAGAGTCCCGACCTGCTATCGTCACCCTGTACACCCTGGCCAACTACCCTGTACATGCTGACAAACCAGGGTGTACAGGATAATCGGCCATGGTGTACACCGTAGCAACAATAAGTCCCTTCTTTTCATATAATAAGTAGTGACTTATTGATTAGTTTGTCATAAGCTTTATCTTTGTGCCTGCTTAAATAAAAAAAGAATCGCATGGAGATTGTAAGAATAACAACAACGGATGAATCGCTGTATAAAGCATTTAGGGAGATATATGATATTAGTTTTCCTGTTTTTGAACAACGGACTGAAGTGCAGCAGAAGGATGCTTTTGCGGATAGCCGCTTTTATCTGGATTGTTATGTCGGTAAGAATACCGGTTTCTTGCAAGGCTTTATTGCTTACTGGAGATTTGATGGTTATATATATGTGGAGCATTTCGCTATTCATCCGAATGAGCGTGGTAAAGGTTTGGGTGGATTTATCCTGAAAAATCTGATAGAGCAGGAGGGTGGACGTGTACTATTGGAGATAGACCCTGTGGTTGATAGTATATCTGCAGCCCGGTTACGTTTTTATCAGTCGTATGGATTTGTGGAAAATCCGTTCCCGCATATTCATCCGGCTTACAGAAATGAATATCCGGATCATTCGTTAGTTGTTTTATCTACGGAAGGTGAGATGACCGCCTCTGAATATAATAAGTTCGCCTCCGATCTGAATATGATAGTAATGAAAAAGGGAATGTAACGAATACATTCCCTTTTTCATTCTCTTTTCTATATTGAATGGTATTTATTCTTTATTCAATGCTTTCAGGGAGAATAAGAAAGTTGAACCTTTACCTTCTTCCGACTCGAACCATAATTTACCATCATGCAGTTCCACAAAATCTTTACAAAGCATCAATCCCAATCCTGAACCCTTTTCGTTGTTTGTTCCGTAAGAAGTAAAATGCGTGTTGGCTTTCAGTAATTTCTCCTGGTCTTCTTTCTTAATTCCTTTACCGGAGTCTTTTACGCTGACAATTACATTATTACCTTCAATACTAGTCGAAACTTCAATTGTACCTCCTTCGAAACTAAACTTGATCGCGTTTGAAATAAGGTTTCTGACAACTGTCTTTATCATGTCTATATCGACAGAACCAACAAGTTCCTTATCAACATTTATTAATTGCAGGCTAACGCCTTTTTGGGTAGCCATCGGAATGTAAATTTCAGCGGTGCTGGAAACCAAGCTGTTGATATCAGCCTCTTGTTTATATATGTTCTGCTTTTTCAGGCGGTTCTTTGCCCATTTCAACAAATTGTCAAGCAGGAGGAAAATTTCTTCTGATGTTTTATTCATCATCTGCAGCATTTCGAATACTTCGGGGCTGACTTGGCTCTTGTCTACCATCATAAGGATAGCATTATTCATCATTTTCAAAGAACCGAGTGGAGAACGAAGATCGTGTGCTATAACAGAATAGAGTGTATCGCGTGATTCAATTGTATTTTCCAGTTCCTGTTTTATGCGTTTAATACTAAATAGTTCATAACGATGGGCAACGCGTTTGACCAGTTCTTCTCTTTGGAAGGGTTTTGTGACATATTCGGTAGCTCCTAACTGGTATCCTTTCACTATACTCTGCATATCGCTAAGTGCAGACATGATGATTACAGGAATATCATTGGTGTCCGGGGCACTCTTGAGGTGTTGTAATACCTCGTATCCGTCCATTTCCGGCATCATGATATCTAGCAGTATGAGATTGGGATGTCTGTCATGAGCAATGCGAAGAGCTTTGGCGCCGCTATCACAGGTCAATAGTGTATATCCTTCTTTTTTTAATATAGCCTGTACTAACATGACGTTGGTTGGAACATCGTCAACGATCAATACTGTATACTCTGATGCTAAATTATCCATATTAATTTTACACTTTTCTTGATATTCAATCACTATCAGTACACAAATGTATTAATAATGTTTGAATTTACAGAGGTTTTCATTGTTGCATTTTAGAAATATTTTTCTTATTATATTCTCTTTGCTTTTTCCCAGGCCCCATTCCCTTTATTTCCAGATAAATAGAAAAATCCTCTTATGACATTTATATTCATAAAAGAAAAGTAATAAGGAATGAAAAGCAGTTTATTCCGTAAATTTCGCTGTTCCATCAAATAGCCTGCATAAGCCATTATATAGAATGCAACTTGTAAAAGTAGTAAAAATATATATGTAAACTCACTCTTACATGTTAATATTATATTTAAAGGAATTAACAGGAATAAGACAATCGGTGTAATGGTCCATCGTAAGACCCGGTGGCTTATGAACTGGAAGCTCAATGTGCCGTAACGGAATATGTTAAACAAGCTCCGTAAACGCCATACCGATTGCAAACCGCCTGCGGCAATACGTATTTTACGCTTTTCTTCTTCTTTCATATTCAATGATGCAGTTTCGGTTGCGTAAGCTTCTTTGCAATAAGCGATTTTATGTCCTTTCTGCGCAATACGGAGAGAGAGGATGAAATCATCCAGGAGTGTGTCGGGCGGCATTTGTTCGAATAGTTCAGTTCGTACGGCAAATAGTTCGCCGGCAGCTCCTACAGCGGAGTATAATCGATAATCCAGTGATTTCAATGCCGATTCATATTTCCAATAGATTCCTTCTCCAGCAGTTGCACCTTGTGCGGTTGCTGTTTCAACTCTTTTTTCTCCCGCTACACAACCCACTTTTGGATTGGAGAATTGACGGACGATCTCTGTGATCGCATCTGCATTCAACATTGTATTGGCATCTGTGAAAACGACATAAGGAGTGGTTACATACTGTATTCCACGGTTTAGTGCAGCTGTCTTTCCTCTGCGTTCCGGTTGAAAGAGAACGGTTACTTCCGGATATTTTTTCAGGTATTCATTCGTATGATCGTTTGAGCCGTCGGTCACCCAAACTATTTTAAGTTTGTCGGCAGGATAGGAGAGAGCATGGCAGTTCTTCATCTTGGCCGCAACAATATCTTCTTCATTGTATGCGGCAATGAAGAGGGTTACTTCGGGGAGCGGATCTGTTAAATCGCATCTGACCGGTTTGTGAAATGTTTCTTTTATCCGTACCAATATATATAATAATATACCATATCCGAGATATGTGTAGAAAACGATAAATATTCCTATCCAGAATAAGTACTTAATAGTCAGATAAAATGAATCCATACTCATATTTTAATATAAATATATTTTTATAGTTTGCAAATATAATAAAGTTTTATAACAATTCATCAAATAAAGAAATTTTTAAAAGACTATGAAAAATAACGTGTTTTTGGTTTTTATGTTCTGGATTTTATTATTTTTGCAGTTTCTACGTTTTTGTAAATTTATAAAATATGGTGGTGTTGCATTGGTTGGAAATAATTTTATTTGTAGTAGCTGTTCTGAACGTTGTTTATTTACTAATGTTCAGTATTGCCTCTCATCTGCATTTGGAACGGAATAGCTCTTTATCTTCTGTTACAAAGCGGATTGCAATTTTGATTCCTGCCTATAAGGAGGATCGGGTTATTATGGAATGTGTTGCGTCTTGTATGAATCAGAACTATCCAACCGATAAATACGATATTGTGGTTATCTCAGATCGGATGAAAGAGGGTACCGATCAGATATTGTTGTCTCTTCCGGTTAAGTTGGTAAATGTCCATTTTGAAAATAGTACTAAAGCCAAAGCTCTAAACTTTGCAATGGATCAAATCGGTGATCTTTACGATATTGCAGTAGTATTGGATGCCGATAACGTGATCTATGCTGACTTCCTGCAAAATATCAATAACTTTTTTTCGGCTCCTGGGGTTAGGATCGTTCAGGCACATCGTAAAGCAAAGAATCTGAATACAAACTTATCTGTTTTGGATGCAGTCAGTGAAGAAATTAATAATAGTATTTTTAGATTGGGACATGCTACCATGGGATTATCTGCAGCTTTGATCGGTTCAGGTATGGCATTCAATTATACTTTATTTAAGGAGATTATGCTTTCAATAAATGCCGTAGGAGGATTCGACAGGGCATTGGAATTGTCTTTAATAAAAGAGGGTGAAAAGATTTATTACTTACAGGATGTTGATGTATTGGATGAGAAAGTTCAAAGCCATGCAAATTTTTCTGATCAACGGCGCCGTTGGTTATCGGCCCAGTTACACTATTTGGTGGAATTTATAGCAGACGTTCCGAATGCTATAAAAAAAGGTAACTGGGATTTTTGTGATAAAGTCTTTCAACAAATGAGTATTCCCCGAATAATATTGCTGGGGGTAATTTTTATAATATCTTTAGTCTTCTCTTTTATCAAATGGACCATGGCATTAAAATGGTGGATATTATTCTTGATTCTGGTGTTAGCTCTATTTTTAGCTATTCCTAGAACCTTATTAAATAAAAGGTTATTTGTAGCCTTATTTGAATTACCCTATTCCTTTTTACTGATGTTTTGTAATTTGTTTCGTTTAAAAGGTGCTAATAAAAAATTCATCCATACATCTCACGGAGTAAAATAAAGAATCTATGTTTATCGGTAAATTTGAAAATAAAGGAGTCTTGCCACAAAAGTATTTGTCAAAGACTTATGGTCATATTATATATGATGAATCCTGCTCTGTTTATAAGACTAAAAAAGTTGAGATATACTTTTGGGGTGTTCTGTATAATAAGAAAGTCTTAGGGTATACATCTGACCAATCAGATGCCGAAGTGATTTCCGTGTTATATGAATTATACGGTTTGAAAGGATTTGCAAAGGCAGATGGATCATATACATTGATGATACAAGAAGGCAGAGACATTCTTATAGCCCGTGACCATCATGGGACGAGCAAACCGGTCTATTACACTGATCGTTATTTTGCCTCTTCATTATCTTTGTTGCAGGAAACAGATGGATTTATAGCTGAACCAGATTTTCAGGCACTAAGCCGTTTTCTTAATATAGGCTATATTGCAACACCTTTTTCAGCAATGAAAGGTATACATAAACTTGGTGGAGGAGAAATACTGATATATAAAGAAGGTAAACAGAAGGTAGAGAATTTGTATTGTACCGACGATATTATACCGGTTTTGAGTGATGGAGATCTAAATGAACTGGCAGAAGAATATGGTCGTTTGCATATAAAAGCGATAAAAAAACGTATAGACAATAAACAAGATGTTGGTATCTTATTGAGTGGAGGATATGACTCCGGATGTAATCTGGCAGCATTACGTAATATATATGCCGGCAATATTCGTTCTTTTTCCATTGGATTCAAGGGAGATAACTGGACAGAATTACCTTTGGCTCGTTGTATGTCTGATACTTTTGGTACTATGCACACCGAATATGAGATTGATGGTAGTGAACTTTCCGGATTACCCGATATCGTTGCACATCTGGGAGATCCTTTTGTTGAAGGCGGATTAATGGTTAATTATGCAGTAATGAAATTAATTGGTAATAATAAACCGGAGATTATTCTGGGAGGAGATGGCAGTGATCAATATTTTGGAACTTCCGGTCGTGAAGTCGCTCTTCATTATCTTATTTCCAAGTATAAGATGACTCCGCTTATGCGGCTTGTTTATCGTTTATTATGCCAGTCGGGCTTCGATAAGAATAATTATTTTTACCGTGTTCGGTTTCATTTGGATAAAGTACTGAATATCCTTCAGGGAGATTTGTTTGGGTTCCCGGAATTTCGTTTGAAAGAGATGTTACAGGAAAAGTCTTTTTTGAGTACCCCTGATACGATCAAACCGGATATTCGTAGTTTTGAACATCTGTACGTTCAACATGCATATAAAACGGATTTGGAAAAGATTATTAATCAGGTGATATTATTTAAAGCTGCCAGAATGGCGGAAATGTTTGATAATAGAATTGCATTTCCATATATGGATCTGGATTTGTATCAGTTTTTACAAAAGTTGCCTGTAAAATATAAATGTAAAGGGGAAAATGTAACTGATATTGCTAAAGGGCATGCTACCGCGAAATATTTATTGAAATATCATTATAAACCCATGCTGCCTGAAGCAATAACATCCAAAAAGAAACAAGGTGGTTTTGCTCCTATGCCATTGTTTTTTAAGAATGATCTTCAACGAACCAAGGTGGCAGATTATATCATGAATTCTTCTGTGTTTGATACATTTCTTGATCGAAATGTAGTTGAAGTTTTTATAAGGCAATATGATAAGGAAGTACACGAAGATGGTAACTGGTTCTGGTACAAACAGAATAAAGCTATCCAGTATTTCAATTTACTAACTTTAGCCATCTGGTGGGAACGATTTGTAAAGGGGGAGGATAATAGTACTGTTTTGAAATAAATAAGGGTAATATGTCTGTTAAACAACAAGTTACTAAGAGTGTGCTCTGGAGTGCCATTGAGCGGTTTTCCGTGCAGGGAATTCAATTCCTGTTAAGTATCGTTATTGCCCGTCAACTTCTACCTTCAGATTATGGGTTGGTTGCCATGCTCAGTATTTTTATGGCTATCGCTCAAACTTTTATAGATGGTGGATTTGCCAACGCTTTGATACAAAAGAAAGATCGCTCGGAAACAGATTATAGCACAGTTTTTTATTTTAATATTCTTATTGCTCTTGTTCTTTATATATTGTTGTATTTGGCTTCTCCCTTCATTGCTGTTTTTTATGAAGAAATGCAGCTAGAAGAGATAGCCAAGGTGGCGGGTCTAGTCCTTATTGTGAATTCTTTTGGAATAGTGCAACAAGCAAAGTTGACGGTGGCGCTTGATTTTAAAAGGATGGCTTTTGCTTCGTTGATCGCTGTGTTGGTTAGTGGGTTAGTGGGGGTTTGGATGGCTTATTCCGGTTATGGAGTCTGGACATTGGTATATCAGTCACTATTTAATAATGTGATGAGAGTTATTTTGATTTGGGTATATTCCCAATGGAAGCCACGTCTTTCTTTCAGTGGCCAATCTTTTTATGTCTTGTTTCTGTTTGGATCTAAATTGTTGTTGTCTTCATTGCTACATACTATCTATACAAATCTATATACGTTGATTATAGGGAAAAAATTTGCTTCGGTAGAATTAGGTTATTATAATCGGGCTTTTACATTAGCTCAGTTTCCATCTACAAATTTGACCAATGTGATAGTACGGGCTGTTTATCCCATCCAATGCCGGATACAGGATGATGATGAGCAATTATGCAATATGTTTCTTAAATATATGCGTATAGCTTGTTATCTTATTTTTCCCATAATGATAGGCTTTTGTGCAGTCGCTGAGCCTTTGGTTCGTATTATTTTAACTGATAAATGGTTGCCTGTGGTTCCTTTGCTTCAAATACTTTGTATTGCTTATATGTGGGATCCGGTGATGAAGATCAATCATACTATTTTGAATGTGAAAGGCCGTTCCGATTATTTTCTGTATGCAGAGATCTTAAAGAAAGGGATTGCTTTTATAATACTTTTTGCAACACTCCCTTTTGGAGTAATGGTTATGTGCGCCGGATTAATAGTCTATGCTTTTGCTGATATTATGATTATTACCTATTTTACATATAAACTGACTAATATAAGTTTGAAGACTCAACTAAAAGAATTATTACCTGTACTATTTCTCTCTTTTTCAATGGGTGGGCTAGTGTATGGTTCTATCTGTTTATTCGGGAATGCCTGGATTCAACTGTCTGTTGGTATTATCGTAGGTATTTCTTACTATCTATTTATTTCAGTTCTTTTTCATTTTAAAGAAATGAAGATACTCCGTTCTTTTGGTCGCTGCTGAACCGCTGTAAGCTCTTTTTTCGTTTAAAACGAAAAATAATGACACGAATCAATAACAGTTAGATTAATGCTTGTATCCGGCATTTCCTATGGAAGAACCAGGGAGTGGTTGATAATAGTTCTGTGGATCTATTTTTGCATTTATTAGTGTGTCAAATCGTTTATTACCAGAGTCTTCCACTCTTCCGTTATTCATTATTCGTATATAGTTTATTGATGAAGGGTCTTTTTGATAACATTCAATAAAAACATTATTGTTCAACTTAACGAAGGTTTCGTAGTATTTCCCGTTTACCTGAATAGCAAAAAGTTGGCATCCGGCAATGGTATTATTAGTAATATTAACGGTTGCGGCATCAATTAAACCATAAATTCCCATCCCATTGGATTGCGAATTTACGAAAAGGTTGTTGTGGATGATGTGGGATGAATTGTTCTCTCCGGATCCGTGAAATTCAATGATCTCTCCTGACCCGTCATGTACATAATTATCGTGGATATTTGTATCAGTTGTACGTCCGCCGACAATTAGACCTATATTTTGCCCCCATGCACCTCTTGTCCCGAAATGGGCTATTTCGTTTTCATAAATTTCTAATTGATCCGTTGCGGATACCTGTATTCCATCATATCCTGTATTAGAGATATGATTTTGGTATATTTTTACATTTTTCCATTTAACAGGCATTACATACGTATGGCTTGGATTCTCAGGTTTTGGTCCGGCATTGTATCCTTTTCCTGTTTCGTCCCATCCCCACCATACGGCTGTGTGCCCTATGTACATCGCTTCGGTAGAAACATCGGTTATGATGACATTATGGATAGATAAGTTTTCGAGTACGGTATTAGGATACCATGTTTTCGGATCATCTATCTCGGGATCGGTTTTTGCAAGAATACCGGTTCCTCCATTTTTGATTGTTATATTTTTAACCTCTACATTGTCTGTGAAAGGTCTAAGATTGATCCCAAAGTATGAAGAGCGTGCCTTCGATGTAGAACCATCAATCACGAAGTCTGCCGCGTCATTTTCACTGCCCAGTATGATATGTTGACATTCAAATAGTTGGATAGCACTGGAATAAGCTCCCCCTGTCCAGTCGGGATTTCCGATCACTAGCTTTTTCCCCGGATAGTTTGTGATGCGGATAGGATGTTCGG
Source organism: Parabacteroides timonensis (assembly GCF_900128505.1). NCBI lineage: Bacteria > Pseudomonadati > Bacteroidota > Bacteroidia > Bacteroidales > Tannerellaceae > Parabacteroides > Parabacteroides timonensis. The sequence continues at coordinate 679,131 of NZ_LT669941.1, forward strand.
CACTCCCCTTTAACCCTGTGAAGCGAGCACTTAAGAAGTTCCCATCCAGGTAAATCGTACTACCTGGAAGAATATCTTTTGTTTCATCGGAATACATATCTATCCGTCCTCTTGAATCAGGAGTGATAATATGTACATTCACATCAGAATCTATCGTTGTTGCCTTTGAACATGAAGATAGTATGAATGTAATAATAAAAGTAGTGACTAATTTTATCATATATATAAACAAATTATGCTTTAGACCCCCATTTACCCTTCTTTTACACCCGGATGTGAACGATGCTGAGACCTGGGTGTAAAGGGTGAAGAGACCCGGGTGTCAAAAAAAATATATAGCTACTTTTTTGAAAATAAGACATATACACTCGCTCTTTTAATAAGCTGTTTTGTGATAGTATGATAGTTGAAAATGGCACTATCACACGATCTATCACTTCTTGCAAGAATTGAATTACAATATATACGATCTGATTAGTGATAGTGTGATAGTTGTTTTCCAAAATGTCATATGTTATTTCATTCATTTCTTCCCCAGAAAAAGTACTCTTGTCGGTTGCCATTTGTCGATTACCTTTTCGATCAGAATAGGCAAAAATAAAGCAATGACCGTAGCTATTATGAATATGAGTAAAGATGAGCTTATACCTAGTTTAGTTGCTATGATTCTTCCGCCGGATGTACCGAAACCATGAAACAGATAAATGCTATAGGCAAAACTGCCCAGCCAGGTGAAAAATTGACAACTGCGATTAGTATGAAGCAAAAGCATAAGTGCCGAGATTACCCAAAGAGGTAGTAAAGCCTTATACCAGAAAGAAATTTCTTCTCCGTTTACCGTATAGTACCATTTATATTGGAGTAAAGCCAGTCCTATACATGTGAGTATAAGATAAGTGTAAATAACAACTTTATTTTTATATAATTGTTCGGAAAACCGGTGTATGCCGACTCCGGTAATAAAATAAGGTAATTGTGCTAAAGCTCCCTTATAACTGAAAAGATTCGGTATATCTGACGGTATTATCTTTATTATCAAGCTTATTCCCCATGTGGCTGCAAATAGAACTAACCATGTTTTTGTCGATTGGCATAATTTGTACTTATCTATGATATACATGCTTATAAAAATAAGGAAGAGAGACGGCAAATACCAGTAAATTGTATAAGGAAAAATATATATTTTCCATATGTCAGCTAAGTTCCCTTTCATATTTGTACCGGGAGTTAGATATTGGATAATGAAATACAATGTTCCGACCGTAGCCATAGGGATGAGTAATCTGATGGCTTTTTTATAAGCAAATGCGTTGAATTTGTAATTTATGGCCGGCTTAATAGCATATACCCAACCGGCAATTCCAGTGAACAAAGGCATTTGTATATAGTCGATCCATAGATATAGGTATCTCCAGAATGAGGGATAGTCGATTTTCATTCCTCCAGCCGGAGTTGAACCGATGACATGTCCTACAACGACCAGCAGGATTGCTATGCCACGTAGACTTTCGATGTGAGCGACTTTGGGCTTATCCATGTATTTTCTTTATATTATGGGTGAATCCATGAAAACTTCCTTTTATAAACGAACCCAGCATGTTTTTGTCTCCATGAACCGAGTAGAGTATTATGTTTTTAGGGATGACAATCGCCAGCTGATACAATAAAGCAGCTATTTTCAGGAAAAAACTAGAATTTCGCCTTGTAAACAGCAGCCGGCTACGAGTAAGGTAATATAGACGTAACGGAGTACCGCGTCTGGCAGTCATGCTTTCTTTGTGTAGGACACATGCTCCCGGTTCATACCATATTTCATATCCGGCACGTTTTAACTGGATACTCCAATCGATCTCTTCATAAAAGAGAAAGTATATTTCAGTCATCATCCCTACTTTTTCTATGACCTCCTTTGAGGTAAGCATACAAGCCCCATGCGCATAGGCGGTAGGAGAGGGCTGGTCATATTGCCCTTCATCTTTTTGGTTAACCCCGATCAGGTTATTACTGATCCGGATAGGGTTCATAGAGGTATATCCTGCATATTGAATCGTATCCGGATGATGTTCGTATTTGATTTTGGGCGAGACTAAACCGATCTCTTTTCGGGATTGGATTCTTTTTACCAGTGTTTTCAGAAAAGGAGCGGTGATGGTCATGTCATTGTTCATATAGAGGATATATTCCCCTTGGGCATATCGGTATCCTAAATTGTTACCACCGGAGAATCCCAGGTTTCTATCACTACAAATAACCGTCAACTCAGGAAACCTTTCTTTCAACCGCGGGCCATCCCCGTTCGGTGAATTATTATCTACAACAATGATTTCATAGGGATAGTCTTCGTATAAACGCAAACTATCCACAAGTTCACAAGTCTCTTTGAAACCATTATAGTTTATTGTAATAATTGACACCATATTTTCTATTTCTTTTGAACTTTAACCCATTCTTTTTTATCAAAGTCATATTGCTTTAATATGCGGGCAGGATTTCCTCCGATAACAGAATATGGCGGAACAGATTTTGTCACCACACTGCCGGATGCAATGATACAATGCGTTCCAATCGTGATACCTTGGTTTATACATGAGTTTCCGCCAATCCACACATCATCTTCTACAACGGTTCTGTTAGGGGTGACACCTTGCTTGGCAATAGGACGGTTAACATCCATGTAGTTATGTGTCAGTCCTGTGATTTGTGCTCCGCTGCCTATTGTTACATAATTGCCTAAAGTGACCGGACCTACCAGTTTAACACGTGAAGTAACATGTGTATAATCGCCAATGATAATGTCTCCCATGCCATTATTGATGATTGTGTAGTCTTCTATTACACTTTTGACTCCTACTGTTATTTTCTTGGAAGGAATAATATCTAATCTGGCTTTTCTTCTGATAATGGCACCTTTTCCTCTTTTAATTACAAACGGAATGAGGAAAACCCTAGCCCACCATCGTGGACGCGAAGTGTATGGATGCACCAGGCAATAGTGCAGAAACTTCTTTAATTGTGGATGATTGTTCAGCATATCTCTTGTATTATAAGTTTATGTGTGAATATAGTTTACGTACCGAATTTTCCCAGGTATGTGTATGAGCAAATTCAATTCTGCGTGAAGACTGTTCGGCAGAATGCGCCTGTAATGCTTTCTCTATGGCTGCTACATATTCGTCGGCATTCGTGCAATTCCAGACGTAGTCTTCAAATATGCTCATTGTTTTTGTTCGTGTCGCAATGACCGGCTTTCCTAATGCCAGGTATTCGTCTATTTTGCGAGGATAATTACCGATCGTAATTTGATTGACTTTTTGAGGATTCATACATACATCGAAACTTGCTACGTATGCAGGGATGCAACTCTGAGGCTTCTCGCCTGCAAAGAAAACATTGCACAGGGTGTGCAGCTTATGTGTTTTGAAGTATTCATCTTCTCCTCCTACCATTGCAAATGATAAGTCGGGACATCTTCGGGCAACTTCGTAAATCAGATCGGCATCAAGTCGGCGATTGGTAATCCATCCTACATATCCTATTATAGGACGCTTCATATCACTTATATCTTGCGGCAAAGGATAATTCTTTTTATAATCATATTGACTGAGATCTAATCCTTGTCCTATATCGAATGTGTTGGGATTATACGGTAAAACAGCTTCGGCCAGCTGAATCGAGTTAGTTGCTACCAAATCACTTTTTCGGCACAATAACGGTTCTAACCTCGGTGCATGCTTTTGCCAATAAGCGGATATCAGGTTATCTCGCCGGTAATAAATCGAATAGACCGGTTCGAGTATCTCCCGGGCATAAAAACTACGATAAATATCATTGTCCATAAACAAGATGTATTCATTGAAATGCAACTGCTTCAATATTTTCTTGACAAATGAATACATACGCTTGTTATTCCTCTTGTTTGCCCAGTCGAATACGGGACCGTCCGGTAAAAAGTTGACAGGCCAGATTGTAAAAGGGAAATCCAATATCCATAGATTGGAATTGATTTGTCTTAATTCCGGTGATTTGCCCTCAATAACATTCTTTCGCTGAATAAATTCCGGCGATTGACTCTGATTCTTATATGTCTTTTTATCTAGTGGCGTATTGATATAAAGCACTTTATTGTGTTTTGATACTTCCAACGCAATATCTTTGGCGTTCGAACCGATAGGGATGTCCCAGGGTTGTAAGCCGGTAAATATGAAATTCTTTCCTTTTATCATATTTTTAAGGACTTAAATATGTTGGTAGATTGATAGTAAATTCCGGGCTGTGCTCTCCCAGGAAAATAGTTTAGCCCGCTCAAGTCCATAATCGACTTGTTGCCGGTAGATCATCGGATCATTTTCCAGTAAAAGCAGTTTGTCGGCTATATCTTCTTCCCGGGTCGGGTCTGACAACAGAGCATCGGTTCCGCCTATTTCCGGCATAGAAGAGGTATTAGAGGTCACGACAGGAGTCCCACAGGCCATGGCTTCCAATAGAGGTATACCGAAACTCTCTCGCAATGACGTGTATAAAAATGCAAAAGCACCGCTATACAGGTAGGGAAGATCTGTGTTAGGTATGTATCCGGGACTAGAAATGAAAGGACGTATGTCCTCTATTTCGAGTTCCTTTAAAAGGGCATTCAAAACATCTTCCTTGATATCTGCAATTAACAGGGGAAGAGGATCTTTGGATTGTTTTCGGTATAAGGCATAGGCTTTTAATGTGCGTGGAACATTCTTTTTAGGATCTGTATTCCCCAAGAAAAACAAGAAGTGATCGGATGGTATATACTTCTGTGTCACCGTCCGGGTCTCTTCGCGGGGGAAGAAATGACGACTATAACCGTTGTAAACAGTAACGACCTGGTCTTCCGGAAGTCTTAAAGACTCTTTGATGCGATTTCGTTCGAAATGGGAAACCGTAATAATCTTTTTACAGGTTGGAAGTATACGGGGTACGACCAGTTTGCGATAATACCATCCCATATTCTGATAGAGCGATTTATTACCGCTTTGTCGAGGTTCTAAAAAGATAATGTCGTGTAAAGTAAGTACTAATGGAACCGGACAATTGACCGGTGCTGTATTACTTGTACAATGTAATAAATCGGGTTTTATTTTGGATACAGCCTTGGGCAACGCCAGTTGTTCCCATAACGGATAGGTTGGGCATTTCAACTCAATGATGTGTATATTGTCTGATTCGGTTAAGCAACGGTCTTCTCCCGGACTGACAAAGATGAAGTATTCGTTTTCTTTATCGATCCGTTGTAGCTCCCGTATGCTTTCCAAGGCTACAAAATCCATCCCATGCTTATTAGGACGGAATATCCGTTGGGCTTCTATGGCTATTCTCATAATGACGTGTTTGAAGGATTTGACCTATTTGAATGTTGTGTATGAATAAATTCTTTATTAGCCCCTTTCAAGCGAAAAAAGTTTAAACACATAAGCATAAAGAGCAGAGGTAGAGAGGCTAATGCCTTTTTAAAACGTTTGTCTACCAAATAATCCGGAACAGCCAGACTGAACGTTATGCATAGCAGAAGAAACAATCCCCACCATTTAATGGCTAAAGACCAGTTTATTATTGTCATAATGAATGCAATAATGACTATAAGACCGAATAGGATGATCCGCGGAGGCATCATCCATTGGAATAGTTTGTTACAATAATCCCAGTTACCTCTTAATATGGCTAATGGAATGTTTTTTAGTCCGTAACATAGATTATGCAACTGGTTGGACAACCATCTTCTACGTTGGTCATAGAAACTATTTTTATTGGCGACTTTTTCGTCATATGTATAGACGACTTCCAGGTATTCGATGTATATATTTTGCAACAACAGGATTTGTTCCAATTGTTTATCCACCCCGATGTGCCTGGAAGACATGATACATTCTTTAAACAGATCATATTCAAAAGCCATTCCGGAGCCGATCAATGCCGAAGAGAATCCGATCTGTGTATGTCCTTTTCTGAAAATAGAATTGTTTATTTCTTCACTGACAGCATCGAGAACTGCAATATTCGTGTCTCTATTTTTAGCTACCCTGTGAGTCTGGACAGCCGAACAACCGGAATAGAAGGCATCATTGATTTTCTCCAGGAAATCATTATCCGTCAGGTTGTCTGCATCTAGGATAACGACTATATCATATTTTACATCTCCATTGTCGATATACTCCACGGCTTTTCTCAACGCATTGGTTTTAGTGCTGGGGGAATTGGTTATTTCTATGACTTTGGCCGAGAGATCGGATAGTTTTTTATTCGTATCTTCCGACATCTGGTCGGATATGACAATGACATCATATAAATCCCGTGGATATTCGTTCTTTAAAAAGTCTTCAACGGAGTGTAATATGACAGAGTCTTCTTTATACGCCGGGAATAATACGGCAAAGCGGTATTTTTTTCTGGCAGTAGGGTAGGTGTAAGTTCTCTTTTTTTGAGAGAACAAAGCGAAAACAAGTAAATACAGAACCGATACGAGGAAGATGAGAAACAGAACAGCATCTCCTATATTAAAGAGCTTTTCGTTATTACTGGTCCAGCTTGTTATTATCTGTAATATTTCTTCTATCATATATGTTGTGTTATTTGATTATTATTGTTTCTTGTTATTTCTTTGTCAAAATAGGCTCCTTTTAATACCAGGGCCAACCCTGTAAAGGCTATAATGGGAGTGGGATATTGCCCCCAAAAAGCGTTTCCATAGGCACTGAGCAACATACCGGTTACTCCGCATAAAAAGGCGGAAAGTACCCCTTTGAGCTCTTTGTTCTTTATACGGAACATGATGATCCACGCACCATGTGCTATCGAGAGAAATAAAAAACCGAGATAAAGCGTAATGCCTGCTATACCGGTTTCCACCCATATTTTCACATACCAGGAATCGTGTGGAATGGAGGTTGTAAAGCGATTGGACATTTTCTGGTTTTCCACTCCGGAAAGCCCCAACCCCTCTCCAAACGGTTTGTTTTTTAGGTATTCTCCTAAGCGAGCTTGATTTTCACGACGAACATTAAAGGAGCCATCTTCTGTCGGTGTGAATGCGGTACGCATTCGTCGTATCTGTGCATTATTTTGCCCGATCATTGTAAAAGCAAAGAATATATAGATAAATAACAGGCTGAAACTTCCTATTGCCATTATTTTGATATTTTTACTCAAGACCGTGAATAAGGCTAACCCTCCTAAAGGGACAATCAGTGCACCGCGAGTTCCTGATAGGAACATAGCATATAAACTGGCTACTGAGACAATTGCATAATAGATCTTGAAAGGTTTGGATTGAATATAGTAGGCTGCAATGGCAAAAATAACACCTGTGCATCCCAGGTTAGAACCAAAGTTTCCTGCATCGGTAAAGAAAGAAAAGTAACGTGTGCCACTGGCTATTAAATGGGTTAAAGCTCCTCCCCGATTTAACCATAATTGTTCGCCTCTGTCAAATCCGATAAACTTTTGCATGGCGGCTTTAAGAAATGCGGTCAATGCAAAAATAGATAACATAAACAATATTACTTTAACAGTCTTATATTTGACACATAATAACGAAACGACTAATGAGATAATGAATCCGTTTATGATTAATCCTCTCGATAAAATCCAGGCTTGAAGCATACCTGACGGATTGAGAATTTGGGCTAAACAATAAAGCATCCATACGAAAGATCCTATCGTAAGTGTGTTGAATCCATATTTCCATTCGATATTTTTTAGAATGGCACTGTGAACAATAATAAGTAGTAAAGTGAATGCCATTAAAATATCCATCAGAAAACTGATCCCGTCTAAATTGACATATCGTGTTAATCCCATCAAGTAATAGTTGATGGTGAATATAATTAAGAATAAGATGATCGGTCTACATAATACTTGATAGCAGGTAATCAGCAGGATGGGAAAACAAATCAGTCCGCTTAATAAAGCCATGTTATTGGTAAGCAGTGATATGACAATACCGGTTAATCCCAATAGTAAAAGTATCGGGAAAAATCTCATTTGTATTGTGCCTGTATTATCTTCCATATGTGATTTTATTTGACAGCAGTATTATGAGTCGTTAATCCCAAATACAATAGTCTGCTACTGAGACTTCGCATAGACGAATAGGGGGGAAGCGGCCCGGTAAAGTCTTCTACGGCTTCTCTGGTAGCATTGTTTAAATAAATATACAGTGGCACGGAGCCGGATCTTTCTTTTAAATGATTTAATGCAACTTCATCGCTGTTTTTCCAAACCCTACAGGCATTGGTTACAACGATGTTGAAGGAGGCCTGGTCGAGTAAAGAGGTCGGTAAATTGCTCTTTAAAATAGCCGGGTATTCTATTAGCAGGATGTTGGGTCTCTTTTCTTCTGTTAAAAAACGATCGAATCCTTCTGCTAATAAATAAGACGGATCTAATCGGAAGTCTTTGCCGGCTATTAAATATTTGACCGTTAATCCCTGCTCTTCCCATTCTTCTTTCAGGTAGTTGGCTACAAAGGTTTTACCTTCTTTCTCTTCTAAACTTATCAAATTGATAATCATTGGTTTTACGGCTGTCAATTTGCTGTTTAACTTATTACAGGCGTAACCGGCAGATATTCGGTTGCATGCTTTTCTGTAACCGCGGAATCTTAATTGCATATTTCCTGTAAATGCACCTAAAACAGGCGTATTGGTCAGCCGTTGCGTGCGCTCTGCATCCCGTAAGGTTCGATCCAGTAATTCTATGACCAGATTGCATCCGATGATAAAAATAATGCTACCCATAAATGCCGCTATAACTAAAATCGCACGTTTACTTCCATCACTTATCAAAGGGAAAGTCGCCGGTGTAATTACATTCAATGTTGCTGAGGTTAGTTGAATATTTTTTTGTTTCAGCTTTGCCAGGTTTAATCCGTGCAACACTTCCAAATAAGATTCTTCGGTAATGCGTATTTCACGTTCTTTTCTGTTTATCTGCGTTCCGATAGGAGAGTATGTCTTATACTGTTCTTCAAATTCTTTTTTTCTTTTATTAAGTATTTCCAGTTCGGCTTTTGCTTTTGTGTTTCGTATCACTTCTGCCAACCATTGATCAACCATGGTTTCAATAGCGATACCTTCTTTTGTATATTTATATTCGTTTATATTATTAGAAAGTTTTTCTATTTCTTTTTCGGTTTCACTCATTTTTTCTTTGTATTGTAGTAACTCCGGATTATTATCTTGGGTATTATTACTACTGAATGTTTCGATTTCCGTTATTTTTCCATTGATAGTTGAGACACGATCTAAGGCTTCAATAAATTCGGTATTTGTTTTGAACAACTTCGAGCGTGTGTCCATTCGTCCTTCTAATAAAGCTATCAGCTTGGATGAACTTTCATATTCTCGTAAAGACGCTTCATACCGATCCTCATAATTGGTGTAGGCAATAGCAATTGCTTTTGTTTGTTCGGTATAGTTGATTACCTTATTGTCAATATTATATTCGGTTAATGAATTTTCCATCTGATCAAGTTTACTACGTAATACTTTCAGCTCTTTCTCATAATATAAAACTACATCATTCGCTGATTTATAGCGTATTCCATCATATGATTGCATTAGTTCTTCTGTGATCAACTTTACGGTATTCATTGCTATGCCCGGATCCGTCGATTGAAAGGATATTTCAATCAGATCACTGTTGTTTATGCGTTTTACATTTACAGATTTAAGTGCATTATAGCTGTAATTCGGGTGGCTCCAGTTAAAAAGACCGAATAAGAAATTACCGGGTTCCTCTTTTTTATATTTATTCAGATTGTCAATTGTTTTATCTAACGACTTTTTATCGATCAACTTTGTAACCTCTTCCGGAACAATTTTGGTTAATGCGTTGTAATTCTTGGCAGTAATATAAAGATTGTCTTTTTCCGGGTCTCCATTTATCATGTTTATGGCAAATAGACGGGTCGAAACTTTTTCCAGGGTTCCTTTGGCTTTTGTCAGATTAATAAGGTTGTCAAAAGTACTGTTTAATTCAAAAAAGCTTAATTTATTGTCATCCTCTAATCCTGAAGTAGAAGCGATACCGGTATATATGCTGGTATTTACTGTATATTTTTTTTGAATAAATTGTGAAAAGTAGGCCACTAAAGCTGTTACTATCAAACTGCCAAAAATTATTTGATAGCGTATTCTATGTAGAAAACGTACTATATAAAGGGGTACATTCATATTTATTTATTCATTATTTTTACGTTTGTCAGCATTTCCAATAATGTAATGGAATTATGTAGGGCTGCTCGTCCTTCCTGATAAGAAACGACGGCTGACGAACGTCTGCTTCTTTCCAGCGAGAGGTCGATAATACTGATTTTTCCATTGATGAAATCTTGTTCGGAGATTTTCATTTGTGCATTATATAATGCTGCTGCATCCGATTTTGCTTTCAGTACAGCCAATTGTTGAACAACTTGATTATACGCTTCCAGGATTTTTAATTTTCTTTCTTCAATAGATATTTCATATTCATATTCTATTTGACGAAGTCGGGCTTTTTGGGCTCGGGTCTTTTGCTTTTGTCCGAATAAATCACCAATAGGAACAGATAAGACCATTCCTATATTAAATTGATTTTGAGCTTTGGTGTCGAACGCATACATTGAGCTTTCCATATCCGTATTTTTGCTGAGAGCTGCCAGTTGTCCGTATTGGTATAAGCCTGAGATACGGAAATAGTTAAGCCATTTACTTTGAGCATCTTTTAAAGTAGCCTGTTCTTCATCCCGCTTAGCTTCAAATATCTGAACAGAGGGATGGTCGTAGGCCGATGCCAGGAATACGGAAAGCGGAGGTAATTCGACGTGCTCGTAATTATCTAATACCGATTGGATAGAGTCTGTATTTGTTGCAGATATATCATTTTTAACTGTCGTTATTTTATCTTGTCCGAAGTTATATGATATATAAATAAATAGGAATATGAATATCAGTAATTTTTTCATGGTATTTGCTATTACACATTCTCTTTCTGGATGAATGCAGTAAATGTTTTGAAAATGATCTTCATATCCATACGAAAAGAGAATTCTTTCGCGTACTTGATATCCAGTTGTTTTCGTTCCTCGGCAGACATCTTTCCTGCACCACCGCGTTTCTCAACCTGCCAAAGTCCTGTTAGGCCGGCGGGAGCCATGAAGCGTTTCACATATTCATCACTGGTAAGTAATTCTGCTTCATAAAGGGGGAGAGGACGATTTCCTACAACAGACATATCACCTTTTAGTATATTGAACAGTTGCGGAAGTTCATCTATACTATATTTTCTGATGATGTGACCGATATGGGTTATACGCGGATCATTTTCTATTTTGAAAAAAGCGTTAGAACGCTCATTTCGTTTTGTTTTTAGGTAATTGTTTTCAGATGTACTTAAATTGTCGGAAAATAGAAGGATATCCTGGTCATTATCAGCTAAAAGTGTCTCCTGAGATATCTCAGGAGCTGAAGAAGAGTCTTTGATCTCTTCTTCAGACGTTTCTTTGGTATATTGATTCAGCTTTTTATATTCAGCAAGTCGCTTATCTGCGTCCGAATACATTGAACGGAATTTATAAAAATCGAAAATTTTATAGTTACAACCAACCCGTTTTGATTTGTACACAATTTTACCATTACTTTCTAATCTGATGAGAAGAGCCGTCGTTACTAATATGGGAAATAGCATAAGGATAGCTGTGGAAGAAGCCAGAATATCAAATGTTCGTTTCCATATAGGTAGTTTGAACTCTGCTAAAGATATTTGTTTTTCTCGTTTGATTTTGGCTTTTTTCTTGAAATCGCTAATAACAGATAGTAATTTTTGTAAGTCTTCCTTTGACGATTCCTTAGAGATCATACAATCAATACCTGCTTTCAGATAAGGTATCTTATCTTCTTTTTTTAGGTTGTCACTAATTAAAATAATATACAAGTCAGGATATAGCTTATGGAGCTGAGTAATTGTAGGTATGTCTGTTTCCATTTCTTGCCTCTCAAGAAATACGCAGAAATCAATCTCTCCTATAGAGGATAAACTTGATTTTATTTGCAGGAAAGTGATACATTCAGAAATTTTGCACTGCAGAGTTTCCCGCAAATGAGCAGCCAAAGGAATATTATTCCCCCAAAAAATGTACTCCATACAAGTTTAATATTAACCCTAGTGTGTTTATTATTTATCTCAATAGCCTTTTAACCCTTACCCTTAATTCTTCGGGGTTAAAAGGTTTCAGTATAAAATCTTCAGCACCTTCCTCAAATAGACGTATTCTGTTAGAACTGCTTTCTACGCTCGATAGAATCAGTACAGGGATATGACTGAAAAGTGCATTTGCTTTTAAATAACATAAAAACTCCTCTCCGTTCATCTCCGGCATATTAAGGTCGGAAATAATTCCGTCCGGCATGTTACCTTCATTGAGCCATGTGATTGCTTTAATAGGATTCTCTTCATATCTGACATCATATAATGAGGACAGATAGAGCATTATAATCTTCGCTATCTCAGGCTTATCATCAACCAAAAGAATCGACTTCTTCATGCTTTTTTGTATATATTGCAGTTTTTTATTTTCTCTACAGTACAAAAATAGAACAATAATTTGATAAAGCATATAAATTTCAATGGTTTTTATGAGCGAATACTCTTTATTGTAAAGAATAATATATATGAAATTTATTCTTTAAGTTTGCAGGGTGAAATTCTATCGTGCTCTTGATTTGATAAATATTGATATGAATATACCCATTAAGATATTAAGTATAAGTGTAATACTTGTTTTTTTCTCTTCCGGATGTCAGCCGGAAATGCCTGTTACTTCTTCAATAACAGTTGATGTAGATGGTTTTTCTGTACCTGTTAATAAAAAATTGTATGGATTGACCATCGAAGAAATTAATCATGCTATTGAAGGAGGTATTTATGCGGAAATGATACAAAACCGCAGTTTTGAAGAAGGCATACCTCCTCTGAATTGCCCATATGATGCAAACCGTAATGTTTTGATCACGCCTAATGGCTGGACTATTCCTTTTATGCGTTCAGATTCCGTTCCGGGATGGCGTCGTATTTCAGTCAGTACATATATGTGGCCGGATAATCAGGAGCTGATCAACGATAAAAATCGCCGTTCTTTGTTGGTGTCAGCCTCTGTAACCCCTGAGTCGGGCAGAGGAGGGGTTGTTGCTACAGGATATAACGGGCTTTCCATACGTAAAGGGGAGAAATATGAGTTGTCGTTATATATGAAAGGGGCGACAATAACTCCAAAAACAATAAATATTGCCTTGGCTGATTCGATCGTTGAATCGACATTGAGTGATGTTTTTAAAATATCTACAGTTTTCGGATGGAGAAAATACAAACATACCTTTACTGCAACGGAGGATACGGATAATGCTGTTCTTGCTATTACTTCAGATAGTTCTGCCGTTTTCTGGCTGGATGTTGTTTCATTATTTCCACAGAAAACATGGAATGACAGGCCTAATGGCTTGCGTCCTGATCTTATGGAAAAGATAGCTTCACTGAAGCCTCAATTTATCCGTTTTCCGGGAGGTAGTTTTGTGGAAGGGTATACTGCCGGAACGTATCCTATTTGGCGTGAAACTGTTGGAGATATTGCTGAGCGTAAACATTTCTGGAATATATGGGCTTATGGTTCGACGAATGGAATGGGTTACCACGAATATCTACAGATGTGCGAGGATTTGAAAGCCGAACCTTTATATGTGATTAACAGTGGAGTAACGAGCCAAAGCCGTCGTCCGCGTTATGAAGATATAACAGCTATGAATAAATTGGTACAAGATGCTTTGGATGCAATAGCCTATGCTAATGCACCTGTCGATTCGACTTTGGGAGCTATGCGTGCTAAATCAGGACATCCGGAACCTTTCAATTTGAAATATATAGAGATCGGAAGTGAGAACTACGGGCAGGAGTATTCCAAACGCTTTGAACTTTTTAAAAAAGCGATCAATGAGACTTATCCGGAGATAACAGTTATAAAAAGCGCGCCGATATCCGGACAGCTCCGGACAGAATGGACTGATTATCATTTTTATTCGGGAGAAGATTTCCTGATAGCCAATCATAACAGGTATGAAACCGGGCAGTATTTGCGGAGATTTCCGGCTATTTTTATCGGTGAGTTCAGTATGGGAGATGCTTCCTTGCAAGGGACTCTGCGTGCAGCGATAGGAGAGGCCTGCTTTCTTGCCGGAGTCGAAAATAGTCCGGAAGTTGTGAAGCGTCTGGCGTATGCTCCGGTATTGGGCAATGTAAATTACGAATTTCAGCGGTATCCTGCTCTTTCATTCAATAACCACCAGGTGGTGGGATCACCGTCTTTTTATATGATGCAGATGTTTGCCAATAACCGGGGAGATGAATTGCTGAAAACAGACGTCGATACGTATAGTCGTCCACAGGTGACTTTCGGTCGCGCTTCGATAGAGCTATTTGATAACAGTTATGATTTTGAGGATGTGCGAATCGATGATAAACCAGTCACTGATGCTACCGTAAAAAGTGGAGGCTGGGATGTAAAAGAAGGAAGACTTATTCCGGTTCCTAACCGTTGGAATTATTTGTTAATGGGGGATTCGACGGCCCACGATTATACATTGTCTATGCGGATCAGGCGAACGAAAGGCAGCGGACAAATCCAGCTTCGCGTTCGTGATAATGGTAAGGATGGAGAAGCAAACGATCATATAGCCCTGTCGATAGCTCCCGGTTCATGCGAGTTATACCGTCAGGCAGGTGCGGTGAAAGATACGTTATGTTCTCCCCGCGCTCATTCTTTTGAAAGCAATCGCTGGTATGATATAAAAATAGTCTGTAAAGATGAAACTATCAGCTGTTATGTGGATGGAACACAGATATATGAGGTCGTATTACCTCCGTTACCATCGCTGGTTTCTGTTGCGACCTTGGATAAAGAGATGAATGTGATACTGCTGAAGGTGATAAACACGACTCGCCATGAAGAAAAAACGGAGTTGGATATAAAAGGTGTCGGCATAAAAAACAATGCGGAGATCATTCAACTGACAGGGGATCCTTTGGGACGTAATACATTCTCAGAACCGGAAAAGATCGTTCCCGTACAGAAAGAAATATCTTTTTCTTTGGGAGGCCCGATAGTCTATTCATTCCCTCCGAATTCGATTACAATCATGAAACTGCAGATTGACTAAACAAATCTGGGAACTTCGTTTAAATGGTGAAAGTTGGTTCCTTGCTTCGTAGAAATGGCTTTCAAACGTTTAATGTGGGTTTCTTAGGTCAAGGAAATGGCTTTTAAACGATGAAAGTTCATTTCCTAGACCTAAGAAATGAACTTTCACCGTTTAGAACAGCTTTCTTACACCCAGGAAACCCACTTTAAACGTTTGAAAGGGGTTTCTTAGGCGTAAGAAGCAATTTCCAATTAATGTACCAGCATTTCCGGAGTAATGCGAGTGAATTTATCTGCATCTGCTTTGCGTAGTTTCACGCTTCCGTCATTCCAGTTAGAAGGCCAGCCACCAATGATGTGTCCAAGGAATACAACTTTGATTTCGTGTAAACCGGCAGCTAATGCAACAGATGTGTCGTGACGTGAGAAACGTTTCACTTCACCGCCATTGTTGATAAGCAGTTTGCCATCGATCCAAACTTCTTCGTTGTCGGAAGAAATATAATAAACGCCATCTTCCGGGATATTTACATAACCGGTTGCAATAGCGGCATATTGTTTTACGCCTCTCATAGATTCGCTGCTCTTAACAACAGTAGTAAGTTCGCGAAGATCTTTCATTGTAGATTTCTTCCATTCCTTAATGTCAGCCAGTTTGGATGATTCAAGGAACATACCGTCAGTCACCTGCATTTCCAGTCCCGGAGTTGTCTTAGCGACTTCTTTAGCCGGAGCCAATGCCTGTTTTTCCACTGTGATCGTACGAGTCTTGCTCATTTTACCGGAAGGTAAAACAGAACGGATCTTCAGTATGCCGGATTCAGTGAATTCGATAGGAGCAGAGTAAACGGTTGATTCAGCAGTCGGTTCTGTTCCGTCGATTGTATATACCATCTTGATAGGACGTGTAGTCTTAAACTCAAGAGATACTTTATCTGTGAACGCTACAAAATTGGAAGAACCGTTCGGCTGTTCCGGTTGCGGGATATGATAGTTGATATTGTGTGCATCCAGACGAACCAGTGCGTTATCCAGTCTGCGTTCGAAATCCTTGTAGTCTTTGCGGTTAAGCGGACTCCATCCGATTTCAGACAAAGCAAGCATACGCGGATACATACGATATTCCATCAAATCTGTATTATACATGTATTCAGACCAGTTGTTGCATTGAACGCCTTTAATATGCTGAGCTTTACCTGTTGTAACCAATGTGTCGGGAACCGGATTATAGTTATAAACTTTCTCTATCGTAGCGTATCCACCGATAGTTACCGGTTCGATCTTTGCATCTCCTTGATATTGGTCGAGATACATACCAGCACTTCCCGGAGTCATGATCACATCATGTCCCATATTAGCAGCGGCGATACCGCCTTCTTCACCACGCCATGACATAACTGTTGCGCTCGGAGCCAGACCACCTTCCAGGATTTCGTCCCATCCGATAATCTTCTTGCCGTGCTTTTCAGCCAGATATTTTTCCATGCGTTGAACGAAGTAGCTCTGCAAGCGTTCTTCAGCACTGTGTTCCTTCGTAGCTTTCAGACCTTCTGCCTGGATGCGTTTCTGGCAGAGCGGGCAGGCTTTCCAGCTGATCTTCGGACATTCGTCGCCACCGATATGGAAGTATTCGCTCGGGAACATCGGGGCCAGTTCGTCGATTACATCTTCCAGGAATTTGAACGGTTCTTCCTTGCCGGCACACATTACGATGTCTTCAACACCCCAGATGATACGCGGAGAGCCTTGTTCGCCACGGCAAGACAGTTCGGGATAAGCTGCGATAGCAGCCATTTCGTGTCCCGGCAGTTCCAGTTCAGGAATAACAGTGATGAAACGGTCGGCTGCATATTTCACAACTTCCTTGATCTCTTCCTGGGTGTAGAAGCCTCCGTATTCAGTTCCTTCGCCTTCGATACGTTTCGAACCGATTTCAGTCAGTTTCGGATATTTCTTGATTTCAACGCGCCAGCCCTGGTCATCTGTTAAATGCCAGTGCATTGTGTTGATTTTGAATAAAGACAATGCGTCGATCTGTTTCTTTACGTTTTCAACCGGAATAAAATGGCGGCAGGGGTCAAGCATAAAGCCACGGTATTCGAAACGCGGTTCGTCTTTTACGGATACACATGGAGTAGTCCATGCAATACCGTTTACAACAACCGGGCTTTCGATTTCTGCGGGTAATAATTGCATGAATGTTTGCATACCGTAGAATAATCCCTGCGGAGTTTTAGCTTTTACAATTGCACCATTAGCAGTCACGTCGAGTGTATAACCTTCGTTGTTTACATCCAGTGATTCGTCGATAATTAAAGAAATGCCATTAGAGACTTCTTTATCTCCGACTGTTACCTGATAACCTGTGGCCAGGTTCATTTTAGATGCAAAAAATTCAGCAACAATCTTTGCTTCCGGAGTGGAAGCCTGGAAAGCCATGTTTTTGCCGATTTTAAAGACTCCTTCGTTCTGAGTCAGACTTACAGGTACGGGAATTACATTGATACCCTGGTTGTAAGGCATCTGCTTTGTAGGCCCTTCACTGCATGACGCAAGAATACATAGTGCTGCGCCTGCACACATTGAAACGAGCTTCTTCATGTTTTAAATGATAAGTTTATTGATAATTGTGTATTTTGTTTTTCGTAGGGGCGGCCCTAGCGGTCGTCCCGGTATTTATGCCGGTTAAACAGAAATTTGTGCCGCTTATACGGTATGTATATAATATAATGTATAGGAGCTGTGTTTTAGGCAGCCCCTATACAATGTGTTTTTACCATGCGAAGATAGGGTATTCTTTCATGATGCTGTTTACTTTTTCGCGAACAGCAGTGATTGTTTTATCACATTCAGGTGCAGAAAGAACTGTATCGATCAATTCCACGATTTCAGCCATCAGCGGTTCTTTGGCACCACGGGTAGTGATAGCCGGAGTACCGACACGGATACCTGAAGTCTGGAAAGCCGAACGACTGTCGAACGGAACCATGTTTTTATTTACTGTGATGTCAGCTGCAACCAATGCTTTTTCTGCAACCTTACCTGTCAGTTCCGGGAACTTCTTGCGCAGGTCGATCAGCATGCTATGATTGTCCGTACCATCGGAAATGATCTTATAGCCTTTATCGATAAAAGCTTTCGCCATCGCAGCTGCATTAGCTTTAACCTGAGCCTGATATGTTTTGTATTCCGGCTCCAGCGCTTCACCGAAAGCAACGGCTTTAGCAGCGATCACGTGTTCCAGCGGACCTCCCTGGATACCTGGGAATACAGCTGAGTCCAGTAATTGAGACATTTTCTTGATCTCGCCTTTCGGAGTCTTTTTTCCCCATGGGTTTTCGAAATCTTTGCCTAAAAGGATGATACCACCACGCGGACCACGTAAAGTCTTATGGGTGGTTGATGTTACGATATGAGCATATTCCAGTGGATTGTTCAGCAAACCAGCTGCAATAAGGCCGGCAGGGTGAGCCATGTCGATCATCAACAGAGCACCTACTTTGTTGGCGATTTCGCGCATACGTTTGTAGTCCCACTCGCGTGAGTAAGCAGAACCGCCACCTACGATCAAACGAGGTTTTTCACGTAGTGCAACTTCTTCCATCTGGTCGTAGTCTACACGTCCGGTGTCTTCTTTAACGTTATATTCTGTAGCTCTATATAAAATACCTGAACTGTTTACTGGAGAACCATGAGAAAGGTGACCACCATGTGACAGGTTTAAGCCGAGGAATGTATCCCCTGGATTAAGTACTGCCAGGAATACGGCTGCATTAGCCTGTGCCCCTGAGTGCGGCTGAACGTTTGCCCATTCAGCATTGAAGATTTGTTTCAACCGTTCGATAGCGATGGTTTCGCTCTGGTCTACAACTTCACAACCTCCATAATAACGCTTACCGGGATAACCTTCGGCGTATTTGTTGGTCAGACAGCTTCCCATGGCTTGCATCACCTGGTCGCTCACAAAGTTTTCAGAAGCAATCAGCTCGATACCTTTCAACTGGCGCTGATGTTCTTTCTCAATGATGTCGAAAATGATCTTGTCTTGTTTCATTACATGTAAAATTGGTTATTGCAATGAGTTCTCTGCTTATTAAAATGAGAGAATCGTCGCAAATTTACGATAAAAATCTATATAAATGGCTAGATTGTTGTCAAAATATAATTGCAACTTGCAGCTAAAGAGCCTGTTTTTGGATTACCTTTGCCAAAACAGTAAAAAAGAGGATTTATGAAGGAGAATAAGTATGATGATGAACAGTTTTTCAATCAGTACAGCCAGATGTCACGTTTGGTGGATGGCTTGAAAGGAGCTGGTGAAATGGCATGTATGGCTGTGGAGGATTTTGTCATATATTGTGATAACATATTCGCATAATATGTGAGAATAAATTATCACAATATATGATACTTTCACTAGAACAGCTTAATTACTTTTCCTGATCTGCTGCTTTCCCAGGCTGCTTCAATCAAACGGATCACATCTACCACTTCCCGTGCATCGCTTAACAAAGGCATGCCATTCCTGATATGCTGGTAAATATTTTCGTACAAAGCATTGTAGTCTCCGGGGAGGCTTGGATATTTCTCCCTTACATCCACGCCGTTATTGTCTGTATGAAGTAATCCCCACAGTTCTTTTTCTTCTTCACCCCAATGAGGCATATCGGGCGTGAGCCCATCCGTCAGATCCGCTTCCTGCCTGTCGAGCCCATATTTTACAAACGAACCATTTGTTCCGTGAAGCACAAACCTCGGCTCACGTTCACACATCAGGTAGCTGGCTTTAAGTGTTATCTTTATGTTTGGAGCCAGGGAAGGACGAAGCAGATGAATGATGAAATAATCGTCTACCATGCCACCTTCACGTAAAATCGCGATATCAGCAAATACAGCTTCCGGCACACCGAACAATTGTACAGCCTGATCGATCAGATGTGCTCCGAGATTATATGTTATGCCTCCTCCGGCTTCCCCTGTTTCTTTCCATGTCCCCGGCTTGATGAAATTGCGGAAACGAGGGAAAGTGGATTCGAATTCAACCAGATGTCCTAATAGGTTTTTATGTAATATTTCTTTGATTGTCAGGAAATCACTATCCCACCTTCGATTCTGGTAGACACTCAGGCTTAGTTTCTTTTCTGCGGCAAGGGCAACCAGCTCGTTTGCCTGTTCTACGGTTGTTGTGAACGGCTTTTCTACAAGTACATTCTTTCCGGCTTCCAATGCCCGGCGTGCATATTCGTAATGAGAACTGTCTGGCGTGTTTATCACGATCAGTTCCAGGTCATCCACTGTAAGCAGTTCGTCGAAACTACGAACGATACGTGCCTGTGGATAACGTTCTTTAGCCAGATCCTTGCTGCGCTCGGAGATAGCCGTCAATTCAAAATGCGGGTTGGCATTTATGAATGGAGCATGAAATACCTGCCCCGACATTCCGTAAGCAGCTAATCCTGTTTTGATCTTATTCATATCTTACTAAGAGATTATTTGAAACAAAAGTTTATCAAGTATTCGGTTGGATGTCATCCCAGTCGGCGCCGCTGTTCGCTCCGATAATCCAGTTGAAAGCATAATGACGTTCTACGACAATTCCGCTATCAAGGCCACCAGGAGTTTCTTTGCCATGAATACGTGCATCCACACAAGCCCAATCATAACGCAATGTCAGGTCTGCCGCATCCAGTATTTCTGTTTCCGGGCGCGAGTATCCTTTAGACAACAAATCCTGTAATCCTTTGTGTTGCCAGAAGATTGCAGCCAGGACAGGTACGTCGATTATCTCCGATGGGTACGAAAGGTCGTCAACGACTCCGGCTGCCCAAAGCAATACTCCGCAACATTCGTAGCGCCAAACGAATTGAATACAGGTTTGCTGTTCCGGTTCCGAATCATCGATATAGGCTGTTTCTTTCTCTGTCAGATATGACTTAACACCGTACAACTCATTCATCTTATTAAAGTAGAAGAGTGCTTTTTCCCGGTCTGAGTCTTCGGATAATATTACTTCGGAGTAAACAGCAACCGCAAACAGAGCCGTCGCTCGCTTCACCATCTCTTCCCGGCTTTTCAACTGGACTTCGCTTTCTAGCGCCTCACTACGTAAATGTTCCATATAGGGAATATCTTTCTTTTTAAGTTGCGAGATAGAACGAAGGCGTCTTTCCGTATCGGCTTCAGACTCTTCGGGGCGGTTGCCGTCCAGTAGATCGGCATTGCCTATCGGAATGAATTCTGTCAACTGACTTTCTCCCTGAATGGAGAATAACAGCTTACCTTCCTTAGTGTATATCTGCATGCTGGGATAAAGCAGGAAGCCGTTTACGTCGTTGGCTATGGCAAATAAACAGTTGATAATATAGTTTGTCCGGTCCTCGTTGTCTTCTATATCGAATGTAATGCCGGTTATACAATTGAAGACGCGAATCTGGCGTAGCACATTTTCTTTCAGTTCTACCAGTGGCGTTTCTGCAGAAGAAAAATAATTAGCCATACCGGCTGTGTGGGAGGCAATGAAATCTGCTTTGTCTAGTTGGTGGCTGATATTGAATGTGATGTTCGAGTCATCCAGGAGTGTCAGGATGATATTTCCGTTTTCTGATGTGATCTCTTTGGTCATTTCTTTGTAACGGTCCTGAATGGCTGTCGCAATACGTCTGGGATCACCGATAACTGTGTATAGCGTGATATTCGCTTTTTCCATGATTCTATAATTTTTTATCCGGTTATGATGCCGGGGTGTTGTTTCGGACAAAAATAAGAAAATAAAGATGTACTTTATAATTGATATGGGTGAAAAGTTTACCTTTGGCCTCCGGAAGATGATAAACAAACTCTGAATACGAAAACAAAAACGCATGCCGGCAAATGCACAGAATTCAGTTGTTTCACATTAAGAACAAATCTGTAATTCTGGTATATTTATCTGTAAAATGTATACTAATCGTTTGTCTGGAACCAGATATATTTGTAGCATAAACAAATAGTATTATTATGAGTGAAAAAAGAAAGGTATCACAGGTAACACGGCGTAGTTTTATTAAATCTTCAGTAGCAGCCGGAGGTTTCTTATTGGCTTCTAATTTGGTTCCGTTGGCTGCTTGTTCGGCCAATAGTGGGCGAGACAAAGAACCTGATAATAATGAAGGTTCGACCAGTGGAGGGGCAGCCGAGGCTTCAACGGTTTATATGTTAACCGAAATTTCTTCCGGGAGTTTGTTACGTATTTATGAGGCGCTTGAGCGTCCTGTGTCAGGTAAGGTTGCAGTAAAACTGAGTACAGGAGAGCCTGGTGGAAATAATTATCTGAAACCGGCACTTATTGGTGATCTGGTACGAAAAGTGAATGGCACTATCATAGAATGCAATACGGCCTATGCCGGTGGCCGTTCTGATACGGAAAATCATTTGAAAGCTGCTGCAGATCATGGCTTTACAGCTGTTGCTCCAGTGGATATTATGGATTCGGAAGGAGAGATCAGTTTGCCGGTCAAGGGAGGGAAGCATCTAAAGGAAGATATTGTTGGTTCACATTATGCGAACTATGATTTCACAGTTGTGCTATCTCATTTCAAAGGGCATGCGATGGGTGGTTTTGGTGGAGCGATAAAGAATATTTCGATAGGCATTGCTTCTTCATCGGGGAAAGCCTGGATTCATTCGGCCGGAAAGACCAGAAATGCAGCCGAGATGTGGGGAAATCTTCCTGAACAGGATGACTTTCTGGAATCTATGGCTGAAGCTGCTAAAGCGGTTGTAGACCATTGTGGAGATAAGATTCTTTATATAAGCGTGATGAACAATCTTTCGGTAGATTGCGATTGCGACTCGCACCCGGCTGATCCCCAAATGGCGGATATAGGTATTCTGGCCTCACTCGATCCGGTAGCTTTGGATAAAGCTTGTGTAGATAGGGTGTACAACTCTCCCGATGAAGGACGTAGCCATTTGATCGAACGCATGGAATCACGTCACGGCATTCATACACTCGAACATGCGGAAGCAATCGGGATCGGTAGTCAGAAGTATAATTTGGTTATGCTGGATACATAAAAACGGTTATCCGAAAGAGATAGCTTGAAATAATTCGGCTCAGAACTGATTTGTATGAAAAAAACATTATATTTGTATATTCAGAAACTAAATAGATATGAGTGATGATGAACTATTCGAACTATCTTTACATTGCTATCCGGGCAGCAATAGATGCCGGTAAAGCTATCATGGATATTTATACAGATCCTGCATCTGATTTTGAGATTGAACGCAAAGCTGATAATTCTCCGCTGACAAAAGCAGACAAAGCAGCTCATAAGTTGATCGTGAATGTTCTTTCCGTAAGTCCGTATCCAGTGTTGAGTGAGGAAGGAAAAGATATTCCTTATGCTGAACGTTCTTCCTGGGAAACATTCTGGCTGGTCGATCCGTTGGATGGGACCAAGGAGTTTATCAAAAAAAATGGTGAGTTTACGGTAAATATCGCTTTGATCCAAAAAGGAGTGCCTATTTTAGGAGTGATCTATGTTCCGGTACGGAAAGAATTGTATTTCTCTACCGATTCTTTAGGGGCTTATAAGCTGGCTGTAGATTGTGACCATCAGCCCTCTATGGATGAGATCATACAAAAGGGAATTCGCTTACCTGTCTCTATGGGGCATCAGGGTATTGTTGTTGTTGCTTCTCGTTCTCATCAGAGTCCGGAAACAACGGATTTCATAGAAAATTTGAGAAAGCAGGGAAAGCCAGTTACGCTAATCAGTAGCGGTAGTAGCTTAAAAATCTGTCTGGTTGCAGAAGGAAGCGCGGATATATATCCTCGTTTTGCACCGACAATGGAATGGGATACAGCAGCCGGACATGCTATTGCTAAAGGGGCGGGATGTGATGTTTTTCATATCGATGGCCGAACGCCGTTGAAATACAATAAGGAAGATTTACACAACCCTTGGTTTATCGTAAAACCCCTTTCTTCCATATCCTGATTATTTTGGTCAATAAGATTAAAATAGCACATTGGCGTACGAATAACGTTAATTTTCTTATTACATTTGCACCTTATCTGAAAAACTAGACAGATTAGGAACGCATGAATTTTGAAATATTATTTGTATTACTAGCCCTGGCCGGTATGGTTGCGGCGTTAATATGGGATAAGATGCGACCGGGAATGATACTGCTTTCTGTAGTAGTATTATTCTTGGTGGCAGGTATATTAAGTCCCAAAGAGATGTTGGAAGGGTTTAGTAATAAAGGTATGATAACCGTAGCCATGCTCTTTTTGGTGAGTGAAGGTATCCGTCAGAGTGGTGCTTTAGGGCAGGTAATCAAGAAACTTCTTCCGGAAGGTAAGACCACAGTGCTGAAAGCACAGGTACGTATGTTGCCTTCTATTGCTTTTATATCCGCTTTCCTGAACAATACACCGGTAGTTGTGATTTTTGCCCCGATTATCAAGCGTTGGGCCGAAACGGTAAAACTTCCTGCTACTAAATTCCTTATTCCCCTTTCTTATGTTACTATATTAGGTGGTATTTGTACATTGATCGGAACTTCGACCAATCTGGTAGTACATGGTATGGTTATAGATGCCGGGTATGAAGGGTTTACAATGTTTGAGCTTGGAAAGGTCGGTATTTTTATCGCCATAGCGGGTATTCTTTACCTGTTTGCCTTTTCAAATAAGCTGCTTCCCGATTCCCGTCAGGATAATTATGTCGATGAAGGGGAAGAAGAAGGACCTGGAAATTTGCATCGTGTGGAGGCTGTATTGGGTTCCCGTTTCCCCGGTATCAATAAGACATTAGGTGAATTTAACTTTGCACGCCATTATGGTGCTATCGTAAAGGAAGTGAAGAGTGGGGGCGAACGATTCACACACGATCTGGATAAAGTGACCCTACACGAAGGGGATACGTTGGTGCTTTGGGCAGACGATTCATTTATCCCGACCTGGGGAGAATCAAGTGTTTTCCTTATGCTTGCCAATGGTAGTGAAAATACGGAACCCGTATCGAAAGGAAAACGTTGGCTGGCACTGGGACTATTGATCTTTATGATCGTAGGCGCAACAGTCGGAGAACTGCCGGTCGTGAAGGAGGCTATCCCAGATATGAGACTGGATATGTTTTTCTTTGTCTGCATCACAACTATTATTATGGCCTGGACAAAGATATTCCCGCCTAAAAAGTATACCAAATATATTTCGTGGGATATTCTGATCACGATTGCTTGTGCTTTTGCGATCAGTAAAGCAATGGAAAACTCCGGTTTTGCAGCGTTGGTGGCCAGCTATATTATCAATATGGCCGATAGTTTCGGACCTTACGCATTACTAGCAATTATATTTATTATTACAAATATATTTACGGAATTGATAACGAACAATGCGGCAGCCGCTTTAAGCTTCCCGATTGCATTATCGGTAGCCACACAATTAGGAGTAAATCCGACTCCGTTCTTTGTTGTGATCTGTATGGCGGCTTCGGCCAGCTTCAGTTCGCCGATCGGTTATCAGACGAACCTGATCGTACAAGGTATCGGTAGCTATAAGTTTACCGACTTTGTAAGGATAGGTCTGCCGCTGAACCTGATCACTTTCCTGATATCTGTATTTGTAATTCCAATGATCTGGAAATTCTAATTAAAGGGGTAATTTATAATGAGTAATACACAAACGAATAACATATATCCGATCTTTGACAGAATGATGGGCAGGGAGGATAAGGAAACTCTTTTGAAACAGCGTAGTGTGATGGTCTGGTTTACGGGACTCAGTGGTTCCGGTAAAAGTACTGTTGCCATTGCGTTGGAGCGTGAGTTACACCAGCGCGGATTATTGTGCCGTATTCTGGACGGTGATAATATCCGTAGCGGTATCAATAACAACCTCGGTTTTTCTGCCGAAGACCGTGTGGAGAATATCCGTCGCATAGCCGAGGTAAGCAAACTATTTATTGATACGGGTGTTATAACAATAGCGGCTTTTATCAGTCCGAACAACGAATTAAGGGAGATGGCTTCATCTATTATCGGAAAAGAAAATTTCCTCGAAATTTATGTGAACACACCGATCGAAGAATGCGAACGGCGTGATGTGAAAGGGCTGTATGCTAAAGCTCGTAAGGGAGAAATAAAAGACTTTACAGGCGTTTCGGCTCCGTTCGAAGCTCCGGAACATCCGGCTTTGTCGCTGGATACGTCCGTGTTGAGCCTGGAAGAGTCGGTAAACAAGTTGTTGGAATTGATTTTACCCAAAGTGAGGGTTTAAGAAGGAAATATAAATAATAACAAATATAATTATGTCAGACTACAAATTAAGCCATTTACAGGAACTGGAAGCAGAATCCATCCATATCATACGGGAGGTTGCTGCTGAATTTGAAAATCCTGTAATGCTTTATTCTATCGGTAAAGACTCATCGGTGATGGTCCGGTTGGCTGAAAAGGCCTTTGCTCCGGGCAAAGTACCGTTTCCATTGATGCATATCGACTCCAAATGGAAGTTTAAGGAAATGGTGCAGTTCCGTGATGAATATGCAAAGAAATTCGGATGGAACCTGATCGTCGAATCCAATATGGAGGCCTTTCACGCTGGTGTCGGGCCTTTTACACATGGTAGCAAGGTGCATACCGACCTGATGAAGACACAGGCTTTATTGCATGCCCTCGATAAATACAAGTTCGATGCCGCTTTCGGCGGAGCCCGTCGCGACGAGGAAAAGAGCCGTGCCAAAGAACGTATCTACTCTTTCCGTGATAAATTCCACCAGTGGGATCCGAAGAACCAGCGTCCGGAATTATGGGATATTTATAATGCCCGTGTTCACAAAGGCGAAAGTATCCGTGTATTTCCTTTGTCAAACTGGACAGAGCTGGATATTTGGCAATATATTCGTCTGGAAAACATTCCTATCGTTCCGTTGTATTATGCAAAAGAACGTCCTATCGTAGAACTGGATGGTAACCTGATTATGGCCGACGACGACCGTCTGCCGGAACAGTATCGCGATCAGATCAAGATGCGCATGGTACGTTTCCGTACGCTAGGCTGTTGGCCCCTGACCGGAGCCGTAGACAGTGAGGCCGATACAATCGAGAAGATCGTGGAAGAAATGATGACAACCACCAAGAGCGAACGCACTACCCGTGTGATCGATTTCGACCAGGATGCCAGCATGGAACAGAAAAAGAGAGAAGGATATTTTTAATTAGAAGAATATGTCAACATTAAATATAAAAGAGTTCCTGGATAAGGACGAACAAAAAGACTTGCTCCGTTTCCTTACTGCCGGTTCGGTAGACGATGGTAAATCGACATTGATCGGACGTCTTTTGTTTGATAGTAAAAAGTTATATGAAGATCAGCTGGATGCTCTTGAACGCGATAGTAAGCGTATGGGGAATGCCGGCGATCATATTGACTATGCATTACTGCTCGACGGTCTGAAAGCGGAACGCGAGCAGGGGATCACGATCGATGTAGCTTACCGCTACTTCAGCACGAACAACCGTAAATTCATCATTGCCGATACTCCGGGACACGAGCAGTATACGCGAAACATGATTACCGGCGGTTCGACTGCTAACTTGGCGATTATCTTGGTGGATGCCCGTACAGGCGTGATTACACAGACCCGCCGCCATACCTATCTGGTATCCCTATTGGGTATCAAGCATGTGGTATTGGCAGTAAACAAGATGGACCTGGTCGATTTCGACAAAGAGGTATTCGATCGGATCGTAGCCGACTATAAGGAGTTTGTTGCTCCGTTGAATATCTCGGATATTACTTACATCCCGCTTTCTGCACTGGATGGAGATAATGTGGTGGATAAGAGTGACCGTACCCCCTGGTACGATGGCCCTTCTTTGCTCGACTTCCTTGAAACGGTTCCCATCGACCAGGATCGTAACTTCGAGGATTTTCGCTATCCGGTACAGTATGTGTTGCGTCCGAACCTGGACTTCCGTGGTTTCTGCGGTAAGGTATCCAGCGGTATCATCCGTAAGGGAGATACAGTGATGGCGTTGCCTTCACGTAAGACATCCAAAGTCAAAAGCATCGTTACCTATGACGGTGAACTGGATTATGCTTTCCCTCCCCAGTGTGTTACCATCACCCTGGAAGACGAGATCGATGTTTCCCGTGGCGAAATGCTGGTGCACCCGGATAATCTGCCGATAGAAGACCGTAACTTCGAGTCCATGTTGGTATGGATGGATGAAGAGCCGATGGATATGTCCAAGCAGTTCTACATCAAGCATACGACGAACCTGACTCGTGCCCGTGTAGACAGTATCCGTTATAAGGTGAATGTCAATACTATGGAACAGTTGTCGGTTGAGAATGGACAGTTGACACAGGAAACGATACCGATGAAACTGAACGAAATTGCTCGTGTTGTCTTTACAACGGGTAAGGAACTGATGTTTGACCCGTATCAGAAGAATAAGCAGACAGGTGCGTTTATCCTGATTGACCCGATCACCAATAACACATCGGCTGTCGGAATGATTATCGACCGTGTGGATGCAAAAGATATGGTAACAGAAGATGCCCTTGCCGTATTGAACCTTCCTGAACTGGGAATAGGCAAAGAACATTACGATGTTGTTCGCACAATATGTAAAGAGTTGGAGCGCCAGGGCGTTCCTGTAAAATGTATAACAGATAAAGAGTAAATTATGGGGTTGATGGAGTTTGATAAATTACCGATCAACACGCTGGTAGGAGCGGATTGGAAGACTTTTAAGGCTGTGACAGCCAACAAAACGATCGACAAAGGTTTTCGCAACAAGTATTATCTGACCAAGTCGGTTTGCCGTCTGCTCAGTTTACTGCAACCTTTAGAAGATATCCGTTACCGTAAGATTGCGGACAAACCGCTGGAAATGGACCCGGTATTCATACTGGGTCACTGGCGTAGCGGAACCACCTTCGTCCACAATGTGTTTTCGTGCGACAAGCATTTCGGATACAACACCACCTATCAGACGGTATTCCCGAACCTGATGCTTTGGGGACAACCTTTCTTTAAGAAGAATATGTCATTCCTGATGCCCGACAAACGTCCGACCGACAATATGGAGTTGAAGGTCGATCTTCCGCAGGAAGAAGAGTTTGCCCTGGCTAACATGATGCCGTATACTTATTATAACTTCTGGTTCTTCCCTAAACATATGTTGGAATATTGCGACCGGTATCTGTTGTTTGACAATACGACCGAACAGGAACTGGAAGTGTTTAAGGAAACCTTCCTGAAACTTGTCAAGATATCGCTTTGGAATACACACGGTTCACAGTTCCTGAGTAAGAACCCGCCGCATACCGGACGCGTAAAAACGTTGCTGGAAATGTTTCCGAATGCCAAGTTTATTTATTTGAAGCGTAATCCTTATACCGTATTTGAAAGTACGCGCAGTTTCTTTACAAATACAATACAGCCGCTTCGTTTGCAAGACATCACTAATGAACAGATTGAAAGTAATCTTATTGAAGTATATCGCCGCTTGTTCTATAAATTTGAAGAACAGAAAGGGTTGATCCCTGAAGGAAACCTGGTGGAAGTGAAGTTTGAAGATTTCGAACAGGATGCTTATGCAATGACTGAAGATATCTATCGTAAACTGAACCTGCCGGGATTCGAATCGTCTAAAGCCGAGATTGAGAAATATCTGGGTAAGAAAAAGGGATATAAAAAGAACCAGTACAAATACGACGACCGTACCGTGCAGATTGTCGAAAAAAACTGGGGCATGGCTCTCAAGGAGTGGGGATACTCTTTATAATATTCTTTCAACTTTTAAGCAAAGCTTATGAATTATATAAAGAATATATTGTTATTTTTGTTTGCAGGCAGCCAGCTGTCTTCCATGACCGGGCAGGAAAAGGTCGTACCTTTTGCTTTCGGCGATATGGATCAATGGGTTGTTCGTGAAATCCAGGAGTCGGGAATCATTGGTGGAAATAAGAAACACCTGTATGAGTTGGGACCGACCGATACAATTGTCGGCAATGTTGCTTATCGTAACCGGGGCGGTTCTCCGTGGGCTAACTCGAACGTAATGGCAAAGGTGGCCGGAGTAGTAAAGACCAATACATCTGTTTTTCCGGAAAGGAGAGGAGATGGATGGTGTGCACGCCTGGAGACACGTATGGAAAGTGTGAAAGTATTAGGTTTGGTCGATATCGAGGTCGTAGCTGCCGGTTCCGTATTCCTGGGAGCGGTACACGAGCCGATCAAAGGAACGAAGAACCCGCAAAGTATGCTGGGTAGCGGCGTTCCTTTCACCAAGAAACCGGAAGCGATCCGTTTCGATTATAAGATCAAGGCGGCGCCGGAGAAAGAACGTATCCGTAGTACAGGATTCAGCCGTAAGTCGAAAGTGGCCGGACAGGACTCGATCGCAGCTATTCTGTTCTTACAGAAACGTTGGGAAGATAAGGAAGGAAATGTATATGCCAAACGGGTAGGAACAATGGTGCAACGTTATGTATCGTCGACAGACGGTTGGGTAAACGACGCTACTTATCCGATCCTTTACGGTAATATAACTTCCCATCCCGATTACAAACCTTATATGTGCATACAGGTTGAAGAACGTTATACGCTGAACAGTCAGGGAAAAAGTGTTCCCATTCAGGAGATCGGCTGGGCAGAAGAAGGAGAGGAACCGACACATATCGTGTTGCAATTCACATCCAGCCATGGCGGTGCCTATATCGGCTCACCGGGTAATACGTTCTGGATTGATAATGTAAAACTGATATATTAATCAGTTGACAGTTGACAAGTGACAATTGACAGTTCTCCAAGCTGTTTTATTTGTCAACTATCAACTGTCAACTGTCAACTTTTTTATATGGAGGCAAAGATTAAAGCACTTCGTGATGAACTGGAACAACATAATTATAATTATTATGTGCTTTCCACACCGACTATATCAGACCGCGAGTTTGATGAGAAGATGAAAGAGTTGCAGGCATTGGAAGAGGCCAATCCTGAATTTGCCGATCCGCATTCGCCGACGCAACGGGTAGGAAGCGACCTTTCGAAAGAATTTGAACAGGTGGTGCATCAATACCCGATGCTATCTTTAGGAAATACCTATTCTGAAGAAGAAATACGTGATTTCTACGAGCGGACGGAACGTGCTTTGAACGAGCCTTTCGAAATCGTTGCCGAACTGAAATACGACGGCACTTCTATCTCGTTGATCTACGAAAGCGGTCGCCTGGTACGTGCCGTTACCCGTGGTGATGGAACCCGTGGCGACGATGTCACGGCAAATGTAAAAACGATCCGTTCCGTCCCTTTGAAGTTGCGTGGCGACAATTATCCGGCTAACTTTGAGATACGTGGGGAGATCCTGCTTCCCTGGGCGGAGTTCGATCGCCTGAATAAGGAAAGAGAGGAACAGGAAGAGCCTCTTTTCGCCAATCCGCGTAATGCCGCATCAGGAACCTTGAAACAACAGAATCCGGCTATTGTGGCTTCCCGTAAACTGGATGCTTACTTCTATTATCTGTTAGGAGAACAACTTCCGGCAGACGGACATTACGAAAACTTACAGATCGCCCGCACCTGGGGATTTAAAATACCGGATGTTATCCGTAAATGTAACAGCCTGCAGGATATTTTCGACTATATCGCTTATTGGGATGCAGAGCGAAAGAACTTACCGGTTGCTACGGATGGTATTGTTTTAAAGGTAAACTCACTCCGTCAGCAGAAAAACTTAGGATTTACAGCCAAGAGTCCGCGTTGGGCTATTGCTTATAAATTTCAGGCCGAGCGTGCCGTTACCCGCTTGAACTCCGTTTCCTTCCAGGTTGGACGTACAGGGGCGGTTACTCCGGTGGCTAACCTGGAACCGGTATTGCTGGCCGGAACAACCGTAAAACGTGCCTCCTTGCATAATGCCGATATTATCGAAGGGCTGGATTTGCATCTGGGGGATAATGTCTATGTAGAAAAAGGAGGGGAGATCATCCCTAAAATAGTTGGCGTGGATGTAGATTCGCGCTCTATGTTACTGGGAGCAAAGGTTACTTTTATCAAGACTTGTCCCGAATGCGGTACACCGCTTTATCGTCCGGAAGGGGAAGCAGCCCACTATTGTCCGAACGAATCGGGTTGCCCTCCGCAGATAAAAGGCCGTATCGAACATTTCGTTACCCGGCGTGCCATGAATATAAATATCGGCCCGGAAACGGTGGAAGACTTGTTCAATGCCGGTCTCATAAAGAATGTGGCCGACCTGTACACCTTGCAGGTTCCCGATCTGCTGCGTCTGGAACGCTGGGCGGAGAAAAGTGCCCGTAACCTGATGGTCAGCCTCGAAGAATCTAAACAGGTTCCTTTCGAACGTGTACTTTTCGGACTGGGAATCCGTTATGTTGGTGAAACCGTAGCCAAGCGTCTGGCATCCGCTTTCCATTCCATGAAACAACTGGAAGAGGCCTCTTTGGAAACGCTTACGGAAGTAGATGAAATAGGGGAGCGTATCGCCCGCAGTGTGGTAGATTATTTCGCCGACGA